>NZ_CALHHX010000196.1 GCF_938030685.1 uncultured Campylobacter sp. | reverse complement strand
TTTTATCGATCTCATCAAGCACGATGACGGGGTTCATCTGATTTGCCTCGATGAGGCCTTGCACGATACGCCCAGGCATCGCGCCGATGTAGGTGCGGCGGTGTCCGCGCAGCTCGTTTACGTCCTCGAGCCCACCCAAAGCGATGCGGATGAGCTTACGCTTAAGCGCGGTCGCAATGGAGTTTGCAAGGCTCGTCTTGCCTACGCCGGGAGGGCCGTAGAAGCACAAGATCGCGCCGCCGTTTTTGCCGTCCTCTTTATTTTTCTTGCCGCTTGTGCCGCGAAGCTCTAAAAGCTGCTTTAGCGCGAAATACTCCTCGATGCGCGCCTTGGGCTTTTTCAGGGAGTGGTGGTCTTTATTTAGCTGCGCCGTAACTCCCTCGATGGACATCTTATGCTTGGCGGTCTTTTCAAAAGGCACCTCCAAAACCCAGTCCAGATAGCTCTGCACGAGCCCCGCATCGGCGCTGTCCGGATGAAGGCGGGCAAATTTATCGATCTGCTTTTTGATCTCTTTGTAGGCGTCCTCGCCCAAATATGACTTTTTGGCTTCCAGCTTTTTGCGGTATTCCTCGATCTCGACGTCGCGGTCGGCATCGCCGCCGAGCTCCTTTTGGATCTGCTTGAGCTGCTCTTTTAAAAAATACTCTTTGTTCGTCTTGTCGATCTTGGAGTGAACTTTGCTTTTGATCTCCTTTTCAAGCCTCTGCGCTTCAATCTCGTCGGAGATGTAGTTGATGAGGTTGAAAAGGCGCTTTTGCAAGTTGCTCTCGGTAAAAAATGAGTAGGCTACCTGCTTTTTTAGCCGCAGTGCGCTTAAAATTAGGTCGCAAACGCGCGCGGCGTCGGTGCCGTCGTCGATGGTTTTCAGTAGATCGTTCGGGAAAAAATGCGTGAGCGTGCTAAGCGTCTTGGTTTTTTCTTTCAGCACGCTTACCAGCGCGTCTAATTTCTGGTCGTTGCCGCGCTCGTCGTGGATGATATCGACGGTAGCGATTAACGGATATTGTGAAATTTCTTTTACGATTTTACCTTTTAGCGCGCCTTGGAATAAAATTTTAACCCGACCGTCAGGGAGCGGCACGGTTCTCATCACGGAGCCCACGACGCCTGCGTTATAGATACCGCCGAAGCTTCTATCGCCGCTAAATTCCGACTTTGAGCTTACGACCATTATCATAGATTCGTTTTTAGCGGCTAGATCGAGAGCCTTTTTGTTATGCTCGTCGCCGATGAAAAGGGGCGCTATCATAAAGGGATATAAAAATAGCTCGTCCTCGACGATGATGGGCAGATCGCTCGGGAAAGTTGTATTTTGCATTAGTTGCATCGCTCCTCCTACTCAAAGATCGCGCGGTACCAAGGTGAGCGCGGTTTAATGACGTCGGTGCCGTTTAGCGGGGATTCTTCGATGCGCTGCTCGTAGATTTTGGCAGAACTTTCGCGGTCGGTGCGCTGGTAAAGGTCTTTGATGTCGATATTTAGCTGATGCTCGGCAAGTCTGAGCTTCGTTAGCATCGTCTCAAGTAGCGGACGATACTCGCTCTGCGGGTATTCAGCTATAAATTTTCGAATTTCGTCGATGCTGTTTAGCATTAGCTTTTGGTTGCGATTTGGGCGGCTAAAGGAATCGAAATTTGCTCTAATTTTTAGAAATCTTGCGTATTCGATTTTTTGCGTCGTGCCGTAGAGACGGATATATTCGTCTAGGTATTTGTTTGCTTTCTCGTAGTTTTCATCCTCCACAAAAGCCCACGCCATAATGAGTGTCATCTCCTCAAGCAGCGGAGAGGCGATGTGTTCGCTAGAAAAGCTAGTGTAATGCTTCTCGGCATCCTCCATATTTGCGTTGTTGATATCTTCTAAAATTTTAGAATACCACGTCTCGGGACTTAGGTTAAAAAGCTCGCCGTCGCCTTTGCCGCTGCAGCCGCCGATAAACGCGATAAATAGGAGAGCGGATAGAATTTTACTTAGATTTGTCATAAAAAATCCTTGGAATTTATTTAGCTCGTAATTTTATAGTCTTTGAGTAAATGCAAGCTTAAATTCTGCATCCAAATTTAAAAATGGAATTTCTTTAAAATTTTTGTGCGTTCGGGCTTAAAAATCTTTGTAAACCGAAAAAATTTACGCGATAAATTCTAAATTTAAGTTTAACAATAGTATAATTAGCGCCGATAACGCAGAGTAAGTTTGCGTTTCCGTAATTTCAAAATTTTAAAGAAAGGATGTAAGATGAAAAAAGGTTTTACTCTAATTGAGCTAGTCTTTACTATCGTGATTTTGGCGATTACGACGATGGCGATTCCGCGTATCGTCGCGCAAACCACCGAGCTAAACGCCCTCGCGATCAAAGAGGAGCTTGTATATAACGCCAAAGCTTTTATGTCTCGTATATCTAAGGCACAGTGGGATAGTGCGTACGCGGGGGATGCTACGTGTGGAGGCGATACGGGCTGCATGAAGAGAATTTTATCGGTAAATCCGACGATAAAATTGCCGGATAATAGCACTATGGAAGCTAGACCGGGAATTTTGGATGAGGCTAGTAAGCGTGAGGTTAGCACCCAAGCTCCAGCCACAAAAAGACAATTCGGTAGAGGGAAAATTTCTTTCGGCGGCGGTCGTTATAACGATGTTGATGACTACGATAAATTTACTACTCAAATGACAGTAGGTGATTTAGTGGGCTCTAGTAGTAAGGGTGATTTTATTCTTAATACTGGAATTAATGTCGACGTAGATTATGTAGCAGAGCCTTTTACTGCGGAAGATTATGCTAAGGGTACCGATATAAACGGAACCCTTAGTGATCAACCAGCCAATGGCTCCCCTACCAATATAAAGATGGTTAGGGTTGCCGCCACGGATCTAAACGATGCCGTAGCTAAAGATGGTACTGCCAAATCAGTAGTTTTAAAAGCGTTTTTATCCAATATCGGCGTCGGCGTTCAGACAGCCGTCACTAGACGATATTCCCGATAGGAGCGCGAGATGAAAAAAGGTTTCACCCTTATAGAGCTTGTATTTGTTATCGTAGTATTAGGTATCATCTCGATGTTCGGCGCCGATCTATACACAAAGATATATAAATCCTATGTGCATGTACGTGCAGTAAATCAGCTGGAAGCTAGAACACAAAATGCAATAATGCTAATAACAAATCGCTTGGAAGATAGAATAAAAAGTTCTACTATAGGCAGAGAGCTTAGAACGAACGCATTCGTGCCAATTAGCGCTTTAGATGATCCAAAATACGATATACTAGAGTGGATCGGACAAAGCGTAGAGACGAGAAATATAAACAAGAGAACTCCCGGTTGGAGTGGCTTCATGTCGATGTCTCAACTCCGAGATGACAAATGGAAAGCAGGTACAGAAGATGCAGGCTATATTGGAAATACGAGAGCTACATTCAATATGGTATCCTTGGGCAGCGATTTCCCCCAAGTGGCTAATATAGTTGGAAATTTAAGAGCTACGGAATACGGTAAATCGTCCACTAATACTCAAGTTGCCGTTATCTTTAGGGTTGTTACGAATGATGCTTCACCTACTAGCGTAGGTATAGGCTTTGGCTACGATAGAAAGGTCGACGTGAACGGTAGCAATCGCGTGCTGATCGCCGTAGGCACTCCTAGTACTACGGGTACCAATAATAAAGAAAGCGAAACTATTACTATCAACCAATATCCATTAAATCCAAATAACGATAAATCACAGGAATTCTCCGAGCAGTACTATATAGCTCATAGTGCCTACGCGATTGTTCCAGATCAAGTCGTAACATATATGAAAAATAATGCAGGTAAAGTATTAAGTAAGAATTTTAATCTACTCTTGAAATATAACTATCGTCCATGGAGCACCGTTGAAAAAGATGCGAACTCGTATGATAAGGCTAGCAGCGCGTTACTAGCCGAGGACGTGAGCTTGTTTAGGTTTAAGGACGATAACGGCGCCGTTGCGCTTAAGCTATGTATGAGAGACGACGGCAGAAATTTCGATCCCGCAGAGTTGGATCTAAACGTTTGTAAAGCACAGGTGGTGTACTAATGAAAACTATGCAAAAGGGCTTCGCTCTAGTAGCAGCCATATTTTTTATCATCATTGTAGCGACTACGGCGATTACGGCACTATCTATCGCGTCTATGACGGCTCGCGATGTCAATAATATTCAAGGCAGAGAGCAGGCGCTACTGCTAGCTCAGAGCGCTACGGAGTTAGCAGTCCTTGCTATGCAAAAGCACCAGTATCTAACTACTGAGCTTAAGGAGAAGAACGCTACGGCTGCGACTAATCCTACACTAAATACGATTACTCTTGTGTATCCGTCAAATGATCCAGCTCAAAAGATGTTTGATATCACCGTGACATTCGGATATTTCGATACACAGCTGGGTGCGCCCGGCAATCATACCGTCGCTTATAGTAATTTTGGGCAAGGCTCGTCAGAAAGTCTTGCGAACGGTAGTGTGGGCAGAATTTTAAGCCATGCTGCACTTGTAGACGTAATAGTAGAGTCAAATACGGCGGTT
The DNA here is from genome assembly GCF_938030685.1 of uncultured Campylobacter sp. Taxonomy (GTDB): domain Bacteria; phylum Campylobacterota; class Campylobacteria; order Campylobacterales; family Campylobacteraceae; genus Campylobacter_B. The sequence continues at coordinate 11,120 of NZ_CALHHX010000196.1, read as the reverse complement.
ATGGGTACACCAAAGGTTAGATATCACAGACGAACTATTCAAAAACCATAATGCAAAGGAGAGGCGATGAATTTAAATATCGTAGGTAAGCAGTTTGAGCTAACAGAAGCTATTAAAAATTATGTAGAAAACGCATTTGAGACGCTAGAAAAATATAATCTCGACATCATCTCGGGGCGTTGTGTAATTTCTGCTGACGAGAAGCAGGGTAAAAAGGGCTTCGTGGTGGATTTCTCACTCAATTTAGCGCATCAAGACACTATCGTTGTGCGTCAAAAAGATAAAGATCTCTACGCTGCCGTCGATCTCATCGTAGATCGCGCTTCAAAAGTGCTTCGCAGATACCACGATAAGGTAAATTCTCACAAAAATCGCGACGAAATGAAGCAAAACGCCGTAGATAATGCGGTCGGTGCCAATAAGCCAAATTTAAACGATGAAGTTGATGAGATCGTCCCTACCGAGCTGGATCTATATAAGCCGCTAGAGATCGATGAGGCGCTAAATAAGCTTAAAGAAAGCACCGATCAGTTTTTGGTTTTCAATGATATGGACGCTAAAATGCGTGTGCTTTATAAGCGCAAGGACGGTAAATTCGGTCTGTTTTAGCTAAATTTCATATTCGGGTATTTGAAATTTCAAGCGCTCGAGTTCTGATGAAATTCGGATCGGGTGCTTTTTTTAAATCGTCTCTGTTATAACATAGCGCCGATGAACTTTGGAAAAATAGCTGATCATATTTTTGCAAAGTCCAAATTGCGATGTCTTTAATTCGCTGCACTAGGAATTTTTACAGAGTAATACCGCCCGATTTTTAGTTGTGACAAGCCTTGTTGCGAGAATTATCTACGAGCAGTGAAGCCGTAAAGCGAATGTGGGTGAAGTTGCGTGAGCAAAAAATCGCGCTCAACTCGCCGTAAGCGAGCCGGCTTTTCGTAGCGGATGTAAAATTTATTTCAACATCAAATCGTAACAGAGCTTTTGAATTTTAAAATTTGCTGAAATTTTTGATAAATTTCCGCATTTTTTATATTTTATGAAATTTTTTCATCGTTAAGTTTTCATCGCGTTGTCGTTATTTGCCGTCCCATTTGAAATAAATTAAATTTTAATTATAAATCTTTCAAATTGCACTGTAATTTAAGCAAAAAAAATGTAAAATAATAGTCAAAAATTATGTTATTGACCGGAGGGTAGTATCATGAAAGTTAAGAGTTTTAGCTTTGCGCCCATTTTGGCGCTGTTGTTTTGTTTCGCGACGGGAGTATTCGCAGATGATGTTAGGTCGAACGTGAAGATAAATCCTGCTACCCCAATAAGCAACGAGTATCGTGACGATGGCGTGCTGGACGGAAAGATAGGCAGAAGTGGTTGGACTTGGAACGGAAATGAGGGTTTGTATAATTTCACCACTATAAAAAACTTTCCGTCTGACGAATTAAACCAAAAGCCGATAGTTAGATTCGGCGGTGCGGGCACATACGTCTTTGGAGACTACGCCGTGACTGGAAAGCCGGTGATTAAATTAAGCTGGCCTTCTGCTTTAGGCCGTGATTACATGTGGGGAGCAAAAGGCACATACATTAAAGATGACGGCGACGGACAGTTTTATTTGAATAGTTCAAAAGCTGTTTTGAGGCTTCCTAAGGGCGTGACTAAAGACGATATAGTCTATGCGAGACTTTATTGGCAGGGAAATATATTCAGCACGACTGATTTTGACAGCCAAGCAGAATACAACAGCAAAGACGGAAAAAAATTGACCGGTTTTGCTAAGGGGTATACACGGGTGAAATTTAAAATGAAAAGCTCGAAAGGTAAAGCTAGCATAATAGAAGATGTTTATAGAGATAGATGCGAAGGAACGGCTGCTTGGAACTTTTTGGCAGAATCTCGCAAGCCCTTACGTTTGCGTTTAAAATATGGCTGCACTAAAGATATTACCGATCTAGTCAAGACATATTTTGAACCTTATTCCGACAGCATTGAATTTACTGTAGGAAACGTAAAAACGAGTGATGGTGAGGATCAAAGCGGTGCAGATTTTACCAATGGAGAGTTCAACAGCGTTCGTCTTGGGCCGTACGGCGGATGGGGAATAATCGTAGTATATGATAAAACCGCCCCGTCCAGAAGGGCTTTGCTAGATAATTTACAATCTAACGATAGCGTAACGGGTCAAAAAATGACTTATAAAGAGGCCGTAGAATATAAAAATAAATATTTTAAACCAAAAAACGTAACTATTTACGGCGATTATTTTGTCCTCACCCCTTGGGATAAGGGATATACGCCTATAAACATTAACGCTACCATCAATGGATTTTATACACCTAGAAGTGGGTCCGTAAGTGCAAAGCTAGGGTTTTTAGGGTTTGGTGGCGAGAGAAAAATGACCTCCGACGAGTATTTTAAAGTTCAACACAAAGGAACCGCACAAATGGATTCGCTATACGGATCCGGTGTGGTTAATCAACGGTTAGCTAACGATCGCGCTAATATATACGACGGCTCTGTCGCTTTACTTATAAATGATAACGGCACCTATAAGTATAGCTATCCATACGGCACTGGTTATTTAGGTGGATTTGATCTGGACGAATTCGATATCGGTTCAAAGATGAAGAATGCGCAATCTAGTCTAAACATCTCTTTGGGTGCGGCGTATGAAGATCTCAACGGAGGTCAAGCCGATCAAAACTTCATAAGTATGATTGCTATTTCCGCCGATTTGTATGTCCCTCAAATGTGCTATCAGTATGAAGTCTATAACGCCTCTAACTGGGTTAAATTCTTTGATAATGATGGTAACCGAAGAAGCGAAGAGGATGTAAAAAAACTACATGAACCTCCTGAGCAGATCAAAAACCCGGTAGTTGCGGGTGAAAATATCTATTATAGAATGAAATTTGAAAATAGATTGAATGGCGGCGATAGCGAAGATGCAGCAGGTGCGGTAGTATCGATCGACTTTGGTCAAGCCGGCGCTACCTATACCAAAGATAGCGCTACTATAAATAACGAGCTAGTCGTAAATGATCCTATCACTACCACTACAAATACCATACCTGCGGCGGCAGCCGATGAACTAGTCTATTTACGCGATGGTCAAAAGGGTGCATACGAGACTATGAAAGACGTCATAAAAGGTGGCACTCCAAACGTTACGAAGGCTATTTATAAAGATAGGCAGTTTACTGCGCTTGACGGTAATATATTGAAATTTTATATAGGTCAAGGCGCGGGAGACTTAACTCCTTCTTCAACACCGGGCGGTAGTCCTGTACTTGTAGGCGGATTAATGCAGCCAGGTAAAGCGGCATACGGTGAGTTTAATGCTACCGTAAATACGGGTGCAACCATATTGCAGGCTCCTGCCGTGACACTAAGTTATAAGATGAGCCTAGACATAGGCGGCGGTCAGCGAGTCTTCATAGAGATGGATAGCGCTTCCGAGCTTGAATTATGCGACGCGACAAAGGTTTCTAAAAGCGTTAATATCCTACCTTTAAGCGGTTTGCAGGTAGTCAATAAGAATTTTAGTAAAAATGACGACGATGATAGACTATATACTCAAATCTCCGATAAGCCTTTCGATGCAAAACTTATCTTTAGACCGGATTACGAGAGCCAATTTTGTAAGAAGTATGACAATGAAACTGGTAAATGCGAGGAATATATCGATGCTGCTGCAAATTCTCCTTACTTTAAAAAAGATCCAAATACCGGTAAGCTCATATATATCGGTAGCGAGGCTAGAAAGCTTGAGAAATTCGACTTGAGCGGTAAATTGTATTTATCCGTTGTCAGGGCGAGAAATGCCGCTACTACCTCGGATAAAATTGCCGATGACCATAAGGGAAATAGTGCAGTTTACTCATGTCTATCCGTAACCGATTCCTTAAAAATTCCGTTTAAGATGAAGGACAAAACCGATTACACTATCGATAAGGAAGTGGATTTTAAAGGAAAAAGTATTTTAGAGCTAAACGATATAGAGATAGGAGATGCGTATCAGGGTCTTACATTTATGCTTAGCTATCGTCCGGACAATCAAGTTGCCTCAGGGTCCGATTTAGATCAGTATATAAAAAATAAAGATTTAAATAGCAGCGATCCTAAGGCTTATTATTCGGAGCTCAAGAAATGGGAGCTTAAAAAGCGATATGGATATTGTGAGTCTGGTGAGAATTTCGGTTGGTGCAACAAAAATCTAACCGAGAACCAAAAGAAGGATATTTGGGAGAATAAAATACAACCGGAGCTGAAGAAGCTTGAAGATAATATAAAGGCTGCTAAAGATGAGTTCGGAATTCAAATGTCAAAAGACGGCTCGTTCCATATATGCGGTAGCGACAACTTCGTGCTTCGCCCTGCATATTTTAATGTAGATACAGAAGCACTGAAGAATTCGGGCAAGTATAGTAAGATCGTAGACACTACCGCTAGTGGCGATATAACTAAAAAAGGTGATGGCTCCAGCGTACTTAATCCTAGTAATCTGCGCGTAGGTGGTGATTATACACAAAATGCAGATATCTTGGCTCATGTAATATCGGCCAGAAGCTATAGCGGCAACTACGTACCTAACTACACAGCAGAAATTGGCGGGGATTTGGGCAATCAACGCTATCATCTACGTAAAAGCTATGGCGCGGATTCTGACGATACTCAAGATATATCAACCAAGATCCGCGGTATTCAAACCTACTTACGTCCATTTATATCCAATGAATGCGCGGCTAATGTCTCTACTCAATCCTATTATGTAGATAGAAAGAATGCTTCCACTACGTTAAAACGTGGCGTTAAAGAAGATAGTTGTTATGGCGGTACCGCAGTGGAATATGCCGGTGCTAAATACAATGCCGAAACAGGCAAATATGAGATTGATCCGGAAGCTATCAAAAAAGGCTCTTTTGGCAAGAGTGATGATGTCTCGTGCGTATTAAATGGCACAAGCTCGAAATTTGACGCAGCATTTAGAAGAGTATGGGATAAAAATGCGGTAAGCTTATGGGCGAATTTTAACGCTAGAAATATCGAAGAGACGGAGGGCGTTGCTAAATTTGATAGCAAAGGTCATGTTCAAGGTGCATATCTTATGACTCAGTCTAGAAAAAATCCTGAGGCAAAAGATAAAAGCTATGCCGTCATCTATACTGAAACCATAGGCAAAGATGCCGATAAAATTTTTAATTACTATAATGTCGGCGATGTACTCGTAAACATCTATGATAATTCGTGGACTGACGCTTACTCTGATCAGACATACTCTAAGAAGTGGAAGAGCGCTAAATGTATTATCAATTCATCTAGTAACACTCCGGACGCTAAAGGTATGGTAGGTTGCGACGTCGGTATGAGACTTGCTGCCAATAAAGATAAAGCGATAAATGATAATATTGTATTGCGCTACCGACCGGATCGTATCAGAGTATCTCTCACAAGCCTTGATAACGGTGTGACAACCGGCGTAGGCGATAATAATATCTCTGGTGGAATATCTGCGTATACATATTTCAACGCTCCGGACATCGAAAACGATGTCGTAGTATATGCTGACGAAAATTCTAGCCAGAATTTAGCGGTGACGCATCAGATAAGTCAGCTAGCTAAGCTTAAGGTCAATGCAGTAGCGTATCTATCTGACAAAGTTTATAAGGATGTCATCGCTACGCTTTATGACGGATATAAAATGGAAATTGGCGACAAAGGTAAGGAGAAACTTCAAGCCGTGTGCGGATTTTCGAGCGATCTTGATTTTGCGCTAAATTTCGGATTTGATTGCGCTAACAATAGTACCGATGGGCGTTGCTCCACAGCTACCGCTAATAAGACCGGTGGAGCTACAAATTACGTGCCATATCCTGATAAACCTGCCGTTAAATACGAGATCCCTAGCGATACGCAGTATTTTGCTAAAGATTCTGACGTATGCTTAGGCTCTACTGGATATGATAGCAGATGCTATAAATATAACGTAAGAAGCAGTAAGGGTTCTTCTAAAACTGATGAGATGCCAGACTGGGAGGAAGCCGCTTCTAGCGGTGATGCTGGTTATGGCTTACCTATACCGCTTAAAATAGCTCTTAATTACTACTCTGATGCTTCATTAAGAGGCGGGCTTATCAATAGACCGCAAGGCGGTACAGGAATTAATTATGACTCGAAGTCAAATGAATTCAGAATTTTAGCGCAAGGATTTAGAGAAGGACAAACTCCCGACTCGACCGTGTATTTTAACTTCGCTAGGATGCATAAAACCCCTAGCACCCCGGTGCTTATCTATGCTAGTGACTTTGATATTCAAAACGGAACCGCTCTTAAGACCTTTGGAAAGTTTTGGCCATCGAAATTCGATAGCTCATACAAAGCTATCTCTGATACCGACTCTGAGGACTACAATAAAACCGGTATAAAGCTGTCTAAGGAAGATTTCGATGTCTTTATTACTAGAAAGGTTAGCGAGACCAGAGCTGCAAGTAAGGCTGCTTATATAGCCGCCGCTAATTCTAATAGCAAAACTTACGCAACCGGCACTACCGTTACAGATTTTAGCGATAATGTAGGCACTTACGCCCTATTTGTCTATGGTACATCGTACGATAAAAGTTTGGGAGCCATAGTGCAGCAAGCTACCACTGGGACTCCAATATCTGTTCCTATTTATACGCAGATTTATTGTGGCAGAATTGATAAGTGTTCGAATATGCCTGCGCCTAATGAAAATCTTGCCTATGAAGCCCCGGTTGTGATCGATTCTTCGAATAAGGTTAAAGCCTCGAATATATTTACCGTGCTAGCGGCTCAAGATCATAGCTTAACTGACTTTACGAAGTTTGTAGTAAATACGAAAGCTACTTTAAATAACATAGACGAGGAGTTTGTGAGCGACTACGATAGTCTTACTAAGGTTGGCAACGTAAATGTGGATATCAGCAGGGCCAATGTGGTAAAAAATGGCCGAGAGAATATAACCATCAGTGGCACTGCGGCCGGTCATGCTACAATACGTATCATTACTAATCCATGGCTTATTCATACTCCAGCCTTAAATGATAAGACTATGTTTACTGCAAATGATGGAGGAGCCTACTCTAAAAAGTATCCGGGCGTACGACAGTATTATAATCCTCTTCGCGTACATATAAAGCAGTCTAAACCTACGGTCTGGGGCGGTGAAGGTCAGGTTAAATCGGGCATAGCGGATGATGTAGGGTCGTTCGCTGGTGGTAGCTCGTCAGACAATAGTACTAGCGATACTTCGACTAGAATTCTAGATTCTGGCGATGTTCGCGATATCTACAATCAAAAGACCGATTGGTAGTATCAGCGTTAAGCTCATATTACAAAGGCTAGCCTCCTGGCTAGCCTTTTTTTATGAGCGAAATTTTGGTTTTATTAGTAGCGGATCTTTTAAAATCCTACATTTCAATACAGCCGCAAAAATCAATTAGGAAAAACTGCGCTCAATCCTCATCCTAAAATCCTACCGTGACAAAGCGCATTGCCAATAATGCTTAAAAGCATATCACTCAAAGCCGCATTATATCCCTCCTCTACCCCCCAAAATTCCATTTCATAAAATTCCAATCCGCCTAGAGCCGCCTTATAAATTTCGCCTCATAAATTCTATTCGCCCATTTACCCATTTTTAAATGAAATTTCGGCACAATGCGGCTTAAAATTTCGTCAGGAAAGCCACTTGAAAACAAAAAATATCAGAAATTTCAGCATCATCGCGCATATCGACCACGGCAAATCCACGCTCGCAGACCGCCTGATTAGCGAGTGTAACGCCGTTGAGGCGCGCCAGATGAGCAGCCAGATCATGGATACGATGGATATCGAAAAGGAGCGCGGCATCACGATCAAGGCGCAGTCCGTGCGGCTCGAGTATGAGCTTGGCGGAGAGAAATACGTTTTAAATTTAATCGACACTCCGGGCCACGTAGATTTTAGCTATGAGGTCTCGCGCTCGCTGGCTAGCTGCGAGGGGGCGATCCTCGTCGTGGATGCGAGCCAGGGCGTGCAGGCGCAGACCATCGCAAACGTCTATATCGCGCTGCAGCACAATCTTGAAATCATCCCCGTACTTAACAAAATCGATCTGCCCGCCGCCGATCCGCAGCGCGTAAAAGAGGAGATCGAGCACGTCATCGGGCTTGATTGCAGCAGCGCGATCGAGGTCAGCGCCAAAACGGGTGCGGGTATCAAGGAGCTTTTAGAGGCGATAATCACTCGCATCCCCGCGCCCAAAACGGACGACGCTGCGCCGCTTAAGGCGCTTATCTACGACAGCTGGTTCGATAACTACCTAGGCGCGCTCGCGCTTGCGAGACTCTACGACGGCGTGCTGAAAAAGGGCGACGAGGTCTATATCATGGGTAGCGAGAACCGCCACGAGGTGCTTGATCTGATGTATCCCAACCCGCTCGCGCCTGCCAAAACCCGCGAGCTTAGCAGCGGCGAAGTGGGCATCGTCGTGATGGGGCTAAAAAACGTCGCCGACGTGCAGGTGGGCGATACGATCACGCTTTTTAAAAAACGCGCCGCCGCGCCCGTGGGCGGATTTGAGAAGGCAAAGCCCTTCGTGTTTGCGGGCATCTATCCCGTGCAGACCGATAAATTTGAAGATCTGCGCGACGCTTTGGACAAGCTCAGCTTAAACGACAGCTCGCTTAGCTACGAGCCCGAGACGTCGCTCGCACTAGGATTTGGCTTTCGCGTCGGGTTTTTGGGGCTACTGCATATGGAGGTCGTGAAGGAGCGGCTCGAGCGCGAGTTTGATCTTGATCTCATCGCCACGGCGCCGACCGTCACATACGCCGTGTATCTCACAGACGGCTCGTGCGTGCGGATACACAGCCCCAGCGAGCTTCCCGCGCCAAATTTCATCGAGCGCATCGAGGAGCCCTACGTCAGGGCGACCATCATCACCCCTAGCGAGTTTTTAGGCAATCTCATCAGCCTTTTAAATTTGCGCCGCGGCATCCAAACCAAGATGGACTACATCACGCCTGAGCGCGTCCTGCTCGAATACGACGTGCCCACAAACGAGATCATAATGGACTTTTACGACAAGCTCAAGTCCTGCACGAAGGGCTATGCGAGCTTTGATTACGAGCCGATCGATTATAGGCGCGGCGATCTCGTAAAGCTCGACATCCGCGTCGCGGGCGAAGCGGTCGATGCGCTCTCGATCATCGTGCCCGCCTCAAAGGCCGAATCCAAGGGGCGCGACCTCGTCAAAGCGATGAAGGAGATCGTGCCGCGGCAGCTTTTTGAAGTCGCGATTCAAGCAAGTATCGGCAACAAGATCATCGCTCGCGAAAACGTCCGCGCGATGGGCAAAAACGTGACCGCCAAATGCTACGGCGGCGACATCACGCGCAAGCGCAAGCTACTCGAGAAACAAAAAGAGGGCAAGAAGCGCATGAAGGCGATCGGCAGAGTAAATCTGCCGAGCGAGGCATTTTTAAGCGTGCTGAAGATCGATTAAATTTTATGCTTGAGAGGGTGATCTAAATTTCATCTTTTGCCGCGCGGTCGTAAAATTCGCTTTTAAATTTTAACGATCGCTCGGTCGGTTTAAATTTAAGCGGCTCGCCATTCGGTATTAAATTTCGTCTTTAAATTTCACTATCTAAAGAGGCGATTTAAATTTTATGACTGTACGGCGTTTTAAGCTCTATCGCTCGTCGCCTGAGCTGATACATTCGCTGCTGCCGCGCCGCTTTAAGCTCTAGCGTTCACTGCTCGGTCGTAAAATTTCGCCTTTAAATTAGGCTAAAATTTTGCTTTTCAAATTTAACATCCCGTGAGCGGTTTAAATTTTATGTCCGCCAGCCGATTATTGCGGTCGCGCCCGCAGCTCGGCTACAAAATTTTATCCATGCGGCGTTCTGATATGAAATTTTATCCGCTGCGACTTTATAAAATTTGATTAAATTTTACTGCGCGCCGCATGAAATCGTCATAGCGTAGGCGGCAGATAATTATTTTTGTAGAATTCCATAGCCAAGTGCGGCGCATAATAGGGCGCGCCGATAAATTCCACAAAAGCGCTAAATTTATCGGCGCGAGATCAAAGGAGTAAAAATGAAATTTTTAGACCGCTTGGGCGTGGATAGGAGCAGCTTTATTGATCTGTTTTCGGCGTGTTTAGGTTGCGGCGCAAGGGTGCAAGAGGCGGGCTCGAAGCTGATCGTAAAGAGCAGGCGCTGGTCTGTGGATCTAAAGCGCGGCGAGATCAGTTTCGGCGATGATGCGCCGCGCGCCATCTGGTATATCGGCAGCGAAGCAAACGCCAGCCGCACGTGGCTGTAGGGATACGAAAATATAAACCGCCTAGGTGAGCGGCTGCTCACCCTTGCGCGAGATGTGCGCGACTTCGGCTTGCGGCACGGGCTAGAGGAGCTTAGCACGCCTAAGCTCGCACTAAGCGCGGAGATAAACGGCCACGCTCTAAGCGCGATCGCGTGCGGATTATCGCAGGAACCGGTATGTTACTACCGCTGTCCGCACGCAGGCGGAGCGGTGTTTGTGGCGTTCGCGGCGGGCGAGTGCGTGAGCTCCGATGGCACGATCAAGCTCAGCATGGACGCAAGGGGGCTCATCTCTTTAGCGCGCGATTATATAGGCACATTTCAGTTAAATCACGCCGTTTTTATTAAGGCGCTTTTACTTAGAAACGGCACGAAATTTAGCGAAGCGGCGGACAAGATCGTAGCAAATTTTAAAAATGACGCACTCTTTTCGTTTGATAATTTGGGGCGGCTAAGCGAGGTGAAGTTCGCCGTATAGAGCCGCAAATATTGCGGCATGCATTCGAGGCTTTGAAATTTACGCCGTGAAATTCTTCTTCGTAAATTTTATATCTTAACATTTTCATCCTTAGAATTTTGCTCGGTAAAATTTAGATCGCAAAATTCCGCCGTGCGAAATCCTCTTAAAATTTTACGTTGCAAAATTCTGTCGCTAAATTTACGCCAAATCTCTAAATTTAAATCAAAATCAGTCGCCGTCGATGTCGAAGTCAAGATGCTCTTTGAAGTAGGCACGCAGCCTGCGGCGGTCGTTGCGGCCGGGCGTGATCGCAAACCACAGCACGCGGT
>NZ_CALHHX010000195.1 GCF_938030685.1 uncultured Campylobacter sp. | reverse complement strand
AAATTTAGTCCATTTTAAGGCATAAAAATATATACTCCTAACACTTTCTACCTAGGAAAATGGGAAAATTCGTGCTGTAGAATTCCATCCCGTTGGGAATTGAAACTAGAAAAGTATAATTTTCAATAACTATGATTTGAGTAGAATTTCATCCCGTTGGGAATTGAAACATTTCTCTACTCTAAGGTCAAACTTTACTCTATCGTAGAATTCCATCCCGTTGGGAATTGAAACTGCATCTATTCGCACGCCGTTACGCCTGATCGTATGTAGAATTCCATCCCGTTGGGAATTGAAACCCATTATTGAAAGACGGAAGCCCAGCGTTAAATTTGTAGAATTCCATCCCGTTGGGAATTGAAACAATTTGTCGGTTATGTTGTGGCGCACGCTATGGACAGTAGAATTCCATCCCGTTGGGAATTGAAACCATGAAAGAGATTTCAAAAAGAGATTACTTTATGTAGAATTCCATCCCGTTGGGAATTGAAACTCGTGTATGGCGATACCGTAAAAGAGGTTGAAAAAGTAGAATTTCATCCCGTTGGGAATTGAAACCTTCGTCTGCTTCATCATCACCGCTTTTTGGCGCTAGGTAGAATTCCATCCCGTTGGGAATTGAAACGTGTAGTTTTCTAAAACCTTGCATTGCTTTACGCCTGTAGAATTCCATCCCGTTGGGAATTGAAACGCACAAAGAGCGAGAACAAACCAAGCGAGGTTATGGTAGAATTCCATCCCGTTGGGAATTGAAACGTTACAGAGTTTTCTTCCTCGTATCGATTACGAGCAGGTAGAATTCCATCCCGTTGGGAATTGAAACCGTTGCCGATGGATCGGCTGTGTCATATACTGGGTAGAATTCCATCCCGTTGGGAATTGAAACATGCTGCGTATGGACGCAAAACTTATCGATGATCGTAGAATTCCATCCCGTTGGGAATTGAAGCACTCTTTGCGTCGGCAAGTATAGCTGGGTAAAGGGTAAAATTCCATCTTGTTTGTAATAGCTGCCAGAACCGATCAAAAAAATCAAATCCCAAAAGCTTCGATGTGTAAAATTTCATCTATCCCCGTTTTAAAATTTAATGTGCCGTTCTATAAGATGCCTGTTTGTGCAAGCCGGTTCATCTTTACGGCATAATATGCAAAATTTTATAAAATTTTATGTTTATTTTATGCAGTATTCTGTATAATTCATACGGATAAACGAAGTGTTTTGCTATTTTTACTTATGAATAACACGATTTTTATTCATTTTATACGATTTTATGTATAATTAACGAATAAATTTGTATAATTTTCATATGTTAGAAACGAGCGATATATTCAACATTTTGCACAATGCCGTCGAAGCTAAAAACAACGGCAAAAAGATCTCGCACGCCGCGATGGCGCAGAGGCTAGGCGTGTCGATGCGGACGTATCAGGATTGGCGTTTAGGCACGACCAAGCCGCAGGCCGCGACCGCGATATGCCAGATGTTGTGCGAGCTCGATAGCGACGACGCTGCGTTTGTGCTGCATAAGATAAAAAAACTTATAGGAGAGTAGAGTGCAAAACATTACTTTGCAAGAAAAGCTGGATCTGCAGGGCGTTTTTCGCGTGATTTATGAGAAAAAAGAGTCGAAATTGGCGATCTTTTATAAGGCGTTTTTGAAGAAATTTTTTAAAAATTTTAAAAAATAACTGGCGGAGGCATTTATTTATTATACTTTATGTGGCAAAGGCGGTAGTATCCATTAAATTTAGATGATTTTTCCTTTTTATGACGACCACGCCGATATTCTTTGTTTTGCAGTTTCAGTGGATGCTACCAAATTCTGCTTTATAAAATTTTTTCCATCTTTCTGCCTCTTTGGTATCATATAATTTAATTTTAAATTCTATACTTTGGCTCATGATCTTAAATTTGTAGCGTAAATTTAATTGAAATTAATACAGAATCCCTTTTTTAACCTAGTTTTTAAAATCCCTAGCGTGCATTTTTGCAAATATTTTGGAATTTGCTACTAAATGAGTTGCATTTAAATTTATTTATATTGTGGCAAATATACAGTTCGTTAAAATTTTAATCTATAAGTAACTTCAAAATTTTATTCGTAACCTATAAATTTAATATATTTGGTGGGCAAATTGAAACCGAATGAAATTTCACATAAGTGCCCCATGCTGTATCTTATCCCAGCCACAACTAATCTTTTAAATTTTCTAGCGAGATGAGAATTCTACCCATTCCTGCCGCAAAAGGTGTATCGCGTAAATCCGTTTTGATTTCAACAAGATGAATTCTACCGCCTACGCAAAACGTGCAATAAGCCCATTTAGGCGTTTCAATTCCCAAAGGATAGAATTATTCCACATTCCTGCGGGACGCTATAAAATGCAGTGGCAGAAGTTTCAATTCTCAACGGGATAGAATTCTACTTAAACTCACAAGATCGGAATTTAGATTTTAGCCGTTTCAATTCCCAACGGGATGGAATTCTACTATCGACGGCAAAGTTATAGGTAGTACTTAGGGTGCGTTTCAATTCCCAACGGGATGGAATTCTACGCGATTGCTATACTGCAAAACAAGGCCATAGCGATGTTTCAATTCCCAACGGAATGAAATTATACTATATATGGTATCGGCTAGATCGTTGCGACGTTTGTTTCAATTCCCAACAGGATGGAATCCCGCTAAAGATTTTAAATGAAAAGCTGTAAAATTCAATGCCTTTCTATTATTGGGAAATAAATCCCTAATGAAGCAATTCCTAGCAAGCCTTCATGGCAATTCTTAGCGAGTAATCTCCATTGGCAAGATTCAACCCTTTTTCTTATCCTTCTTGTTCTTGCGAGAGGGGCTTTCCAGCTTGCGCCAAGCCTCGCTTTTTTGGCTATCCTCCATTAGCACTATCTCCCTGGCGCCGTTTCGCACGAGGTTTGGATCCACCGCGAGCTCCTTTGCATCGATCTTTTCGGGATAATCTATGCGCGAGAGGATGCAGCGGAAGGCGTTTAGTCGCGCGATCTTTTTGTCATTGCTATCAAGGATTGTCCATGGCGCAAACTCGGTATTCGAAGCGAGCAGCATCGAGTATTTTGCGAGCGTATATTGATTCCACAGCTCCTGCGATCTCGCATCCACCGGCGAAAGCTTGTATTGCTTCAGCGGGTCGGTGCGGCGCGATTCGAAGCGCCTTTTTTGCTCCTCTTTGGAGACTGAGAAGTAAAATTTAAACAAAATTATCCCCGCACTTACCAAAAGCTCCTCAAATTTAGGCACTTGGCGCAGGAAGTCTTTGTGTTCGGCGTGGGTGCAAAAGCCCATCACCGGCTCGACCATCGCGCGGTTGTACCAGCTGCGGTCAAATATCGTGATCTCGCCGCCGCTGGGTAGGTGCGCGACGTAGCGCTGGAAGTACCACTGCGTCTTTTCGACGTTGCTCGGCTTTTCGAGCGCCACGATGCGGCATCCGCGCGGGTTTAGATGCTCGGTTAAACGCTTGATCGTACCGCCTTTGCCCGCCGCGTCGCGCCCCTCCATCAAAATCAAAATTTTTAGCCCCTTTTCTTTTACGAATTTTTGCAGCTTCAAAAGCTCGATCTGGTATCTCTCAAGCAGCGTTTCGTAGTCTTTGAACGAGATTTTTTCATACTTTGAGCTTTTAAATTCTATCTCTTTCAGCGCTATTTCGCCCGTTTCGGTTTTGATCTCTTTGCTCATATCGCCTCCTAAAAATTTTAAGGAATTTTACAAAAAAGTTCTTTAGATTACACTATAAATTCATACTTATTACGTTAGAATGTAGGAAAAAATTTCAAAGGATAAAATTTGATCAGATCGCTGATTTTGACGGCATTTTTTCTCTTGGGTTTAGGCGCCGAGCCCTTAAAACCATCCGACGCGTTCAAGCTTGACGCGACGGCGCAGAGCGATAGCGTAACGCTAAGCTTCGATATCGCAGACGGAATCTATCTCTATCAAAACGAGATAAAAATTTTCACTGACGGTGCAGAGGTGACGAATTTAATAAATTTGCCCGCCGCGACCGAATACAAAGATTATAAAATTTACGAGGGCAAATTTAGCATCGTCGTGCCTTTGGGTCTCGTGCTTGCAAACGCCGCAGACAGCGATGATTTCGTACTTAACGGCGATTTTTTGGGTTGCACGAAGTCGGGCTTTTGCTACCAGCCGCAGCAGTTCGGCTTTAGCTTCAAGCGTGCGGCGGAGGGCTATGAGATCGGTAAAATTTCAAACTCCGAGCTGAAAAAATATCGAAAAGGCGCGAATTTCGCGCATATTTCTGACACGTACAGCGCACAGAGCGGGAATTTAAATTTTGAAAGTAATACCGCAGCTTCGGGTGCCGCGGCAAATTCTGAGGCAAACTCGCATGCGACGGGAAATTCTGAGGTAAACTCGCATGCGACGGGAAATTCCGCGGCAAGCTCGGCGGAAAACGCTGCGGTAAATTCCGACGAAACCTCAGCGCAAAAAACTTCTCGCGGCGCAAATTCTATCTCCGAGCAGGATAAAATTTTAAACGTTCTCGGCAGCAAGAGCTTCATCGCGGCGATCGCGCTGTTTTTCGGCTACGGCGTGCTGCTCTC
>NZ_CALHHX010000194.1 GCF_938030685.1 uncultured Campylobacter sp. | reverse complement strand
CCTTCGTGAGCTACGATACTAAAATTTCGGGCTATGATACGAATTTTTCGTTCAATGTCAAAAATTTGACCGACAAAAAATACTACACTTCATCCTCAACCGGCACGACTACGAGCGTGATACCTATTCAAATGGGCTACGCACGGCAATTTATGTTTAACGTATCGGTAAAATTTTAGCCTCAAGCCCACTTTAAATTTCAAGGCGGGCTCTTAAAAATTTTAAAATTTAAAAGCTGCGAGCCGCTTAGGCTCGGCAAATTTTAGGAATTTATACTTTAAATAAGAAATTTTTTGATATATTACGAGCTATTTTTAAATTTTCTAAAGGAATTTTATGGAAGTAAAAGCAAAAATGAAAGACGCCGCGAATGCGGTCGCTGCGAGCAAGATCGAAGCAAAGCAGATCGCAGCCAAAGTAGAAGAGCTAGCCAAAAAGGCCTCCAAGCAGCTAAGAATCGACGGATTTAGACAGGGCAAAGTGCCTACCGCAGTAGTTTTGAAGCGATACGGCAAGCAGCTTGAGGGCGATGCAAAGCAGGAGCTTCTTAAAGATATGATTGATCAGTCTCTTAAAATTTTAAAGAAAAAACAAGATGAAATTTTATCCGAGCCGGTCTTTTCTAAATTTGATGAAAAAGAAGGCGATATCGACGTGGAGATCGAAATTTCTTTCAGGCCCGAGGTTAGCGTCGAGGGATACGAGGAGCTGATCCCTAAATTTAGCAGTCCGCGCGTTACTCAAAAAGAGATCGACGAGAAAGTGGCGGAATTTTTGCAGATGATCGCGCCGCTTTCTAAAACCAACAAAAAAATTCTAGCCAAAGACGATTTTGCGAAATTCGACTTCGAAGGCTTCGTAGACGGCAAGCCATTCGACGGCGGCAAGGCGCAGGACTACGTCCTTCAGATCGGCTCAAATCAATTCATCCCGGGCTTTGAAGACGGTATGATCGGGCTTAGAGTGGGCGAGGAGCGCGACGTAGCGGTTAAATTTCCGCAAGATTACGGCGCGAAAAGCTTAGCCGGCAAGGACGCGATCTTTAAAGTCAAGCTTCACGAAATTCAAGCTAAAAAACCTGCCAAAGAGCTCGGCGAGGAGGAGCTAAAGCAAGCGCTTCCGGGCGAGAAAGAGCCGAGCAAGGAGAAATTTGAAGCGCGCATCAAAGAGCGCATCAAAAACGATAAGCTTCAAAAGCTAATAAATGAGGATCTAAAGCCTAAATTTGCCGACGCGCTCGCCGAGAAATTTAACTTCGCGCTTCCAAAAGCGATCGTTGAGCAGGAGATAAATTTGCAGTTTAACAACGCCTGGAGCGGCTTTTCAAAAGAGCAGATCGAGGAATTTAAAAACAATAAAGACGCCCTTGATAAAAAGCGAGAAGAGTTTAGAAAGGCTGCCGAAAACAGCGTAAAACTTACCTTTTTAATCGACGAGCTAGCCAAAAAGCGCAATATCGACGTAAGCGATCAGGAGCTCGTTCAGGCTGTCTATATGGAGGCCTATACCTACGGCGCAAACCCGAAAGAGCACCTAGATAGATACCGCAACAACGGCATGCTGCCGGCCGTCAAAATGGCGCTGATCGAGGAGAAGCTATTCAACGATATTTTCTCCAAACAGGGCAAAAAAGAAGAGAAGGGCGAATAGATGGTGATTCCTTACGTTATCGAACAAACTAGTCGCGGAGAGCGCAGCTACGACATCTACTCGAGACTGCTAAAAGATCGTATCGTAATGCTTAGTGGCGAGATCGACGACGCAGTGGCAAGCTCGATCGTCGCACAGCTTCTGTTTTTGGAGGCGGAGGATCCGGATAAGGATATCTATCTATACATCAACTCCCCGGGCGGCGTAGTTACGAGCGGATTTAGCATTTATGACACGATGAATTACATCAAACCCGACGTTAGCACGATCTGTATCGGTCAAGCGGCGTCGATGGGAGCGTTTTTGCTAAGCTGCGGCGCCAAAGGCAAGCGCTACGCGCTTCCAAACTCGCGCATAATGATCCACCAGCCCCTAGGCGGCGCGCAGGGTCAGGCTACCGACATCGAGATCCAAGCCAAAGAAATTTTACGAATGAAAGAAATTTTAAATGGCATCCTTTCGCAAAATTCCGGCAAAGATCTCGCGCAGGTCGAAAAGGACACCGATCGCGACTTTTTCATGAGCGCCGAGGATGCCGTGCAATACGGGTTGATCGATCAAGTACTTCAAAAGAGCTTTAAATAGATGATCCTGGACGTCCTTACCTATCCGAATAAAAAGCTATACCAAAGATCGACCGAGGTCGTGAAATTCGACGCGGCGCTGGGCGAGCTTTTAGACGATATGTATGAGACGATGATCGCAAAAAACGGCATAGGCCTTGCCGCCATCCAGGTAGGCAGGCCTGTGCGCGCTTTGATTATAAATTTAGCCAATGAGGAAAAAATCCAAGACAAAAAAGACCTCATCGAGATCATCAATCCGCAAATTCTAAAAAAGGAAGGCGAGGTTGTATTCCAGGAGGGCTGCCTGTCGGTGCCGGGTTTTTACGAGGACGTCACGCGCGCCGAGTTTATCACGGTGCAGTTTCAAGACCGCGCCGGAAATATCCGCCAAATGGACGCTAGCGAGCTGCTAGCCGTCTGTATCCAGCACGAGATGGACCACCTCGACGGGCATCTTTTTATCGAGCGTATCGGATACAACAAACGCAAAAAATTTGATAAAGAATTCAAAAAAAGCCTAAAAGAAAAATCGAAATGAAATCCCTAAAATGCGCTGCCTTCACGGATGCTCTGATACCCGTAGAGGTTGAATCGACATTCGTGCGGGGGCTGCCGGGATTTAATATCGTTGGCCTTGCGGGCACTACGATAAAAGAGAGTGAAAGCCGCGTAAAAGCGGCGCTTGTGAGCTTAAATTTTAAATTTCCCGCCTCCAAAATCATCATAAATCTCTCCCCCTCCGACACGCCCAAAAACGGCTCGCACTTCGATCTTGCGATCGCGCTTCTCATCGCGCTGCAAAAAGAGCGCATAGACGGCGATTTCTTTGTCTTCGGCGAGCTCGGTTTAGACGGCAGTTTAAAGAGCACGGCGAGCCTCTTTTCGATCCTACTTTTTTTAAGCACGAAGGTGAAGCGCGCTAAAATTTTAGTGCCGCAAAGCATCGCTCTAAAGGCCTGCACGATCCCAAACTACGACGTTTATGCCGTGGGTAGCCTAAGCGACGCGGTCAGATTTTTTTTAGACGAGGAGTTCGCCGCAAGCAGGCTAATGCGAGAAACCCATCCGCTTTTTAAAAACGTCGTGGAGATTGGCGGGCAAGCTTACGTCCCCAACCGCGATTTTTCGCTTGATTTTAAAGACGTCAAAGGGCAAAAACGCGCCAAGCGCGCGAGCCTGATCGCTGCGTGCGGCATGCACAACATCCTCTTTGAGGGCAGTCCCGGCTGCGGCAAAAGCATGTGCGCCAAGCGGATAGCCAGAATTCTGCCGCCGCAGAGCCTGGGCGAAGTGCTACTCTCGTGCGCCTACGAGTCGCTAAATAACAAAGACGTCGATTTTAGCGCACTGCGCCCCTTCCGCTCGCCGCACCACACCAGCACGCGCAGCTCGATTTTCGGCGGCGGTAGTAGCGGCGCAAAGATCGGCGAGGTCGCGCTCGCAAACGGCGGCGAGCTGTTTTTCGACGAGCTGCCGCACTTCGGCAAGCAAATTTTAGAAAGCCTGCGCGAGCCGCTGGAGGATAATAGAATTTTAATTTCGCGCGTAAATTCCAAAGTCGAATACCAAACGAAATTTATCTTTGTCGCGGCGCAAAATCCCTGCCCGTGCGGAAATTTATTCTCCAAAAACCTCACCTGCACCTGCTCGCTAAACGACATCAGGCGTTATAAAAACACGATCTCCGCGCCGCTGCTCGATCGCATCGACATATACGTCGCGATGGATGAGACCGGCGCGGACGACAGAAGCGACGTTTGCAGCGAGGAGATGGCGGATGCAGTGCTGCGAGCCTTTCGCGCGCAGAAGGCTCGCGGACAGAGCGAGCTAAACGCAAAGCTGCGCGACGAGGATACCGAAAAATTTTGCGTCTGCGAAAGCGCTGCGCGAGAGGTTTTGCAAACGGCGATCACCCGCTACGATCTTTCGCAACGCGGCGTGAATAAGACGCTAAAGCTCGCACGCACGATCGCCGATCTAGCAGGCGCCGAAATCATCGCCAAAGCGCATATTTTGGAGGCTCTTAGCTTTCGCATAAGGAGCGAAATTTGAAAAAAATTTTCTTTAGCACTGAGGAGCTCGACGCGCGAGCTAGTGCGAAATTTGGACTTAGCGAGCAAATTTTAATGGAAAACGCCGCAGGCAGGATCGAGTGCGAGATCAGAAAGCGGCTCAAAAAGGGCTCGCGCATTTTGGCGCTCTGCGGCGGCGGAAATAACGGCGCGGATGCGATGGCGGCGCTACGAAAATTAAGCGGCGATTTTGGCTGCACTGCGCTTTGCGTGCTTCAAAACAGAAGCGCGGCAGGTAAATTTCAAGCTGATGCGGCGCGGGCTGCGGGCGTTAGGCTTATCGATATCGCAAGCACAAAAGACGATTGCGGGCACGTAGAGGGCGCGTCTAGCAAGAATGCTTGCGTGCATGAAAGCGTAGGCGGCTCCTCTTTAAAGGGCACGAGCGAGCCGTGGGGCGAACGTGAAAGGCTAAGCAACGCGGACATTTCAGGCGGCGGCGATAAATTATGTGCAAAATTTAAGGACTTAAAATTTACAAGCGCTAAATTTGAGATCGCGGGGCGCGACGGCGAATGCAGCAATCTAGGCGGCGAGTGCGGCGAGCTGAGCGTCCTGCAAGATGAGATTACAAACGCAGACTGCATAATCGACGGGATTTTCGGCAGCGGTTTAAATAAACCGATAAGCGCTGAAATTTGCGAAATTTTATCTCTCGCAAATAGCGCGAAATCCCTAAAAATCGCAGTCGATATCCCAAGCGGTATCGATAAGAGCGGGCGCATTTTGCGCGGTGCATTTTGCGCGGATCTGACGATCGCGATGGGCGCGCTGAAGCTCGCGCTGTTTTCGGATGCGGCGAAGGATTATGTAGGGCGGATCAAGGTCGCAAATCTTGGAATTTCGCGCTTAAATTTTGAGGGGCGGAGCGAATATTTTCTGCTTCAAAAAAGCGATCTGAAGCTGCCGCTACGCAGGAA
>NZ_CALHHX010000193.1 GCF_938030685.1 uncultured Campylobacter sp. | reverse complement strand
TCTTGCCGATCTTTGCGGCGTTTGCGCTATTTTTGCCGCCTTTTTTGAAAAAATCTGAAAATGCCATGAGCTCTCCTTAAAATTTTAAATGCATTTTAAAACAATCGCGCAAAATTTCAGCTTATGGCGGTGGGGCGGATTTTTAAATTTAAGCCCAAACCTCGAGCTTTGCAAATCGGACGGGAATTCCGTGCCTCATCTTGTTAATTTATACGGCGCCGTTCAGGTTCGCCCGCGCCGTAATAAGGCAATGAAAAAGGATCGTTTGCGCCGCAAGAGGGCGGCCGAATTATGGTAAAATTCGGCAAATTTAATGCAGGAGCGGCGAATGGGACGGCAGATAAATTTTTAAAATCGCAAAAGAACACGCTGAGAACACATTCACTCGCTAAAATTTATTAAAAATTTTAAGGCGAAAAGTGCTACAAAGGAGAAAAAATGCAAATTTACGACATTAACGTAATTACAGGCAGAGGCGAGCAAAAATCTATGGGCGAGTACCGCGGCAAGGTGTTGCTAATCGCAGATACGGCCAGTAAATGCGGCTTTACGAACCAATACGAGGAGCTTGAGGCGCTAAATCAGGAGTTTAAAGACAAAGGGCTTTGCGTGTTGGGCTTTCCTAGCGATAATTTCGCTCATCAAGAACCCGATGACGACGAGACGATAGAGCAAAATTGCAAGCTAAATTTTGGCGTAACGTTTGAGCTGTTTAAAAAAGGCGACGTGCGCGGCGAGAGTGCGATAGAGCTGTTTAAATTTCTAACTTCAAAACAGGGATTTAAAGGCTTTGATGCAGCCCATCCGTTAAGCGCAAAACTTGAAGAATCGCTAAAAAGCAACTTCCCCGAAATTTTAGAAGGCGACGGCGTGAAATGGAATTTTAAGAAATTCGTAGTGGATAGAAACGGCGAAGTCGTAGCGAGATTTGAGCCGACGGCTAGCTTTGAACAGATAAAAGCGTGCGTGAAAAAGATACTAGGCTAAACGGCTGCTCGCGGGCGCTTGAGTAAAGCGCGGCGAGCCTGAAATTAAAATCAAATTTAATGAGAGAAAATGCAACTACTCGAAGCTATGAAAAAGCGTCGAAGTGTGCGCGAATTTAACGCCGAAGTCCCGTCAAAAGAGGAGATCCAGGCGATTTTGGAGGCAGCGTATCTGGCGCCCGCTCTTTTACCACGAAGGACGCTCACATCAGCGTTATCACGGACAAATATCTTTTGCGCGAGCTTGATGCGGTGGCCGCGAAGAAATTCGGCAAAATGCTTGAAAATGTAGGTATGAAAACCAAAACTACGCTTTACGGCGCGCCCGTTGTTGTCTTGCTTTCGGGCAAGCTTGTGACAGAACTGCCGAAGGAATTTGATTGCGTCAAGCTTGAAAATCTACACCGTGGGATTTACTGGGCAATGGGTTCTGTGATGCAAAATATGCAGCTTCGCGCAACCTCGCTTGAGCTTGCCTCGTGCCCGATAAATACAGTCGTTGTTATACTTTTTTAACGAGCCTGTTCTCGCAGCTCGCGCGGGCATCCCCGAGGGATACTCGCCGCTTTGCTCGCTTGCTATCGGTAAAAGCGACGCTAAATGCGAGGAGCGTAAGCCTAGTTGCGATCATTATAAGGTTAGCTATATTTAATTTGCTTGTGCCCTGCCGTTTAAATTTGTGCCTACAACGAAGCCTAATGTGGTGTCTGAGTGGATACGTTCATAGTGGCAACGCTTAAATTCGCAGGCGTTTTAAATTTATAGCCCTTTGCTTTGCGAGCCGTCTGCGGCAAGCGGCGCAAACTAGCGGCGGTGAAGGCGGCTTTGAGGTCGTGCGGCTTACGATGCGGCGGAGCGATTTTTGCTTATATGGACGCCCTTGCGCGAGCGATGCCGCCTTTTCTTGCATAATCAAGCCGTTTAAACGGGGGAAACGATTAAATTCTAAAAGCGCGCGTGATTCAAGCAGCGTTTTTTTTGCGTAAGCGCCGCCTTTGCTCACGCTAGCGATGCCGCCCGTTTACGGCGTCGTAATATTCGGCAGTTTGTCGTCGTTTGGATCAAATTTTAAAATTTTACCGTCCATGCAGCGCTTCGCGTAAAAATAATCTTTGTAAAAAGAAGCGCCGCAGCTAAGCCCGCGACCGATCGCTTCGTCGTTTTTGAGTTTATTTCCGGAGAAAATTTTCCCAAGTAGCCGCGCCCTGATTTTTTGCGAGGGGCCGTAGCGCGATCATATCTATAGCTTCTTGCGTCTCCCGCCCGCCCATGCCTTCGAGATGCTTCGATACATATCGTCGTAAAATATCTTTGCGGGCAATTCAGGCTCTTGCGGCGATTCCAGCGAAATAAAAAATTTGAAACTTTGCTCCCGATCGCTTAAGTTTCGGTGGCCGCCCGCATCGATTTTTACGGCACTATAAGCGCCGCCGCTTTTTTGCACATATACCGTCCCGCCGCAATCAACGAGGATGCTCGCGATGTATGGGATAAAATCGCTAAGTGGCATAAGAAGGTGGATGTAGGGCATTTTGCCTCCGTTTTTAAATTTATGCTTTGCGGTCGCGGCGATCGCACGCCGCTTTAAATCGATGTTTATCTTTTGATCGCGCGCGTCCGCATAGGTAGCGCGCTTTGCCGCGTAAATTTAAAAAGCGGCGCCCGAATTTAGCCGAGCGCCGCAACTGAAATTTAAGCGATTTGCGCATTCAAACGAAAGGCGTGATCAGGCGCACCTCTCGGCTAAATTTAAGCGGGTGCGATCAATACTTAAACGAGCTGCCCGGCTCGATCAACTCGACCTTTTTGTTGTAGTTCATCTTTAGCACCGCGGCGGGTCCGAGCACGGTCGCCTTCTCGCCCTCAAGCCAAAACGCCGTACCCTCCGGCATCGCATAAACGGTCGATTTTTGATTAGCGATCAAAAATTCCTCCAGCCTCTCCTCTCTGCTCTCGCCGTTGTGCCCCACAGGCTTGCCCGAGATGAAGTGCGGATTGATCTGGTGCGGGAAGATGTTGAAGGTATTAAACGACTCGGGCTCGATGATCGGCATATCGTTCGTCGTCATCATCGTAGCGCCCGCGACGTTCGAGCCCGCGCTCCAGCCGATATACGGCGTGCCATCCTCGACCATTTTGCTAATCAGAGCGATGAGCTCGTTTTCGTACATATCGTGCACGAGCTTGAAGGTGTTGCCGCCGCCTACGAATATGCAATCCGCGCTCGCGACCTCCTTCGCGGCGTTTTTAGCGTGATGGACGCCGACGATGTTTAAGTTTAAGCTCGCAAGCGCCTCTTTGACGCGCTTTTCATATTCGTCGTAGCTCCTGCGAAGGCTTGCGTAAGGGATGAAAACGATCTTTTTGCCCGCGAGGTTGTTCTCCTGCGCAAATTTACCGATCCACGACACCGCGTGCGATAGATATTTCGTGTCTTTGTAGCCCGAGCTTGAGAGCAGCAGCGCTCTTTGCTTGCTATGATCGCGCTTTGAGAGCTTAAACGCCTTTTCGCTCGCAGCTAATTCGCTCGTACCGAGCATCGCAGCGCCCGCCGCTAAAGCGGCTACCTTTAGTAGGTCTCGTCTTTGATTTTGCATCTTTTCTCCTTTAATCAAAGTTGATATCTGTTTTGAAATTATATTCCTTTACATATAAAGAGGGGCTGAATATTCGGTTTAAATTTCGCTCGCCAAAAGGCCTCGGCAAGGCAAAATTTTAAAACTATTAAATTTCGAGATTAAGCAAGGCACCGCGTCGTAAAATTTAATGAAATTCATGGCGCCGACACGAGGTTAAATTTAGTGAAATTTACGCTTCGTCCTTTGGAATATAGGTGCTTCGATTAAAAAGATAACACGCTGCAAAAGCGAGAAAACAAGGCGATAACACATTTGAGCCGCTCAAAAGCAAGCTTATTATCCTCTCATTATTTTTAGCGACCAGCGCCGCTATTATGAGCGTAAGTGGATAGAGGATCAAAGCTACGCTGGCTAAATTTTCAATCGTAAAAATCGTCAAAGAAAGGCGCTGGTTTTTTATGAGAAGTTTGCTGTATTTTTTCGTCGGATAGCTCTTTAGATAAATTCGCGTAAAAATATATGGCAAAATCAGCACCGCAGCAAGAGAAAAAAGCCCACCCAGAACGTTATTCACAAAGCTTGCAAACCACGAAACTAGAACCATAAAGCCCACAAACGTCGCGCTAGAGCGTCTGATAAGCCTATGTGTGTCGTAGCGATTTTTTAGATTGCGCGGTATATTTTTAAATTTTACGTCAAGCTCATTTAGTTCGTCTAGTCTTTCCTTTACGGATTTTGCGCTTTGAGCCGCCAGGACGGACTCCCTGCGTAGATCCGGGGTCTCGGAGGCGGGCGTATATGAGCTTTTATTGAAAAAATAGCATATCGTAAAGATTAACAAGCAGATCGGAGCTGCGATAAGACCGTATAAAAATCCGAGAACCTCAAATCCTTCGCCGTCTTTATAAATTGACATCCAAATAAAAAGTAAAATCGGATACAAAAGCAAAACTATGCTGGCAAAATTTTCGATCGTAAAAACCAACAAACTATTCGCTTGATCCTTAATAAAAAGGTTGCTGTATCGCTTAGTCTTAGTGTATCTTAAAAAGCAGATCGTCGCGCATATGGGCAAAACTATTATCGCGACATCACGAATATATATAAAAATTTCAGATGATAATTTTATACCGATATTTGTAAAAAATGACTCTAAATATATTCCCAATATCATTGAAAAATCAAAAGTAGCAAACGCTGATGACCAATACGCCATAATCACGCGTCTAATAAATCTATGTCTATCGTATCGCTTCTTTAAATTTTCAGGGATAGCGGCAAATTTCTCGTCCAGCTCTTTTGTGTCTAATTGAAATTTTTTATCCACAGCTCGCTCCTTTTAAAGCGCTAAATTTTAGAAATTATATCGAATTTAGCGCTGCAAAGCGGCTAAATTTTCGCCCAAATTTAAACGCGAAAGAGTATAATCGCGCCATGGTTTTGACGCAAAATTTGATCTATGAAATTTTACCCTTGTGGAGGAGATCCCCGCGGGCAGGGTTGCTAGCTACGGACAGATCGCGCGCCTGATCGGGCTGCCCGCTCACTCACGGCTCGTGGGGCGCGTGCTCTCGCAAGCAGAGCTCTACGGCGACTACCCGTGCCACCGCGTCGTAAACCACGCAGGCACCTTGGCGGCGAGCTTTGCGACTCAGCGCGAACTGCTAGAGGCCGAAGGCGTGGAATTTAGAGGCGAGCGCGTCCGTATGAAAAAGCACCGTTGGGAGTGCTAAGGCCTAATCGCCGCAGACTGAAGCACGGAATTTGCGGATCGTTTGAAGCGCGAAATTTTGAATTGTCTGCGACCATGGAATTTTAATTTATAAAATTTTTAGATCCGCGCAGGTTTAAGCGGCGTAGCGGCAGCGCTA
The DNA here is from genome assembly GCF_938030685.1 of uncultured Campylobacter sp. GTDB lineage: Bacteria > Campylobacterota > Campylobacteria > Campylobacterales > Campylobacteraceae > Campylobacter_B. The sequence continues at coordinate 13,735 of NZ_CALHHX010000193.1, read as the reverse complement.
CCGATCGCTAAGAGCCTGCGAGCTTTATTTGCTTGTAGATGCGGCGCAAATCATCATGCGCGAAAAGATAGAATTTTATCTTTTTTACGCGGCGGTTTAAACGTCGCACTAAGCGGCTCCTTGGCAATCAATCCCGCCGCAGTTTTACGAAGCAGATGCGACGCTGCTTATTAGTTTTTTCGCTGCAGGCTTTCGCGCCCGTTTCGGCACCGCTTATAGATTTTAGCTATCGTAAATTTTGCAGCGACCGAACTGGCGACCGAACTATCCGTCCTCGGCGCGTTAAAATTTTAAATCGATGCGGCTTCTGCGGAAGGCGGAGAAAAGGGGCGAATTTTAAAATTTATTTCAGATTAAACGAAAGCCTATATAATCGGCAAAGTTTCATTTGAAAGGTTAAAAAATATGTCTAAACTATCAAAACTCCCGACTCCCGATATCGCCGAGCACGGCGCGTTTTTCCCGTCGCCGTTTTCACTGTCGCAGTTCACGGCACCCGTGAGCGATTTGGCGGATTTTAATTACGAGAAAAAATACGACGGCGATAAGAAAATCCTCATCATCGCGGCCGACGAGCGGTACTTGCTGATGGACAACGGAACCTTTTTCTCCACTGGCAACCACCCCGTCGAGACGCTCGTGCCGATGTATCATCTGGCGCAGGCGGGCTAGGACTTCGAGATCGCGACGCTCTCTGGAAATCCCGTAAAATTCGAGTTTTGGGCGATGCCTGCGAAGGACGAGCGGCTCAAGGGTTTTTTTGAGAGCTACGCGACTAAATTTAAAGAGCCTAAAAAGCTCGCTGATATCGTAAAGAAGGGATTTGACGAGCATTTTGCGCTATATATCCCGGGCGGTCATGGCGCGCTGATCGGGCTTGACGAGAGTCGCGACGTAAAGGCCGCGCTAAAATGGTTTCATGAGCAGGGCAAATACATCATCACGATCTGCCACGGCCCAGCCGGGCTGCTAGCCGCGGCGCTTGACGAGGATAAGTTTTTGTTCGAGGGCTACGAGCTCGTGCTGCTGCCCGACGTCATTGACCGCACCTCGCCCGATATAGGCTACATGCCGGGCCATCTGCGCTGGTATATGGGCCCGCGGCTAGCAAAACTTGGGATGAAAATCCTAAACGAAGGTATCGACGGCGCCGTGCACAAAGACCGCAACCTGCTCTCGGGCGATAGTCCGCTAGCGGCCAATAACCTCGGCAAACTGGTGGCTAAAACGCTTTTAGAGTCGCTGTAAATTTTACGCCGCTAAGGTCGGCATCTCGGCATAAAATTTTAATTTTTACGCGGCGGAAAAATTTAAAATTTCAAAGCGTGCCCGCTTCGGCTTTAAATTTAATGATCGCCGTCCTGCGCGCGGTGTAATCGTTTAAAATCGCCGCTCGCCTTCGATTTGCAAGCGATGCGCTGTGCAGCGTCTAAATTTGAGTATTCAAATTTTATCGCACTTTTGCGCGCGAGCATTAAAATCTTTTGCGGCCTTTTAAATTTGCCGCTTTACGGCGCCGTGCTATTTGGGGGCGTGAAAAAAATCCTCGCATATCGACGCCCCCTGGCTGCAGTAGCTTGATTTTCCTATCGATGCCACCTGCGTAGCCCGTGAGGCTGCCGTGCGTGCCTACGACGCGGTGGCAGGGGATGATGATCGAGATCTCGTTGTGCCCTACGGCGCCGCCCACGGCTTGCGCGGACATCTTCGCCAGCCCGCGTGCCGAGGCGATTTCGCGCGCGATCTGCCCGTAGGTCGTGGTTTTGCCGTAAGGAATTTTGAGCAAAATTTCCCACACGGCGCGCCTAAATGCCGAGCCCGCGGGATTTAGAGCGGGCGTAAAACCCGGCTCGTGTCCGCTAAAATACAGATCGAGCCAGCGCCTAGTTTGATCGAAAACAGCCAGGTTTTTCTCCTCAAAAATCCGTAATCAGAGCGTTTGCAGCCAAAACATCCGCGCCGTATTTCGGCTCTGTTTGGACCGGTAAATTTTTAAATCGCGCGACAAGACTATTCGTATCGAATTTTTTGCCCGCATCGTTCGAAATTTTTACCGAAAAATCGACCGTATCAAATTTTCCGCTCGCGCCTTGCGCCGAAAGATTGGTGACGCGAGGTTTTTCGCTCGCATCCTGAGCCGCAAAATCGTTCGTGAAGAATTTTTCGCTCGCTATAAGTGTGTGTGCGCAGAATTTGCCGTCCGCGCCGTTCGCCGCTTTTGCCGCAAAATCGCTCTTTTCACTCTTTTTCAGCGCCGCAAAATCGCACCGTGTTTCGCTCGCGGCGTGCTGCTTTTTTGCGAGCAGATCGGACGCTATCCCGCTTTTTATCCGCGCCGTCTTTCGCCTCTAGCGCATGACCTTTCTCGTAGTAGCTCTCTCTCGCAGCGGCATCTGTTTTTGCCGCAATATCGCGCGCGCAGAATTTGCCGTCCGCGTCGCTTGCCGCGAGAGCGTGCGCGTAGTATTTCTCGCCCTCGAACCACAGTCCGCAAAGCCCCGCCCCATCGCCCGCAAGCGTGATTTTACCAAGCGGCGAGTCGTAATATGCGATAAATTTCATCGTTGCTCCTGTTTTGCGATTAAATTTAGGCGTCGCAAGCAGTGCCTAAATTTCCCAAATTTCTAAAATTTGCGGACAGATTTTAGCTACGCTTTGTTCAAACTCCGCCTTTTGCGCGGCGCTCGAGTCGCTAATGGCTTCAAATTTGCAAAAAAGCTCGGCGATCTTTAGCCAGCCCGCAAGATTTAGATCAAATTTTTCCAAATTTGCTTCGGACAAAAACTCCAAATCATGGTCGTAAAACGCGATCTCGCCGCTAGAGCTTAGTAGCCAAAGATCGCCGGTGCCGCTATCTGCAAAGATACAAAACTCGCGCAACAGCTTGCTATCGCCCTCAAAAGGAAATTTCGCCGCATCGTTGCAGCGTGCGATCTCGTGCTCTTTCAGCACTCTAAAATCGCCCGCAATCTCCCTGCCGAGGTATCCGCCTAGGATATTTTTAAGCTCGTTTTTGTTTAAAATTTAACTCCTCCGCTTTAGTTTCGTTTTTTGGCGTAGAGCATAAGAAAGCCGACCATCGCCGCGAAAATCACGCACATCGCAAGCGTCACGATGAGCGTGCCGTGCGCCGAGCCGCTTAAAAACAGCCCCGTCGTGTTCATCCCGAAAAAGCTCGTGATGAAATTTAGCGGCATCAGCAGCGACGAGATGATCGTGAGAATGTAGATGTTGCGGCTAATTTTGTCGTTTTTGAGCCCCTGGATGAATTGATAGATATCCTCGATCCTGACGGCATATTCGCTCATCACGCCTTTAAAAACGCCCGCTTCGTAGGCGTAGTTTTTCAGCTGCTTTTTCAGCGCCGGCTGCTCGTTTGCGCAGATGAGAAGCGCCTCGTAAAAATGCGAAATTTTGTTTTGAAATTTGCGGATTTCGTATTTTAGGACAGAGTGCTTTTTCATAAATTTTGAAAAATCGCCGCGGCGCGTGTAGATTTTTTCGTAATTCTCAAGCTCTGCGGAGTGCTCTAAAATTTTATCGCGATATTGTGCTAGGATCTTTTTGACGACCGCGAAAAACTCCGCCTCGCTGCTAGGTCGCACCTCGCCGTTCGCGTCATCTTGCGAATAGATCGCGCCCGAATCAAAAATAAAGCGGTAGTTTTGCTCGCGTGGCGCGTCCGTTACGAAATATACATACTCGCGATCCTCGGCATAGTAGTAGCCTGAAACGCTGCGCTTTTCGGTAATCGGGTTCAATTAAGCCTCCTTATTCAATCGTTTTAAATTTACGAAATTTCAGAATTCCGCCGCCGATCAGAATTTTGAAATTTCGCCGTCAATGGGAATTCTAAAATTCCGCCGCCATTTAAATTTTATCGTATTTGGAATTTCAAAATTCTTTTGCGCTTGGAATTTTAAAATTTTGTGAGCTGTAAATTTCGGCTAAATTTTAAAATTTCGCATGCTGCAATTCAAGCCCTATTAAAATTTGACGCGAGCCATAAGGCTCGCCCCTTGAGCGTGCCAGGGGTTGGGGGATTTTAAGGGGGAAGGGGAGCGCCTCGCAAGTAGCGCCCCTTCCCCCCTTAAGAGAAAACGCCGCCACGACCTAAATTCCATAGGCAGAATTCTACATAGAGAAATTTTAAATTTATTACAAGATGAAATTCTATTTTGTAAATTATTACAAAATTTTATGATATAGCCTAGCTCTCGGGTGCATTATGCGCAATATTCGTAAGGGGGCGGCGCTCAGAGTTGCGAGGCGCACCCGCCCCCTTACCAACCTCCACCCGCGCGACGCTAGAAGGGCGAGCTACGCTCGCGTTATTTAAATTGCGGCTACGCCGCATGAAATTTCAGCGAAAAGCCATGCTACAAATTCCACGGCGAAATTCTACGTTAAAAGCACCCGTGCTTTTGCAAAACCTCGGCGAAGGCATAGATGAAATGGAGCGAATTCCGCGTTGCTAGCATTCGCGTCTGAGGCGAAAAACTTTTGAGCCGAAGCTTAGAGCTAAACGAGTCTTTAAACTAAATCCTAAAGCGAGACGACCTTTGAGCCGAAGCCTCCTTCTGCGGGCGTGCCGTCGCGAAAGCCCTTGACGCTTGGGTGCGATTTTAAAAACTCCTTGACCGCGAACGCGAGCTTGCCCGTACCGATGCCGTGCTTGACGATGATCTCATCAAAGCCCATCACGAGGCTTTGGCTGATAAATTTATCAAGCCTGCTGATTGCTTCCTCGGCGCGCAAGCCGTGCAGATCGAGCACGAGCGACGCGGAGGCGGGCTTTTGTACCTTGATGCTGATGTTTTTTATGGGTGCCGGTGCTGCACCGCTGCGCTTTAGCTCGCTAAGCGGCACACGCAGCCTGATACCGTCGCTTAGCATCAGCGCCTGGGTTTTGCTGAGCGATAAAATTTCGCCCTTGATCTTGCCGTATTTTACGCGATCGCCCACTTTAAAGCTTTGCGGCTCGGGCGTGCTGAGTTCGGGCTGCTGCACGGCCCGTGCGAGCTCGTTTGCGCGGTTTATGGCGCGCTGCTTTTCGCGCACATCGCTTAGGCTCACGCTGCGTTTGGCCTCCGAAATGGCGCGGTAGTATTCGTTTTGCAGCCTTGAAAGCTCCGCCTTCAGCTCGCTTTGCGCGCGCTCGCGCTGATCTTTTAGAGCCTCGCTTAGCGCGTCTAATTTCTCCTCTTTTTGCTGCGTCTGGGCTAGTTTTTGTTTTAACTCAAGCTCTAAATTTATCGCTTTTGAGATCGCTTCGTTTAGGTTTTCTTTGTTTTCGCCGTAGTTTTTGCGCGCCGCAGCGATCAAATTTTGCGCTATACCGTAGCGTAGCGCGGTTTCAAAGGCATATGATTTGCCGATCGTGCCCTTTAAAAACTCATATTTCGGCGCGCTGTTTTTCTCGTCGTAAAGCGCCGCCAGTAGCTCCACGCGCGGATCTTTTGCCAGCAGCATCGCCAGGCGCTTGTGATGCGTGGTGATGATCATCTTCACGTCGCCGCTTATCAGCTGCTCGATCATCGCGCCGTATAGGCTCGCAGCCTCCTCAAAATCAGTACCCAGCTCGATCTCATCGACGCCGATTAAAATTTCTTTGCGCCCGAACAGTTTGCTAAAGGCAACCATCCTGCCTGCGAAGGTAGAGATGTCGTTTTTGGAGTTTTGCGGATCCTCCATTATAAGCTCGAACTCCTTAAAGGTGCCGATGCGGCTGAGGCTTGCGCGAATAGGCATCGGAAGGAGGTATTTGGCTAACAGTGCCGCGCTTAGAATGCTTTTTAAAAGCATCGATTTTCCGCCCGCATTCACGCCGGTGATGAGCAGAATTTTACCGCTAAATTCTACGCTCACGCGCTTTGGATTTTTAAGCGCGGGGTGAGCGAAGCTGTCTAATACGATGTCGCGCGAGGGCTCGGGCAGGACGAACTCGTAATCGCTCGCTCTTGCCATCGCAGCGCGCGCAATCAGCGCGTCAATCGCGTCGAAAGCGGCGTTTATAAATTTCAGAAAGGCTAAGTTTTTATTAAAAACTGCGCTAATCTGCTTGCAATGCTCGAATACGATCTGCTCTTTTTTATCCAAAATCGCGCTTTGAGCGGACTTCAGAGCTGCGATCGCGTCTGGAAGCACGTAAAAATAGCCTCCGCTTGAGCGCGCTACGACGCTGCCTTTTAGCACGTGATTAAAGCCGCCGCGCACCAGCAGAGCCTCGGTGTCGCTTATGTAGTGGATCTGCGTGTCGGCAAGATAGGGCGAAAGGGCTTTGGAATAGATCAGCCTTTTTAGCGTCTGCTCGATCTCGTCACGCTTTATCTTAAACGCCTCGTTTAGCGCGCCGAAGCGCTCGTCTATCGCGTCGCGAAAGCCGCCCTGGTCGTCGAAATAATCCTTTAATTGCGCGATGGGCTCAGGAATTTCGATCTTTGCAAGCCAAGCGGCGAGTTTGCCTTCGAAGGGCTGCTTTTTGAGATACAGAAAATATCGGACGATCTTGCTGAACTCGTAAATTTCGCTGATATGAAGCACGCCATGCTTTGAGATGCGCATCAGCGCGTCGTCTAGGTTCGCGACGCTCTCGCATTGCGCCAGATCAAATTTCGTAAGCTCTGAAATTTTTTCAAAATTTAACTTGCTATCGCCGCTTAAAAACAGCGGCTTTTCACGCGCCAAAAAGCTTTTAAATTTGGCTAAATACTCGCTCAAATCGAGGCGTGTAAAGAGTTCGTCACTGATCATAAACGCACTCTTTGATCTTGTAGGTTTTGCCTTTAAACTCCGCGCCCGCGCTCTTTTTGGCGATGAAAGCGCCCAGCGAAAAGGAGTAGGTGAAGCTCTCTCGCGTTACGATCTGCGCGGAGCCTTGCTCTTTGTCTGCGGCGAAATTTTGCGTAGCTTTAGAATTTTGAGCGGAGTCTTGAGGATCGGAGATTTGCGTGTCGCTTTGTCGCATGGAATTTTGCGGCGCGAGGCTCTGCGTATCGTTCTGCTGCGTAGAATTTTGCGAAGTAGGGCTTTGTGCGGAATTTTGCCCGCCCGAGACGGCACCGTTTATTTGCGCGGCTGAAGCCTGCTCGTTCGTTTGCGCGGCGGAAGCGGCTCTGTCCTGCGCGTTTAAATTTACTTCGCCGGCTTGCACGCCCAAATTTTTCGCATCCGCGCCGCGTGTTTCGGGAGAGGAATTTGCCGCGCCACGCGTTTCGGAAGTGAAATTTATCGCGCCACCGCATCTTAATCTGGCGCCCGCGTTAAATTTAAAAACCATCTCCTCCTCAAGCTTGGCGGAGCGCTCGCTCGCGCTTTCGTAAAGATACGCCCCTGCGCACAGCAGAACGATCAGCGCCGTGGCGATGATTTTAGCCCTTTTGCTTAAAATTTCGTCCCGCACGAAAAAGATCGCCGCGATAAATAAAAACGCGAAAATAAACACCAAAAATCTCAAATTTTATCCTTGCCCGCCCGTAGCGGAGTTTGTCTAATAAATTTGGCGAGAGCTTTCAAGCTTAAAATTCTCCGCGTAGCTGATAGGTGATGTCGCCTGCGCCAAATCCGATCACGAGCCCGTCGTTTATGATATGACGAACGCCGAAAATATCGCTAAATTCTATCTTCTCACCGTTTCTAAAGACCCGCTCGGTAAATAGCGCGCCCAGTCCCTTAAACTCCTCTTTCAGATCGATGCCGTTGCTAGGCTCGCCCGCGGCATAAACGGGCAGCACCACGAGCTCTTCTACGCCCGCAAAGCACTCCTTAAAAGCGTTTAAATTCGCCTTGAGTCTGCTCCATCGGTGCGGCTGAAAGATCGCCGTGATCTTGCTAAGCCCTAGCAAGCTAGCGTATTCGCGCGCGCTTTGCAGCGTCGCTCTGATCTCGGTGGGGTGGTGGCCGTAGTCGTCTATGAGCACGAAGTTTGGGGTAGCGCACAGGATGTCGAAGCGCTTTTTGATCCCTTTGTAATTTAGTAAATTTTTACGGATCTGCTCTAGCCCCGTCTCACACGCCGCGGCAAGGATCGCTAGCGACGCATCTATGGCGATGTGCTTTCCGAGCCCGTAAACCTCGAAGCGTCCGAGCTCTTTAAGATTAAAACTCATAAACGGCTGATGATCGCGTAGCAGCACCTTTAGATCCGTTATATCGCGCGAAGGAAAGAGCTTGATACAGCCGAGCTTGATGGAGCTTAAAAACTCATCCTCGGCGTTTATCACGCGGATCTTGGCGCGCTCCAAAAAGCCGCGATACGCCGCGTGAAATTTATCCAAATCGTTGTCGTAATGATCCATATGCTCGGGCTCGGCGTTGGTTACGACCGCGACGTAGGGGTTGGAATTTAAAAAGCTAGAATCGCTCTCGTCGGCTTCAAAGATGATGTTTTCGCTATTTTCATATTTCATATTCGAGCCGAACTGCTTGGAGATCGCGCCGATGATGACCGAGCCGTTTATCAGCGCCGAGGTTATCGCGCTCGTGGTGCTTTTGCCGTGCGCGCCGGCGACTGCGAAGACGCGCTTGTCTTTTAGCACGAAAGGCAGGGCCTCCTTGCGCGAGAGGCAGACGATCCCTTTTTTGCGCGCGGCTTGCAGCTCGACGTTGTCCTCTTTGATCGCGGCGGAGTAGATGACGATCTCCTGATCCTTGATCGCCGAAGCGTCGTGCGGCGTGATGATCTCCATACCGTCCGCTCTTAGCTTGTAAGTCGTCTCGCTCTCTTTGATATCAGAGCCTGAGATGATAAAATTTTTCTCGTGTAAAAATCTCGCTAATGCGGAGATGCCTATGCCGCCGATGCCGATAAAATGAACCTTTTTCACCTTTATCCTTAAATATTATAATAGAAAATTACGTTTAAATTTTTAAATCCCGCGCCGGCGAAATTTAAAAATTTAAACCATTTCACGCCTTGAAATTTGCCTCTAAATTTTACGAGCTCGCCGCGTCGCGCAACCCCGTCTCGCTACTTTCGAAAGTGCTTTTAAAATTTAGCGATCTAAATTTGCCTTTAGAATTTCGCTTTTTAAAATTTAGCGCTCGAAATTCCGCTTTGAAACGGCGGCGCTTAAATTTTACGGCTTAAACCAACCCTTAAACCTCGCGGCTAGCGAGGTGCCGTTTGTCGCCGCGCCTGCCGCATTTACCGCATACCGAAGCCGCGTAAATTTCGGTAAATTTCATCGCGCGCCAAACTATTTAAATTTACGCCTCAAATTTCGCCGCTTGGGCTTTGCGGCAAAACCTATTCGCCGCTTTGCGCTTTAAATTTATCCGATAAATTTACCCGCATAAATTTAAAATTTCGTCGAAATTTTAAATATCGGTGCGCCCGTTGATCGCCTTTATTAGCGAGAGCATATCGACGTTGTCTAAGCTTACGCCCGTAGGCACGCCTTGAGCGAGCTTGGTAAATTTCAAACTCAGATCCGCGAGCTTATCCTCGACGTAAAGCATGATCCCGTCTGAGTTGATGCCGGGCGTCAGCGCAAATATCAGCTCGCGCGCGCCGTTTCGGCTCACCATCTCGCGCAGCGCCGCGATTTTATCTTCGTCAGCGGCGTCTAGCACGAAGTAGCGACCGTTGTAAATTTTATTACTCTCTAAAATAAAGATGTCTTTTGGATTTTCGACGATGCAAATTTTATCGCTCTCGCGCTCCTCATCGGCGCAGTATTCGCAGATCTCGCCCTCACATACCGCTCCGCAGATGCGGCATCTGTGCAGTCCGCGCACCGCCTCTTCGATATTGTGCGCTAAATTTAGCCCCAAAAAGGAGTTTTGCACGCTTACGTAGTAGGCAAAGCGTAGAGCGGACTTTTTGCCCACGCCGGGGAGCTTTTCAAAGCTCGCGACGAGCTCTTCGAACCTGTCTGTGCCGCTCATATGGCGCCCTTCGGCGAAAAGACGATCGAGAAGTAGTGAGTGCCGTCGCTGTAATTGTACTCAAAGCGGAATTTGTGTAGCTCGCAAATTTTATCGATGATGTAAAGCCCGAGCCCCATGCCGGTGGCTTTCTCGTCTTTATTTCTAATGAAAGCCTGCTTGTAGTGTTCGAAAGACTTCGCAAGGGCCGCGCCGCGGTTGGCGACGCTTACTTTGTTTTCATCGCAGATGATGCGGACTTTTTTATCGCTGGAGTATTTTAGGGCGTTATCGATTAAATTTTTAATCGCCAGCGCAAATAGCCCGAAATCCACGTTTATCACTGCATCGCACTCGATATCCGTGCTGATGAGCTCGTCCCAGTTATCGAGCATCGACATATCTTTGACCTGCTCTAAAATGAGGCTAAAATGATAATCCTGATAGTTGAGCGAGTAGCTTTTTGAGAGCAGTTGCTCGATTTTAGCAAACTCGTTGATTAAAATTTCAAGCCGCTCGAAGACATTGACGAGCCGCTCTTTTTGCGTTTCGTCATCGAGCATTTCGGTGATTAGCCTGCCCTTGCCGATCGGGGTTTTAAGCTCATGCATGATGGTGCGTAAAAACAGCTGGCGCGAGCGGATCAGCTCTTGAATTTTAGCAATCGCATTGTTAAATTCCTGTGCGACCTGCCCAATCTCGTCTTCACTATGCGTGGCGGCTAAATTTACGTCCAAATTACCTTGAGCGAATTTTTTGATATTTTTGCTTAGTTTTTTTAGCGGCGTGAAGCTTCGCACTATTGATAGATAAAGCGAGATCAAAACCGCCATCGTAAGCAGAAATCCGACCCAAAGCGGATCGTTTAAATTCTTCGTGCCGAGGCTTTCGAAAACCACGATAAAAGAGTTGTTTTTTATATTTAAAAACAGTGAATTATTATACTCGACCGAGCTAAACTCGCCGATAGAAGTGTCTTGGACGAAAAAAATTTTACCGCTCGTGATGATGTTTTGGATGATATTTTTGTCTTTTACAAGCTCCAAGCCATAGCTGGAGAAGTAGCGCTCAATATCGCTGGGAGGGGCATTACGCTTGTATAGCTCAAGTAGATTATTGACTGCATTTATTTGATTGGCCTGCATGCTGCCTAGAGCTCTATTCATCTGCATCCGTGCGAACGTGATGAAAAGCACGCAGACTAAGATGATCGCGATTACAAAAAAAACCGAAATTTTGGTGATTAAGGAGTGCTTCATCCGATGAGCTTGTAGCCGATACCGCGAACCGAAAAGATATGCTTAGGCGCTTTGGAGCTGTCGCCGATTTTGGTGCGTAGGCGCCCGATGATGACATCTAAGCTCTTTGAATCCTTATCTTTTAGGCTCTTGCAATGGTATACGAGCTGCTCGCGGGATACCGAAAAGCTATGCTGCTTGATGAGGTATTCTAAAATTTCATACTCCGCAGGCGTTAGCACGAGCGACTCTTCGCCGAAGTAAATTTCATGGCGCTTATCATCGATGCGAAATACGCTATCCGTGGCGGTTTCTTCCTTTTCGCTGGCTTTTTTGTAGCGGCGGATTAGGCTCATAATGCGCGCGTGCATCTCTTTTGGATCATAAGGCTTTGGCAGGTAATCGTCCGCACCGATCTGAAGACCTACGACGCGATCGCTTACGTCGCTTCTAGCCGAGCTGATGATGATCGGGATATCGTATTTCTCGCGGATCTCTTTGCAGACTTCAAGTCCGTCCATCCCAGGAAGCGTAAGATCCAAAATCAGTAGATCGTAGTTTTTGATCCCAGCGCTAATGCCCAGATATGGGTCTTCGAAGTTTGTAACTTGGATGTTAAATTTAGCCAGATATTCGGTTAGAAGCTGTGCAAACTCGCTGTCGTCTTCTATCATCAATACATTTATCATTTTTTATCCTTTGCATCGTTGATTTGAAATTTTAAATATTGCATTATACATAAAAATAGTTAAGTCTTAACTTGCGTTTTATTAAATTTAGATAAAATTGCGCCTTTTGTATAGTTCAAGGAGAATTTCGTGGAAGAAGATTATTATGAAATTTTAGGCGTGGCGCGCGATGCTGACGCCGAGACGATAAAAAAGGCATTTCGAAAGCTCGCTTTGCAATTCCATCCCGACCGCAACCAAGGCGACAAGGAATCGGAGGAGAAATTTAAAAAGATCAACGAAGCGTATCAAATTTTAAGCGACGATCAAAAGCGCAGGATGTATGATCGCTACGGCAAAGAGGGCATCAGCGGCGCATACGGCGGCGCGGGCGGCGGCGGAGGATTTGATTTTAGCTCCATTTTCGGCGATTTTTTCGAGCAGGCATTCAGTGGCGGCGGTCGCTCGGCTCGTCCTAGCGATCCATACGGCATAGATACCGAGCTAGCCGTAACGCTGGAGTTTAAAGAGGCTTTGGAAGGCGTTCACAAGGAGATAAAATACAAAATCAAAAAGCCGTGCCCTACTTGCGACGCTACCGGCTCGAAGGACAAAAAAAGACATACTTGCTCCGCTTGCGGCGGCACGGGGCGCGTCGCGGTCAGGCGCGGATATATGAGCTTCATCCAAAGCTGCTCCGAATGCGGCGGCACGGGTGAGATCGTAAAAGACAGATGCAAGGATTGCGGCGGCAAGGGCTTTACCGAAGAGGACGTGAGTCTTAAATTTGACATTCCTGCAGGTATCGACGACGGACAGCGCGTGCGCCTAAGCGGCAAGGGCAACGTTTCTAAAACCGGCGAGATCGGGGATCTGTACGTGATAGTGCGCGTTAAGGAAGACAGCCACTTCCTACGCGACGGAGACGACCTGTATATCGAGGTGCCGGTATTTTTCACGCAGGCGATCTTGGGCGAGAGCATCGAGGTGCCGACGCCGCGCGGCAAGGCGGAGCTGAAACTCAAAGTAGGCACCAAGGATAAGCAGCGCTTCACGATCTACGGCGAGGGCGCGCCGAATATCCGCACCAAGAAAAACGGCGATCTGATCGTGCAGGTAAACGTCCAGACGCCTAAGAAACTCAGCGAGAAGCAAGAGGCGCTTTTGCGCGAGCTTCAAGAAAGCTTCGGCAGCAAAGGCGGAGACGACGAGGGGATACTCGATAAAATCAAGAATTTTTTCAAGTAAGCTGCTTTGATTTGCCTTGATTTGCCTTGCGCGGCGATTGTTTAAATTCTAGCTTGGCGGGCTGCGGAATTTTAAATTTAGCCGCTGTTCGTTTGGTCCTCCGCTGCTTGTTTGCTCGCTCGCTAGCCGTCGTTCATTTGATCGTAGCTTGTTTGATCTTCGCCCGCTGCTTCATGTGATTAACGCCTATCGTTTAGCCACCGTTTGCTAAGCGCTCTCTGTCTGATCGTCGCAAACACTGCGCGGCTTTATAAGGCAATACTTGCGAGTAGAATTTTATCCGTGTCTGCGGCGATCTTTGAATGCTACTGCGACGTTAAACGACGGCTCGGAGCGGTTCGCGACTGCAAGCGACTACAAATTCAAAAAGGACGAAAATGGATCGCAAAAGCGGACCTGCAAATTTCAGATCCGCGGATGATGAGATGTTTGCGTTTTTATCGAGCTTGGGCGATTGCTGGCAGGTGAGCGAGGGCGGAGCGCGCTTTATAGAGGAAAATTTTACCTTCATCGGCTCCAAGCCCGTCTTGCGGGGGTTGAGAGATTATGCGACCGCGGACTGCCTGAGCTTTGCCGGTGCCGGGAACTTCATAGACGCAAACCCCGCGGTAAAAGCAAGGATTTTGAGCGGCGAAATCTACTATCTAGGCGATAATCTGACGAGCGCCGAGGTTAAATTTGCGCCCGAATATTTTTACGATTTTTTAAAATTTA
>NZ_CALHHX010000192.1 GCF_938030685.1 uncultured Campylobacter sp. | reverse complement strand
GGGCGAAATTTACGAACTCGTCTCGCGACGAAGCGGCGCAGATTTCGTGCTTGCGGCGATCTATCTAAACGAGGCGCAGTGGGGCGATAAGCTTAGCCCGTGGTCGGCAAAGTCGCCGTTTAAGGGGGTGCGCGATTTCGCAGGCGGCGGCGCGGCGCACTTGGAAAAATTTACGAACGAGCTGATCCCACGTATCGAGCGGCACGTATTCGGCGCGGGCAAACCTGCGTGGCGAGCATGTGCGGGATACTCGCTGGCTGGACTTTTTAGCGCGTATGCGGCGTTTGCGAGCGATAAATTTCAAAAAATCGCCTGCGTCTCGGCGTCGTTTTGGTTCGGCGGATTTGACGCCTTCGTCGCCGCACGCTCGCCGCAAAGGGGACTGGCGCACGTCTACGCGTCTTTGGGCGAGGCCGAGATGAACCCGAAAAATCCGCGCGGAGCACTCTGCGGCGAGACGGCGCGAAATTTCATCGCAAAATGCCGCGGTGTGGGTGCAAAAGCGAAGTTTGAGCAAAATCCGGGCGGGCACATGCAAGATGAGATCGCAAGAATTTCAAAGGCGCTTTTGAGCCTCGTAAACTCCTAAAATTCGGGTAAATTTTAAAATTTCGCGGCACGGCAGAACGGGGGCGCCGAGAGATTGAAACAAACGAGCCGAGAAGCGTCACGAAGCGTAAATTTAAGCGAGCTGCCGCTAGAATTTCTCGCGCAACGGTTTTTTGCGCGATACGATGAAAATTAGAACAAACCTGCGTTAAAAATTTTATGGCGCAAGCGGTGCGGCAAGAGTGGCGTTACGCAATTCGGCGCAAATGACACAGCGCGTCGTCGGTGCTTTAGCTACTTTGGATAAGTGCGATATCGTTTTAGCGTAAATCATGCGATGCGGCGCCGATGCGGCACAGGCGGCGTGGCGCAATGCAGATTTCAGGCGGGATGTCGCTAAATTTTTGCAGATTGCGCTAGCGGTTTAAAATTTAAAGCCAGCCGTCGTTATAAAATTTAAAGCAAATTATGTCGCAGCTAGGATTAGCGCACCTGCAAGCTAAATTTAACAGCAGCGCGTCGCCGTGTATGATCCCGCCGTTTTGTTTAGTTTACCGGCGGGCTAAATTTACCGCCGAAATTTCAAAATTTGCGTAGCGCCAAAGAGCGCTTCGGCGCTACGATACACGCCGCTCGGTTTAAATTTTAAAATTTAGCGGGGCGGGCAATTAAACGGCAGGCGCGTCAGAACAGGCGCTGTAAAGTATTTTTAATAGTCCTAAAATATCCGCAATAACAGCAAAAATTCTTGCAAAATCTCTGCAGCAACGGTAAAAATTTTTACAAAAATTCCCGCTAAAATTTCATACGAAGCTACTGAAAATTTATCTGCGTTTGATGCCGTAGCCGTCACGATCCACGCATATAAAGCCCGTAGTAGCGCCTCCGTCGCGCGCCATCACCACGCCGTCTGCGGCAAATCTATCATCACAGTCGATCTCGTAGTCTTTTTTCACCGCCTCGCTCGCAGGACCCTCGAAAATCTCGTAAAATTCCGAGACAAACCCGTCTTTGTAATAAATAGCGGTTTTGCCCTCGCCCTCCCAGATGCTTACGCCCTGGGCATTTGCGCTTTTTACTTTGGCTTTAAGTTCATTAAAAGTCCCAAAATCCCAGCCTAAAATTTTTAGAACAGCGCGCTCGTTCGTCCTTTCGTCTATACTATAAAAACTCGCACTTTGGTTTTTGTCTTTATTCGCGGCTCTCATGCTTGAGACCTCGTCGCCGCCAAAACGGACGTCAAAAGAAACTCTTTCAGGTTTTATCTCGCATGCAAAATCGCGCAGGGATAAAATTTGGGCGCGATTTTGCTCGTAATTTTCCGCCAAACCGGGCTCCGCAAAGAAAAATTTATAGATTAAAAACCCTGCAGTTAGCACAAGCGCGGCGCTTATAATGAGTTTAAATAACCTAAAAATTTCCTAGAAAAAATATTTTATAAAATTCACGCCCACTTCTTAAATTTCATCGAATTTCACCATCTACGCAAAGGGCAGAATTTTTTTGTAATTGCTCCACAGCTCGCTATCCTCGCCGAAATACGCGAGCAGTCCGCGCGCGTTGCGATCGAAAGGGTTGGGCTCTTTATGCAGCGCGATACGCTGCGATAGGCGCAGATCGTAGGTATTGTATATCGCGGAATACGGCACCGGGAAGTCTGAAGCGTAAAGCAGGCGCGAGTGCACGTCCGTTTGGCTCGCCAGATGCGGCAGGGCTTTCGCGCGCACCGGCGTCATCAGCGCTGAAACGTCGGCGTAGAGGTTTTTGTGCGTGCGCAGAAGCGCCAGAAGCGCGAAATAATCGTGTCCAAAATTTCGCGGGCGGCGCGAGAGCGCACGAAAGATATGCGAATACTCGTAGTTAATCGCCATGTGCGCGCACACCGTCGTAACGCCCAGCTCAAGCGGCGCATAGATCATCTCCAGCGCCTCAAAGCGGCGCGTGCTCGGCACCGAGCTTTCGTTGCCGATGTGGATCACCAGCGGCAGACCGAGCTTAGCGAGCTTTTCAAAATACGGCACATAGCGAGGCAGCCTCGTATCCAGATCCCAATAGTTTTGTAAAAATTTCGCCCCCTTAAATCCGAGCTCGAAGCAGCGATCGATCTCATCTAGCGCGTCCGCTCGCTTCGGATTGATGCTAAAAAACGGCACGATGAGATCAGGGTTTTTTTGATAAATTTCAAACACGCTGTCGTTGTCCGCACAGACGGTCTTATCGCGATGGATTAGCTCACCCGCATCGCTAAATTTAGCATCCACGCCGAAAAGCACCGCCTTTTTAACGTATTTCGAAGCTCTAAGACCGCCCAGAAGAGCGTCCACATAGGCTTCGTATGGCTCTTTGATCGCGCGCGATATGTCTATGCCGAAGCGCCTGCCGAAAAGGCGCAGCGCGAGCCTGTCGTAAGGGCGGTCGAAGCGCACCTCCTTGCTTAGCAGATGGACGTGAAAATCAAGCGTTTGCATCGGGGATCCTTGG
>NZ_CALHHX010000191.1 GCF_938030685.1 uncultured Campylobacter sp. | reverse complement strand
GGGGGGGGGGGGGATAGAATGCACTAAATTTTTGGTTGAAAGGAAAAATATGGCTGAGGATAAGATTAACGGGAACGAAGCCTTGACCCAAAACGGCATGAACAACAATAAGAAAGAAAGTGAAACGAAAAATATAAATGAAGATAAAGAAAATGAAGCTTTTGTCCAGGTTTCTTTATCGATTTTGGGCGGTATAGTAGGCGGCGCATGGGCTAATATATTAGATAAAGATTTATGGATTAATGTATTAACTATAGCTGTAGCGGGCTTTATTGTCTATGCAACAATAACTTGGCACGATAAGAAATTAGATAAAAAGATAGGATTTCCTATTCTGATTGTTCTTTTGCTCATAATAATGGCTCTACTTGCGTGTTTAGCGTATTGCATTCATAAATAATTTCAAAGGAGAAAAGAATGAAAAAAGTAATTTTAGTTTTAGCAGTTCTAGCGAATTTGGCGTTTTCTGCTGAAGAATTAACACAAGCTCAAATCGAATATTTCGATAAAGAGTGCGAGGGTGGAAATTTAAAGTATTGCACGGTAATCGGTGAATATTACTTTATGGTTGGCGGAGAAAGGATAGATTACAAAAAAGCAAAATACTATTTTGAAAAAGTTTGCAAAATGAACAAAGCTGTTCAAAAAAATGAATATTTTATTGAAAGCTGCGGAAATCTCGCAGCTATGTATTATAAGGGGATTGCCGGGATCGAACAAAATTATAAAGAAGCGGCTCGCTTATGGAAAGTGACTTGCGATATTGGAGACCCTATGGCATGTAACAATCTTGGGATAATGTACAATAATGGATATGGCGTGAAAAAAGATATAACAAAAGCCGTATCTTGCTATAAATACGCTTGCAATAAAAACAATTGGCGAGGATGCTCAAGTCTTGGTGCATATAATATTGCTTTAGGCAATAAGAATACGGCTGTTAAATATTACAAAAAGGCTTGCGAGTTGGGTAAAAACGACTCAGAAGCACAAAATCCAAGCAATAAAGATTTTTGGCAACTCACTTGTGAATTGTATGAAAAATTAAAATAGACTTAAAATTACCCGAGCCGAATTTACGTTCGAGTAAATCCGCTCAAATTTTCCCAAATCAAATTTAAATTTTCGCTACTCTCGTTTGCGCCGCCCTTACGTAGCCGTCTTACTTAGCCTTATGTTCTCAAAGCATCATATTTTGCCCTATTGTGCCGTATTTACGCGTAACAAAGCGCACAAAAAGTAAATTTTGAAATTTATTCGCCCTATCCTACGATGAAATTTGCGCGCAAAACGCAGGAATAAAAAACAGAAACACCTTAAATTTTACTCATTAGGTCGCCAATGATCGCTTGCGCGCCGTTTTTATCAGCTAGCTCAAGCAGTCCTTTGCTCGCTCGCGCCACGTCGAAGCTTTCAATCAAGCTCAAGATCCGCTCGCCGCTTGCGTCCTGCTGACGCACGATTTCGCACAGCCCGCGCTCCTTAAGAAATTTCGCGTTATAAAACTGATGATCCGCCGCCGCGAACGGAAACGGCACGAATATCGCAGGCAGGCCGTTTGCGCAGAGCTCCCACAGCGTGCTTGCGCCGCTGCGTCCGACGCAAAGATCGGCGCTTGCGATGAGCTCGTGCATGTTTTTGCAAAAGCCTACGAGCTGTACATCCAGGCCCTGCTGCGCGTAGATCTGCGAGATGCGCTCAAACTCGCGCTCGCCGCACTGATGGATCACGCCGTAGCCGAGGCCCAAAAGCTTGGGCGCAAGCTCCACGGCAAGCGAGTTGATAAAGCTCGCTCCCTGCGAGCCGCCCAAAAAGATGACCCTCTTAAGCTCTGTGCGCAGCCGCGCCGTCTCGAAAAAAATATCCGCGATCGGATAAGCAAACGCGGGCTTTTCATAGGAGCTGTAAAACGTGCGCGCAAAGGGCCTTAGTAGGCGGTTAAGTCGCCCGCAAACGGCGTTTTGCTCGTGGATAAAAAACGGCACGCGAGAAAGGATCGCTGCGATGGATGCGGGCGCCGAGCTGTATCCGCCCACGCTGATAAGCGCGCGGACGCCGTTTTGCTTTAAAATTTTACGCGCCGCAAGCGAGAGGCGCAGGATATTTAGCAGCGAGGCTAGCTTGGCGATGCCCTTTTTATCGACGACGCCCGAGCTTTGCAAAAAATAGGTGCGCGCAAAAAGCTCGCTATTTTCAAACCACGCGCGATCCTGCCCGCGGTTTGAGCCGATGAAGATTGCTCCGATGCCCTGCTTCGCAAGATGAGCGGCTAAATTTTTAGCGATTATCAGATGCCCGCCGGTGCCGCCGCCGCTGATTGCTATGACCATACTTTTCCTTTAAATTTATAAAATTTCGCGCTTAAATTTGAGCCTCGGCGCGCTTCGGCATAGAATTTTAAGCGCATTCGGCTCTCAATTTACGCCTAAATTTAAATCGCGCTCGTCCAAAACCCGAAAAAGCTTTAAAATTTCGCCCTTTTCGACGCCATCAAAACGAGCCCCACCGCAAACGACGCCGCGAGCAGGTGGCTGCCGCCGTAGCTTATAAACGGCACGGCGATACCCTTAACCGGCGAGATCGACGTGATGCCGTAGGAGTTGATAATGAACGAAAAGAAAAACATAAAGCCGATACCCAGGCAAAAGAGGAAATTCACGTTACTCGGCGACTTACTCGCGGTCTGAAAGATGCGAAAGAGCATCGCATAAAATAGCGCCACGATGAGCAAAATCCCGACGAACCCCCACTCCTCGGCGATGCCTGCGAGCACGAAGTCTGTATGTACCTCGCTCAGATATCCGAGCTTAAAGCTCCCGAGCCCAAGCCCCTGCCCGAAAAACTCGCCGTTGTTTATCGCATTTAGCGAGTGTCCGACCTGATACGGCGCACTAGCGTCCTCTATACGCAGCCCTGCAGCGGTCTCCGGCGACATAAACGACAGCACGAAATCCTGCACGCCGCCCCACCACGAGCGCACGCGATCGACCCTATGTGCGCTCGTGACGATAAAAACGTAAGCAAGCCCCAAAATCCCCATAAAGCTAAAGCCGATGAGCTTGAAGCTCGTGCCCGCAAAAAGCGACATAAAAATCATCGTAAGCCCCAGCACCGCGACCTGCCCCAGATCGTTTTGCACGATGGCGACTAGGATGACGACGAAGCCGAAAAGCGCTACGTAAGGAAGCAGAGTCGCGATCTCCCGCCCGATGCTTTTTTTGGAGTGATCGAGCTTACGCGAGAAGCTCCACGCCAAAAAGTAGATGAAGCCCACCTTGAAAAATTCCACCGGCGCGAGATTAA
Source organism: uncultured Campylobacter sp. (assembly GCF_938030685.1). Classification (GTDB taxonomy): domain Bacteria; phylum Campylobacterota; class Campylobacteria; order Campylobacterales; family Campylobacteraceae; genus Campylobacter_B. Next base: position 38,943 of record NZ_CALHHX010000191.1, on the reverse strand, counting down.
AAAACGGCAGCCTGATCCAGCGCGCCGCGCCGTTTACGTCGGCGACCAAGGACTTGGGCAAAAAGCCCATCGCGAGCATCAAAATCCCCATTATCGCAAAAAGCGACATGCACACCGGCGTTAGGCATTTATCGGGATCGGCGCGCGAGACGATCCACATCACCGCGATGCAGGCAATCCCTACCGCGCACTGACGATAAAAAAAATGCAGTGGCGTAGCGCCCAGCAGAAGCACCGTATATGAGCTCAGCGACAGCGAAAATATCATGCCGATCGTAATGAGCGCGCAGGTGAAGTAATATAGCCATTTATCGGTTCTCAATCGTCTCTCCGTTTTAAAATTTATTCGCATTTACGTGCGCCGTGCACGCTTCGTCCACCGCGCGAGGCTTGAAACCTCGCATCGCGCCCGTGCCGCACGGCGCCGATCGTGGCACCGCCTTTTAAAAAGCATACGGCACGACTGCGCATTGTCTTTTGGCACGCAATGCGATTATGCGTCTTTGACGCGCGGCGCACATTCTATTTTCGCATATCGGCGGATTTGCGGCATGCGCTGCGGGATAGCACGCCACAACAAGTATAATCTTGCGTTATCCCGCAAGCGTGCATTGCATACGCTCTATTTTAACATATCGCGGCGACTTTCGGCACGCGATAACAAGGTCGCAAATCACAACTGCGCAAAATCGCGCACAAGAGCAATACAACGGTAGTCGCAAGGTCTTAACGCTATACACACCGGTAGAGCGCGGTAGTTGCAAATTTACGCTACGTGTTGTTAACATGTCGATCAATTTTCAACATGCCGCGGTGCAAAATGTGCCGTATCTTACAACGCAGCCACACTGTAAAATACGACTTCGTTGCAAAAACGCGTTTGTACTTGCAGACGGTGCGAAATTTCGTTTTAAATTTATTTGCCGCTATAGCGCAAATTTATTTATGCGCGCAGTGACACAAATTTCATTTAAAATTTTGCGCCACAGAGCATTGTAAACACTCGCTCGCAAAACATGCTGTATGCAGCCGCACTGCGAATTATACCCACACAAAACACCGCGCGCCAAACAGCTTTTTGTGAGCGGCTTGCGACACAACGGCTTTTAGCGTGTGCAGTGCGAGCACTCGCGTTGCAAATCAGCCGCTGTGAACGGACAACCTCAGTACTCTGCGCATCGACCTTCAAAGCATGAAATCTTTCTGCCAATGTACTCACGCGGCAAGCCAAGTCTGCAGCAACTTCTCCCTCTTGCGCAGTCGCAAGACGTTTCATATCGGCGCTGCGCAATTTAAAATTCAAGTCCGCTGCGACAAATTTTAAAATTTTAAATTCTGTCACTCTTTGTAAATTTATAAAATTTGAAATCGCAAAATTTTTACAATCAATTTTTAAATTTTAAAACCGCCCTATTTCTACTCCGCTTGCACTTTGAAATTTCACGCCGCGATTGAAATTTAGTGCCAAGAGCACAGCGTTCAATTAAACCGCGCTTTAAATTTCAATACGTCTTAAAGCAGGCGCGTCGCAAACGCAAGCTGCAAAACGTGCTGTTTATACCCGCCGAGCACTACTTTTAAACGCCTCCCGCACCGCAAAGAACTTTGACACATCCGCGCATCCATGTAAACCGTCCGCCTTGCTACAGCCACAGAAGCACAAGCGCGAGCCGCAGAACACGCAAATTTTAAAATTTAAATCCGCCGCAGGGGCCGAAAATTTTAAAATTCCGCCGCGGCAAATCCGATAAATTTTAAAATTTATAAAATTTACAATTCCACCGACGCAGACCGATCAAATTTCAAAAATTCCGGCGCCCGCAAATCCAATTAAATTTCAAAATTTCGCCGTTTAAATTTCATCGAAATTTTAAAGCTTACTTGATTATGTCGCGCTGACCTTTGGCGTTGATCTCGCTTAAAACGCCCATCTGCTCGAGCTGCTCGATGATCGTCGCGGCACGGTTGTATCCGATACGCAAGCGGCGCTGTAGGTAGCTGATCGAGGTCTTCTCCTCCTCCAAAACAATCGCCTTCGCCTCGTCGTAAAGCTCGTCAAGCACGATATTTTGCGGATTGATTATGCCGCCTTCTTGCTTGGCGCCCTCGTTCTCGATCAAAAATCGCTCGTCATAAACGACGCTTTCTTGCGCCTTTAAAAATTCCGCGATCTTATTGATCTCATTCTCGGTCGTAAACGGCGCGTGCAGGCGGATGAGCCCCGGCGCGGTAGGCGGCGTAAAGAGCATATCGCCCCGCCCGAGCAGGCTGTCCGCGCCCATCTGATCCAAAATCACCTTGCTATCGACCTTTGAACCCACGCGGAAGCTGATGCGGCTAGGCAGATTCGCCTTTATCAGCCCCGTGACGACATCCACGCTTGGGCGTTGCGTCGCTACGATGAGATGGATGCCGCTGGCGCGCGCCATCTGCGCCAGACGCGCGATATAGTGCTCCACGTCCTTGCCGCTCGTCATCATCAGATCCGCGAGCTCGTCGATGATAACGACGATGTAAGGCAAAATTTCGCCGCCCTCGCGCAGCATCTTTTCGTTGTAGTTATCGATATTTTTCGTCCTGTTTTGCGCCATGAGCGAGTAGCGCTGCTCCATCTCGGCTACAAGGTTGCTCAGCGCGATGATCGCCTGCTTAGGCTGCGTGATGACGGGCGTTAGCAGGTGCGGGATGTCGTTGTAGATGCTAAACTCGAGCATCTTCGGATCAATCATTATGAGACGCAGGCTCTTGGGCGAGTTGCGATACAAAAGGCTAAGCAGCATGGCGTTGATACCCACGCTCTTACCGCTTCCCGTGGTGCCTGCGATGAGAAGGTGCGGCAGCTTCTTAAGGTCGGTGACGAAGGGCTGCCCCACGATGTCTTTGCCAAGCACGATCGTAAGCGGGCTAGAGGCGCTTTTAAACACGTCGCTTTCTAAAATTTCGCGCAGATAGATCGTATCGATATTTTGATTTGGGATCTCGATGCCCACGACGTCTTTGCCCGGAACCGGCGCCTGGATGCGGATGGTCTGCGCCCGAAGTGCCATCGCCAGATCGTCTTGCAGCGTTAGAATTTTACTTACCTTGATGTGCGCGGCTGGGCGAAACTCAAAGGTCGTGACGACCGGGCCCGAGTAGGTCCGCACCACGTCGCCGTCGATCTTAAATTTACGCAGCTTATCGAGCAGGTCGTAAATTTTACGATCAATCTCGCTCTCGTCGATATTGCTTTTCTTTTTCGGCGGCAAATTTAAAAAATCAAGCGGCGGCAGTTTAAAATCCTTTGGCTTAGCCACCCTGCCCTTATCGAGCTGATCCAAAAGCCTTTTATTTTCGGCGACTTCGCTTAGGCGCTCGACCCTTTTTAGCCTGCTCGGCTTTCCCTTTTGCGGCATTTTAAGCTCGCGTTCAGCGGAAGCCTGCAGACCCTGCGCGTCACCAAAATTCTGCTCATTTTCAGGCTCGCGAGTATCGTTTAAATTTTGTAAATTTCGCTCACCTTCAAAACCGCGCCCGCTTGCACCTCGCTCCGCAAAATTACCCTGTTTCGCCGAATTGTCCTCTGCGCTCAAAGCGTCATTCGAAGCGTTAAAATTTTCCGTACCTCTCAAGCCTTGCGCAGACGAATACCTTGCAAGCCCGCCCCTTTGCGCTGCATCCGTATCGCTAGCGAAATCATCTCCAATTCCATCCTGTGAGCTTTCGTCTCTTGAGCCAATAAAGCAGTTTTTGATGATGTCGGTAAAGCGGTCTTCAAATATAAGCACTAGCGAAAGCACAAAAATCGTAATATTAAAAATCCACACACCGACGCTTCCGATCATTCGCCTAAGTCCGTCCACCGCGAAGCTGCCGACTGCTCCGCCACTAGCGCCAAAGAGACTCGACTGCACCATCAAAATGGTAAAAAACAGCAAAATGGCTCCGATGCTAAACTCAAAAAATCTAAAGTCAAAACCGCGAAAATGCTTATAGGCTACGTATGCTAAGGCGAGCAAAAATAGCGGATAGATATAAGCGAAGTAGCCGAACAGCCCGATATTAAATGAGCGAATGGCGTTACCCGCGCTGCCTACAAGCGCGGAATCGGGCGCAATAGTAGCAAGCCCAAAAAATATTATGATAGCCGATACGACGATAAAATATATTTCTTTAACTATGATTGATCCTTAAATTTAAAGCGGTATTTTAGCCAAACGAAGGTTAAAATTTTATTTGAAGGATGAAATTTTAATGCTTTGATAAAATTCCGCGCCCTCACAGGCGCGGAATTAAAGGAGTTAGTTTTTGACGGCTTTGCCCAGATCCCACATAGGCATAAAGATACCCAGAGCCAAAAGAAGAACCATGCCCGCCATAAAAAATAGCATGATCGGCTCGACGTAGCTTGAGATATTATCGATGATATCGTCAAATTTCTCTTTATAATAATCCGTGACGTTGCCAAGCATCTTATCGAGGTTACCGGCCTGCTCGCCCGCGCTGATCATCTGAATAAGCATACTCTCATAAAGCCCTGTATTGTTAAACGCCTCGGTTAGGCTCACGCCTTGCTGCACGGCGATTTTAACGGTAGAGAGCTTCTCTTTTAAAGTATGATTATCCACCATTAAAACAGATGTATCCAGCGCATCTGCGATAGGAATACCCGCTCGCACGAGCTCTGTAAAAATAAGCATAAATCGTGACATCGTAGAGAAAAATATAATCTTGCCGAATAGATAGACCTTTAAAATCGTCTTATCAAAGCCCTTTTTAAACTCATCGTTATTGCGATACGCCCATCTAAGAGCTATGATAGTGCCTATAATGCCTACTAAAACAAAAATTCCATAATTATTAAGCGTGCTTTCGATACCAAGTAGAATTCTAGTAGGCAGCGGCAGATCCGCGCCCAAATCCTCAAAAATCTCACGGAATTTCGGCACAACATACATCATCAAAACCGAAAACGCAATTGCCATAACGATCATAAGGATCATCGGATAGCGCATCGCCTTTTTAAATTTACGTTGGTTCTCCCAAAGCTCTTGAAGCATAGCGGCAAGCTTGGCTAGAGACTCTGCCATATTACCGGTTGCTTCACCAAGGCTTACCATCGCGACGACGACATCACCGAGCTGACCTCTAAATTTCTCCGTAGATTCGGTAAGACTAAGACCCGCGTTAAGATCGTCGTTCATAGCACTAAAAATCTCTTTTAGCGTCTTATCCTCTGCCGCTCTTGCGACCTCTTTGATCGAGTCGTGGATTGAAATTCCCGCATTTGTCATAACCGAAAGCTGACGAATCGACGCTACTAACGGCAGCGTTCTAACTCTTCCGCTACCACCTAGCATGCGCGAAACCTGCGCCTTAAAATCGCCGCCCGTATTCGCCACGACTTGGGTTTCACCTCTTTTTACGATCGTCCCGCCTACGCGCTGCTTCATGAGGTTGTTTGCTTGCACCTTATCGCTAGCTTGCAAAAACATCTTCTTTCTTGCGCCCTTGGCGTTGTATTCAACTTCTAATTGCTTTTTCATTGTTTAGCCACCCTATAAATTTCTTCTATACTAGTTACTCCGCGCGCAGCACGTATAACACCATCTTCAAACATATCTATAAAACCCTCCTCCTTCGCCAAGGCCCTCATATCGTCCTTTGAGCCGCCATTAGCGATCAAGCTCTGCATTTTATCGGTAATAGGTAAAATTTCACTAATCATCTCACGCCCCATATAGCCCGTCTGACCGCATTGATCGCAACCTACGGCCTTAAAAAATGTGTATTTTTCAGGCAAGAATTCCTTCAGCTGATCAAGCATCGATTTAGGCAGATTCGTAGGCTGCTTGCAGTGCGGGCAAAGCTTTCGCACGAGACGCTGTGCCTCTACTGCAATGAGCGCACCGCTTATGAGGTAGGCCTCTATACCCATATCCACTATTCGTGGGATCGCGCTAACGGCGTCATTGGTGTGTAGGGTCGAGAAAACCAAGTGCCCCGTAAGAGCAGCCTGGATCGCGATCCTAAGGGTCTCTTGATCACGGATCTCCCCGATCATTATGATGTCGGGGTCTTGTCTTAAGATCGAGCGCAATGCTGAAGCGAAGGTAAGACCTGCTTTTTCGTTAACTTGGACTTGCTGGATTAAATTTACTTGATACTCGACCGGATCTTCTACGGTAATAACCTTAGTATCAATATTTTTAATATCGTTTAGCGCCGCATATAGCGTCGTAGACTTACCGCTTCCCGTAGGTCCGGTAACCAAGATAATACCATATGGAGCCTTCATAGCGTTATTAAATTTCTTAAAGCTATCAGGGTGCATGCCTAGTTTTTCGAGGCTGATGATAACCTTGGATTTATCGAGGATACGCATAACGGTAGATTCGCCGTTGATAATAGGCAGCGTCGAGATACGAAAGTCATATTCGCGACCTGAAATTTTCATACTAAACCTGCCGTCCTGCGGCTTGCGACGCTCGGCGATATCCATATTCGAAAGTAGCTTCAATCGACTTACTAGCGGCGGATAGATATCTTTATCAAAGATAAAAATTTCAGCGAGCATTCCGTCGATTCTGGTGCGCACGACGCAGTTATTCTCGGTAGGCTCGATGTGAATATCGCTACCGCGCATCTTAATAGACTGACTAATTATCATCTCAATGAGCTTCAAAATCGCCGAGGTATCATCGCTGCTTCCGCTACCGCCGGTGTTGGCGAGCTCTTTGCGTATCTCCGCTACGAGCCCTTTAATGCTCTCTGAAAGCTCAAGCTTAGATAGATATTTATTTACCTGATTTGGATCGGCTACTACGATTTTAAGCAGCTGTTTGCTAAACATAGCCTGCGCTTTATCTTGCGACTCAAGATTAAACGGATCAGAAAAAGCAACGTAAATATTCAGATCATCCGCTTTAACCGGTATCACGCCGTATCTTTTAAGCTGTGCGGTAGGAGTGCGTTCCGATAGCCTAAAGTCTATGTCGATATCGTCTAAATTCATATACGACAGATTCATTTTCTTGGCTAGAATTTGCAAAAATTCCTTCGGATCCATCGAAAATTTTTCGCTTATATCGTCAAATGCTATCTGACGACGCTTGTACAGCTCAACTAAAATTGAGCAAAAATCATCCTGGCTTAGATAGTTATCTCCGACTAAAACCTCGCCTAGCGTCAAGCCAATATCCATCTTGTCCTTTATTTCCGGAACAACGGTGCTAGTAAGGATATTGTTTCGTATTAAAATCGCAACGATCTGCTCTTCAATCTTTGTCATCGCGATCACCAATAAATTTTAATCGAGCTAAGCTTATCGCCAGCATAAATTGCAATTACCATCTTTTTTACCTCTTCCTCTTCTTTGATAAAAAGCTCGGCGCGCTCGCCGTTTTCTAGGGTAAAGACATACGTATCACTCTTTTTTACGTATGCTCTCTCCGTAAATTTATCAAAAATTTCAGACAAAATATAATTGATCTTGGGCGTGCGGATATAACTAATATCCACGCCATCACAAAGTGCTAAATAAAGCATCTTTTTTTGAAAAATTATAGTCGAATAAAGAGAAGCATTCTCGCGAGCCTCTTTCGTCTTATAAAGCATCACCGTAGGCACGACGAGCTCATTTACTTTATCCATCTTTAGGCACGCTTTAGCATACATATTTGCAAGTGCCTCGCTCTGCTCTTCGATGAATAAATTTCGCACGCTTTCTTGGCAGATACGGTTGTACTGACCGATCTGATCCCAGTTGCGCACGTCATCGGCGCTAACTGCAAATAACGACGCGATCGCAAAAGCTAAAATATATAAAATTTTCATAGTTTGTCGCTTCTTATCTTTGAAATGAGGTTAGAAATTTCGCTATTTTTCGCCTTTGCATTAAAAGTCTCAAGAGCGTAAAGCGCGTCTTCTTTACGACCCTTTTTATAATTGGCTTTAGCAAAAATTATCCAGCTGGCGACGTTGTCCTTATCAAGCTCATTTGACGTAAGAGCCCATTTGATCGCATTGTCGTAGTCTTTCTTATTATACGCTTCTTCGGCTAGCGATAGCGAATACTCAATCTTATTCGTTGCGTAAAATTTACTCTCCAAGCTCTGCTTATCTTCGCTTAAATTTGAAGTTTTTATCTCAATTCTGGAACTTAGCGGAGCGCTACTTGCGGTATTTGTAGAACCTCCCGAGAAATTTGATTTAGGCGGCAATGGAGCACGCCCAAAATCTATAACCTCGTTTTTAGGCGGCTGATTTGCAAAAGCTGCGTTATTGGTATTAGGTACGTTAAATGTAGGAGCATTTTGATTGCCAAAATTCTGTCCACCAAAATTTTGACCGCCGAAATTCTGCGCCTGAGCCTGCCCGCCATAGTTTCCGCCATTTTCGTAATTATTGGTTATCTTAAATCCACCGGAATCCTCGCTGGATAGCACACCTACGTCGTTTAAATTTAAACTTGGGCGTTCCTTTTCATGTTTAGAGGCGCGGGCAACTTTCGGCGCGCTGATATTGTAATCTTCTTTAGAGATATTATTTTGCACTGCAAGATCTGCCGCCTGCTGCTCGGCATCATTAGCAGAATTTGTAGCTCCGCCCTTATCCTCAATATTTTGATTGATGCTTGCCATGCTAACGCTATCGCTATCTTTAAGCAGCCAAAATATCGCTCCGATCGCAACCGAGATCAAAATTAAAAGCCCTAAAATCGTCTTGTCAAATCTCAATACAAAATTCGGCTTAGATTTCAGGAAAGAAAACTGCTTTCTGTTTTTGTTATACTCTTCCCATTTTTTTTCAAGTTCGTTTACTTCGTAAAATTCAAGCATTTATTATCCCCGAGCCTATCGCTGCCATCTCTATGATTTTATTATTAATCTGCGAAAAACTAATTTCCGTAGGTTTATTTACCTCGTAATACTCAAAAAGCTCATACATCTTATACATAAGCTTGTTGATATTCCTCATATTACCGTCCGTTAAATTTAAAATCAAATCGAAATTATCGTCGCTAAACATAAAATAGTATTGTTGAAAGCCATGAAGCACAAGCTTTTTTTCAATATACAGCTTGACTTCGCCTAAATTTGAATTAGGAAGCTCGATGCTCTCCCAAATTCTAGTTTTAAAATAATCCTTCGCGAGGCGATCTTCCTCGTCCGTCTTATGCACTGTAAATAAAAATTTAAATAATCTGGTATCTGCCATAAGGCGAATTTTTTCTATTAAATTTCCTGGATACAGCTGAGCTTCGTCGAGCAAAATAACGACCTGCTCTACCGCTCCGACATTGGTAGAGATACCAAATCTTTCTCTATAAATCCGCATAAAATTTTCATAATTATCAATCGGCTCGCTAGGAGTAGAATGAAAAATCTGCGAATAAAGCTCTAAGAAAAATTCTTTCTCATCAAAAAACGGCTGCGGCACAAATACGACTCTTACCTTTTTTTCAAGATCGACCTTGATTTTATTAAGCAAAAATGTCTTGCCACAGCCCGGTTTGCCGTAGAAAAGTATAAGTTTTAACGGCTTTTGCAAAGCATTTAAAATTTTATGATAAGCAAGGGTCGATTTATCGAGATTAACGAAGTCTGAGACTTCGTTATCCTCGATAAAAATCTCCTTGATCGCCGTATAGTTATTACTCATTTTCGTAGATGGATTTTGAGTAACCTAGCTCTTTAAGAGAGGTAGCAAGCGGCGCGCCGGTATTGTCGATGATATGTGGAGTTACTACGAAGATTAACTCCGACGTTCGCAAAACATCGGCAGTACTTTTGAAAAGATTTCCGATTAATGGAATTTCAGCTAGCACAGGCACCCTAGTGTTATCTTTCGACTTAGTTGCACCAATCAAACCGCCTAAAATTACAGTATCGCCATCATCTACCCAAACTACGCTTGAGAGTTTCTTTTGTAAGGTATCAGGTGCAATCTCTCTTCTATTATTTGTTCTTACATTGTCCTCTGCGTATTTAAGAGAGCTTAAAGATGGATTAATTCGTAGCATAATCCTATTATCATCTGAAATTTCAGGCAAGATATTCAAAAGAATACCTACAAATATCGAATACTGATCATCTGACTGAGTATCTCCGCCTTGATAATCACCTGTAGTAGTGGATTTTAATACATAGTTAATAGTATCACCTACAGAGATAATAGCAGGCTGATTATTCATCGTAGTTACCTTAGGGCTTGAAATAACCTTAGTTTTACCTTTAGTCTCTAGGAAGTTAATCAAACCGTCGATATTGAAATTTAGATTAGCCCCTATCGTCCAAGTTCCGTGAGTATCGCTAGCCTTTCCTCTATTTCCGTTATCTATGTGATATCCTGAAAGCTTAGTCGGATCTCCACCTACATAGGTATTAAATCCTAGTTGAAATTTACTCCAATCTATACCGGTGGTGTATTCGTTATTTAGCTCGACAGATATGATATTTACATCTAGCAAGACTTGACGACTAAGGCGTTTTTGCATACCACTTAGATATCTATCGACGCGAGCTATCTGAGACTTCATAGCAGTAACAGTTACTAAACCAGCATTTTGATTTATAATAGGAGCGACTGCGACGTATTTTTCGGTACCGTTATTTAGAACGGAGGTGATTTCCTCACTAATCTTCTCCCAAAAATCAAATTTTTCTTTGGTAGTGATCTTATTATCGTCATTTTCTGTTTTATCACTATCGCCATTATCTACTTTAGTAGGTGCGGAATCGACAGAAGATTTAGTAACAGCAGTGCCTTCTCTAATAGAGGTGATGTAATCCACTTTAAAAGTCCTAGTCTCTAGCGCTGAAATTTTTAATATGCCATGAGAATACTCATAGCTTAGATTATTCTCTTTTATGAGTAGATCTAAAACTTCGCGTAAAGAAAGGTCTTTGATGCTTACACCTTGCAGTGGCTTACTCATCTCCTCTTGAGCAATAGCGTCTTTTGCTACCACTGAGAAGTGGCACATATCGGATAGCTGAGTTAGCATCTCGTTTAGCGTAACGGTATCGTTAATCTTAATATTTAGCGCCTTCCTATCGCAGTTACCTGCAGTTGCGGGAGCGGCATATAGACTAGTAGCCGTAACAGACAAAGCAAGCATAGCAGCTATGCTAAGCTTTTTACTTATATGTAATAATGACATTTTGACTTCCTTGTTTTAGTGTTAGTTCGACTTTATTTTCATCGTCGTTGGTAATAATAACGCTATTGCCCGTTATTTGCACGATCTTATATGAGCCTACATATTCGCCCAAACCATACCACTTATCGTTTAGCTTAACCTTATCGCCCATAATACCTACTAGCTGATAACCTAGATCCACCTGCTGATTAGCTTCTCTAGGTGCATTAGCTTCTTTAGGATAAAACGGATCTTGCAAAGAAGCTATCTGCTCATCACTAAGACCTACTCTAGGCTTACTAAGATCATCGAATATCGCATCGTACTTAGCTTTATAGGCTCCATTACTAGGCGCCACCGTCTGATTATTATCTACAGCAAATAGAGCAGTAGAAAGTAGCAAAGAGCATAAAATTAACTTTTTCATTAGTAATTTACTCCCCAGATAGATATACCGATGCTTCCACCGATTTTGCCATTTTTAGTGGCATTGATATCCATCTTATTTACATCTACGATCATCTCCGATTGTTCGATAAGGTTGATATACCTAAGAACGTTCGAAAATGCTCCTTCAAATTTCACATCTATATCCAGCAAGGCTTCAGGCTGAAAAATTTGTTTGATGCTAGGCTCTCTTCTATCGCTGTGAATAGCATAAATTTTAATATTGTTATTCTCTGCGATCGTTGAGAGGCTATCCATAAATTTAGCCCAGTTCTTTTCATTATAGGTAAGCTTTGAAATTTCTTTTAGCTTACCGTCTAGATACTTACGCTCTTCAACGATATTGTTAAGGTTGGTCCTAGCACCATTGAGGATATTGCGCTTATTATTAACAAAAGCATCAGGATCACCGCCAAAAAACTCGTTATACTCTCTTTGTGCGCCTTCAAGCTTAGTCGTGGCAGTACTTAGATTTGTTTCGCTCTCCTCTAAATACGGATCCGCATAGCTACTCAAAATAAAGTAAGCTACCACACCTACAAACAATAAAGCTATGTAAAAATAGTTATTTGCACTATTTCCCTTGGAGGCAAACCATTGATCAAGTTGATCTAATGAACTTTTCTTTTTCATTATTTAACCTCCACACTGATGTTGCTATCGTAAAAGACGGTTTTATTACCCTCTTGTAGCGCGATTGTTTTAGTATCCACGCCATACACCTCTTTTTTACTGATATCCTCTAAAAGCTCGGTCATCTGCTTATCATTTTTGGTGCGCACCTGAACAGTTAGAGTCCTATTCTCATCACCGATCCTAACCATATTGCCCTTATTTTTAACGACCATATTGGTTAGCTCAAAAATAGAAACACCCTTCATAGCGTAATTATTTTTCTTATCTAAGATGGCATTAATTAGTTTGCGCCTGTCATTAAGCTCCTTACCACTCTTAGCAGCCTGAGCATTTACCTCTTTAGTCTCTTTATCCAAACGCGCACTTTCAGTTCTAGCGGGACCCATCTTTTCCTCTAAACCTTTATATTCGCTAGTTTTATCATCAGCTACCATATTATTATAATAGCCGTAGCCAAAATTATACGCAGGATATGCAGCCCCAAGTAAGCAGCCTAGCAGCATATAGCCTATCAGCTTGCCGGTTGATCTTTGGGTCAAAGGCGGAGGTCTCATAAACGGTGAGTAGTTGTGATCATCGTCTTTGGTAATCAAATAATCTTGACCCACCAAGAACATCAAAATATCTAGCTGAGTGAGCGGATAATCTTTTGCGTTGATTGCAACGTTAAAATTAAAATCCTTGTATCTTAGCTTTAGATTATTTTCTACAAAAACCTCGATCGCAGGAATTTTACCGATATCCGTTCCGATATAGACATTTTGAATATTGACGTTGTAAATTTTACTAATACCGTTCAATACGTCATTGATGTAGTAAAACATATCGTCAAAAATTTGGATCATATAATCGCGTTCGGTCGGATTTTCTAAATTTACTCCCTGCTTGGAAAGCAGCCTATAAAAGCTCTCTTCATCGACCCTGCTACCGACTAGCTCGACATATTTTTCATGCAAAAATTTTAGGTTATATCTTACTTGACGAGATTGAAAATATTCGCCGTTTTGATACACTACCAAAAACGCATCGTCGCGCTGCAAGTAGATGAAGCAGTCGATTCCGTCGCGAGTTAGGACGCCTCTATTATACAAGCCCTCGTATAAAAACGGAGCCATAGCCACATAGTCGATGTAGTTCGTCCTAGCGGCGATCGCATCGAATTCTGAAGTGAGTTTGGCATTATCTACGACGAAGACATTGAAAATTCTATCATCGCCGCCAGCGCCTATTACCTCACTATAGGTGATTTTGTAATCCAAAGCGGTGTCAAGCCCCAGCTCCTCATACACCTTAACGACGATCGCATCTAAAAGATCCGCGTCCTCTACCGATCTGCTTATCTCGACCGTCGCAGTCATTATATCCTTATACGGAATATATGAGACGTAAGTTTCCTTCGCACGATTTGCTTTTGAGAAGTCGTGCTCGAAAACTTCATTCTCACTTAGACCGAATATGGTTTGCGTGACTTTGTTAATCGCAACAATCGAACTAGCATTTTTACTATTCTTTGCCATAACACTCCACTTCCAAATGAAATTTTCTACGCTGCTAATACTAATAGAAATAAAATAAAATGTCAATAGATAAAATCGGTTTTCACCATAAATTCGTCATTTTTCCAGCTTTTTTTTACAAAAACTGTTAATTTTAAGTAAATTTTGACCTTAGAAAAATTTGAAATTAACTTTTTGGCTCGAATTCCGATCCGCTTTATTGCCTCGCCGTTTTTGCCGATCAACATCTCTTTGTGTGAATTGCTGTCCGTTATGATCCGCGCATATACCGAGGTTAGACCGGGTTTTTCGACCACTTTTTCCATCACGACGTCGCTACAATACGGGATTTCGTCGCTCATACTCTCAAAGATCGCCTCAAGTATGAAGTCGCGATAAATTTCACGCTCATTGGTTGCGCTTAAAATTTCGGGATCGTAAAAATACTCGTGCTCGGGTAAAATTTTGCAAATTTCGTCCAAAACCTGCTTTTTATAGACCTTTTTTTTGATGCTAACGGGGATTATCGCTTCGAATTTATCGGTAAATTTTTGATATTGCAGCAGCTTTTGCACGATCTTTTCGTCGTTTGCTTCATCAATTTTAGTTAAAATCACGATATGTTTGGTGCCTGCATTTAAATTTAAAAACTTTTCGTATTCTGTGGTACCGTCGTGCACGGGCGCCAAAAACAGCACCAAATCGCAGCCCTCAATCGCTCCGAGCGCCACTTCGACCATCAGTTTATTCATCAGCTTGGCGCTTTCGTGCAGCCCGGGCGTGTCCGTGAAAATCACCTGATCGGCGCCGTTCATCGCGATGCCGTTAATCTTACGACGCGTGGCATTGATCTTGTGTGAGACGAGCGAAATTTTCTCGCCGCAGAGATAGTTTAACAGCGAGCTCTTGCCCGCATTCGTTCGCCCGATGAGCGTTACAAATCCGCTTTTCATATTTTCCTTAAATTTATAAATTTATCTTGCAACCGCAGCGCTAAGCCCTTACGGGTAAATTTTAAAATCTCGTTTTGTGCAGGCCGACTCCGCACGAGCGTAGAAATTTTAAAATTCCCACGCCGCGCAAACAGGTGAAATTTTAAAATTTCAAGCTGCACGGTAGCGCTCAATTTTACTCGCCTCGGCGCAAAATTTTATCTACTTCAAATTCTGCGCGCCATAGATTTTGCGACTTCATAAATTGATCGAGAAATTTTAAATTTTATCCTGCCATGCGCTACGGCTTGACATACAGCTTGCACCGCGCAGAATTCAATTATCCTTGAAATTTTACAATCTTAAAATTTCAAAGCATCGTCAAATTTAAAAAGATAAAATTCTGCACATTTTAAAATTTCGCTACGTTTCGCGCCCGAAATTCCAGCGCTTTGCAAATTCTAAGAGCGCATAATTTTCGCTATCCGCAAAATTCCACGACTCTATAGAATTCTAAAAGTAGCTGTCGCGCCACCTTATAAAATGTATTTTGCCAGATCCTCGTCGCTTGCGATGCCTGCGAGCTTTTCGCTTACGAGCTTTTCATCCACGACGATCTTTTGCCCTTTAAACTTATCCGCCTCAAAGCTGATATCCTCAAGCACCTTTTCCATTATTGTATGTAGCCTTCTAGCGCCGATATCCTCGACCTTTTCGTTCGTGCTTGCCGCAAATTTCGCGATCGCTTTAACCCCGTCCTCGCTAAATTCCAGCTCGACGCCCTCGGTCTTTAAAAGCGCCGAGTACTGCTTAAGAAGCGAATTTTTTGGCTTGGTTAAAATTTCACACAGCGCCGCCTCGTCTAAGCTGTCAAGCTCGACGCGAAGCGGGAAGCGCCCCTGAAGCTCGGGGATTAGATCGCTCGGCTTGCTGATATGAAAGGCGCCCGCGGCGATAAAAAGGATGTGATCGGTATCGATATTGCCGAATTTCGTGCTTACGCTGCTGCCCTCCACGATCGGAAGCAGATCGCGCTGCACCCCCTCTTTGCTCGGATCCTGCCTGCCGCTATTACCGCTTGAAACCGCCACCTTATCGATCTCGTCGATAAAGATAATGCCCTCGTTTTGCGCACGCCTAACGGCCTCTGCTTTGATGCTCTCCATATCGAGAACCTTCTCGCTAGCCTCGCTTTTAAGGGCAACTTTGGCATCTTTGACCTTCATCTCTTTTTTGCTTTTGCGCGTCGAAATTCCGATTACTTTGATGAAGCTTTCCTGCATATTCGCCATCTCGGGCGGCAAATTTGGATTTGATTCAAGCGCGTTTTCGCTCACTTCAATCTCGATACTAAGATCATCCAGATCGCCGCGCTCGAGCTTAGCAGCCATCTTTTCGTAGCTTTTTTCGTAATCTGCGATCTTCTCCTCGCTCGCTCCGCGCGGAAGCGGCGGAAGGACTTTTTCTAAAATTTTACGCTTGATGTAATCATCGATCTTGTCTTTGTTCTTTTCAAATTCCTCGCCGCGCACTAAATTTACCGACGCAGCTGCCAGATCGCGCACCATGCTCTCCACGTCGCGCCCCACGAAGCCTACTTCAGTATATTTGCTCGCCTCGACCTTGATAAAAGGAAGCCCGAACATCTTCGAAAGCCTGCGCGCGATCTCGGTCTTACCCACGCCGGTAGAGCCGATCATCAGGATGTTTTTGGGCATCACTTCGTTTTTCATCTCATCTTCAAGCGCCATTCTACGGTAGCGATTTCGCAAAGCCACCGCTATCGTGCGTTTGGCGCTATTTTGTCCGATTATATATTCGTCTAGTTTCTCTACAATCTGCTTTGGCGTCATCATCTCTTTTCGTCCCAAATTGCGTATGTTTTGATGTTTTCATTCGTGTAAATGCAAATCTCGCCCGCCACCTTAAGGCTTTGCTTTACGAGCTCTTCCTCGTCTAGGCTTGCAAATTTATCCAAAGCCCGCGCCGCGCTAAGAGCGTAATTCCCGCCGCTTCCGATCGCCGCGATCTTGCCGTCATCCGGCTCTACCACATCGCCCGTGCCGCTAAGCAAAAAGATATTTTTGCGGTCCAGCACCAGCATCATCGCTTCGAGCTTTCGCAGATACTTATCCTTGCGCCACTGCTTGCTAAATTCTATCACCGCCCTTAGAAGATCGCCTTTTGCGCCATCTAAGCACTTTTCAAACATATCAAAAAGATTAAACGCATCGGCAGTGCTGCCCGCAAAGCCCGCCAAGACGTTACCCTCTTTGCCGATCTTTCGAATTTTAGTCGCGTTGCCTTTTAAGACGGTGTTTCCGAACGTAACCTGTCCGTCGCCGCCGATGACAGAGCCCTTCGCGCCTTTGTAGGCTAAAATGGTAGTTGCTTCAAACACTAGCCACCTCTATCTCAAATTTAGCGCTTATGCCATGCTTTAGCTTGGCATTTACGTCGTAGATCCCGGTCGTTTTGATAGCCTCGGTCTCTAAAATTTTCTTATCGATTTCGATCCCCTTTTGCTCTTTTAGCGCGGTTGCGATCTCATCTTTGGTAACCGAGCCGAAAAGCGCGCCGCTCTCGCCCATCTGCTTTACGATCTTTACGCGGATCTTAGCTAGCTCCTCGGCTAGTTTTTGCAGGCTTGCGACCTCATATTTTTCAAGCTCGGCCTGCTTTTTCTTATCCGCTTCAAATTTACGCAAAACCTCCGTCGTAGCGGCTTTGGCGTAGCCTTTGCCGATTAAGAAGTTATTGCCGTAGCCGTCCTTGACCTCCTTTACCTCGCCCGCCTTTCCGAGCCCCTTAACGTCTTTGATCAATAATACTTTCATCCATTATCCTTTTAAATTTAGCTTTAAATTTATAAAATTTTATAAGCGGCGCGGGCGGATCTGAAATTTAGTGAAATTTCATGAAACCCGCCAGCAGCCGCTCGCATTTTTTCGATAAATTTTAAAATTTCGTTTTGTGAAATCCGCCTGCACGCCTTACCGCTATGAGGCAAAATTTCAGCTAAAGCTTGCGTCCGTTCTTGCCCGCGATGATAAATCTTAACGCGCTTAGTTTGATAAATCCGTCCCCGTCTTTTTGATTAAAAACTTTATCTTCTTCAAACGTCACGAAATCGGTATTAAACAAACTATCGCTCTTGCTTTCCCTGCCCAGCACGATCACGTTGCCCTTATAAAGCTCTAGCTTAACCTTGCCGTTTACATGCTCTTGGGATTTATTTATCAGTTCTTGAAGCAGCAAGCGCTCCGGGCTGAACCAAAAGCCGTTGTAGATGAGCTCGGCGTAACGCGGCATCAGATCGTCTTTTAGATGCGCCGCGCCGCGATCTAGCGTGATGCTCTCGATCGCGCGGTGAGCCTTTAGCATGATCGTGCCGCCCGGAGTTTCGTAGCAGCCGCGACTCTTCATACCGACGTAGCGGTTTTCAACAAGATCGAGCCTGCCGATGCCGTTTTTAGCGCCGAGCTCGTTAAGCGCCGCTAGCATCTCGTGCGGCTTAAGCGCTTTGCCATTTAGCTTTACGGGATCGCCGTGTTTGTATTCAATCTCGATGATCTCGCTCTTATCTGGCGCATTTTTAGGGCTTACGGTCCATCGCCACATATCCTCTTCAGGCGCATGGGCGGGATCTTCCAGCACCAAGCCCTCGTAGGAGATGTGAAGGATATTCGCATCCATCGAATACGGCGACTTGCCGGGCTTTGAGGCGATGTCGATGCCGTTTTTCTTAGCGTAAGCAAGAAGCTTCTCGCGAGAGTTCAAATCCCACAGCCTCCACGGCGCAATCACCTTAATATCGGGATTTAGCGCGTATGCGCCAAGCTCGAAGCGGACTTGGTCGTTACCCTTACCGGTAGCGCCGTGGCTTATGGCGTCCGCGCCGGTTTTTTTCGCGATTTCGACTAGCTTTTTAGCGATCAACGGGCGCGCGATCGATGTGCCCAAAAGATACTCGCCCTCATAAACCGCATTTGCACGGAACATCGGAAATACGTAATCGCGCACAAATTCCTCGCGCAGATCCTCTACGAAGATATTTTCCTTTTTGATGCCCAGTTTCACAGCTTTGTTTTTGATCGGCTCCAAATCCTCATTCTGACCGATATCTGCGGTGAAAGTCACCACATCGCAGCCGTAAGTATCGCCGAGCCACTTTAAAATAATACTAGTATCTAGTCCTCCGGAATACGCCAAAACGACCTTTTTTACATCTTTTGCCATCTCAAATCCTTTACGTAAAATTTGGCGAAATTCTACCAAAAATAGTTTAATAGTTGCTTTTAAGGCAAATATCGCTAAACTCACGCCTATGAGAATCGATAAATTTTTAAACGCAGTCAATATCACCAAGCGGCGCGCCATCAGCGAAGATATGTGCAAAAGCGGCGTCGTGGCCGTAAACGGCGCAGTAGCAAAGCCCGCCAAAGAGCTTAAAATCGGCGACGTTATCACGATAAGCTTTTTGGATAGAAAACAAAGCTTTAAAGTCCTAGCCTTTCCTAGCGCAAAAAATACGCCCAAAAGCGAGCAGGCAAAGTATGTCCAAGAGCTTTGAACTACTCTGCGGCGAGGATGAAATTTCGCGCCTCGTACAGGCTCTGCCAAAAAGCGGCATAATATTGCTAATCGGGGGTCTCGCCGCCGGCAAAACAACGCTTGCGCGCGCGATCGTGCGGGCGCATGGGTTAGACGAGCACGTGAGCTCGCCTACATTTTCGATCATGCAAAACTACGGACAAATTTATCATTACGACATCTATAACGGCGGCTGCGAGGGGATTTTAAAAAACGGGCTATTTGAAAATTTATTTGAAGAGGGACTTCATCTAATCGAATGGGCGGATGAAAATTTGATAAATTTACTTAAAAAATATGAGCTTGATTTTTGCGTAGTGAGGATCACGCAGCACGCGCAAGGGCGAAAATACGAGGTAAGCTATGCATAAACTGGAAGTCAGGGGTCTTAAAAAAACCATAAAAGGCACGCCGATCATCAAAGGAATCTCGCTAGAGCTTTACAATGGCGAGATCGTGGGGCTGCTAGGGCCCAACGGAGCGGGCAAAACCACGACGTTTTATATGATCTGCGGGCTGATAAGCGCTAGCGGTGGCGATATCTTGTTTAATGAGAGCAGCATCGCAAAGGTTCCGCTTCATAAGCGCGCCAAGCTCGGCATCGGCTACCTACCACAAGAAAGCAGCATCTTTAAGGAGCTCAGCGTTGAGGAAAATTTAATGCTCGCTGCAGAGATTACCTATAAAAATAAAGCGGAGGCCTCGCAAAAGGTCGATGAGATGTTAAATCTGCTCAACATCGAGCCGATCAGATTGCGCAAAGGCGTGAGCCTAAGCGGCGGCGAGCGCAGACGCTGCGAGATCGCGCGAAGCCTGATGATAACGCCGAAATTTTTGCTTTTGGACGAGCCGTTTGCGGGCGTCGATCCGATCGCCGTTAGCGACATCCAAAGCATCGTGCGCGATTTAAGCGATCTTGGCATCGGCGTGCTCATAACCGATCACAATGTCCGCGAAACGCTTGCGATCTGCGACCGTGCCTACGTCATCAAAGATGGCGAGCTGTTCGCCGGCGGCACCGCAAAAGAGATAGCTAACGATCCGAATGTCCGTAAATTCTACCTCGGCGAGGATTTTAGTATCTAAGCCGGCAAGGGCGCTTTATATTTTCAGCTCCCCCCCCCTTTTTTTCGGCGCGCGCGGTTAAATTCTATAATTTAAGTTTTACGATTTAAAATTCAAGCAAACGGCTGCGACTAGCCGTGCACTTGAATTTCGCGTATTAAATTTTTAAAGAGCATATAGACTCGTTTTAAAATTTTTAAATTTCAAAGGGCGTTTTGTACACTGTAAATTTTAAATAATTTTTTGCAGCAGGTTCTCTTTTCGCGACCGCAATTTACACCCGTGGTACATAAAATTTAAATCGCATTTTAATCGCGCTTTGTTTAAATTCGGCCGAATTCTAAAGCGCGAGCCGTTTTATAAACACGGCGCCGCCGTCTGCGCACCAAAATCACGCCCACAATTTGCAAAAGAATATCCGCTCGTAGAATTAAAATTTTAAAGCAACAACCTCAAATAAATTACGTATGCGAAGACGCCTGCGGTCTCGTGATGTGGTTAAATTTCACGGCGTAATTCCGCGAGCGGCAGCGTAAACCAAAGCGCACACAAACCTACTCACTTCGGCTTCGACACATCAAATTAAAAGCGACGCGCGAAGCAAGGCCTTCCGACCCGCTAGAATTTTGCCGATTAAGCCGCCTTGTTTAATTAAAATTACACTTTTATTTGCTCTGCGGGTTTAAATTTCGCTCATCTTAAAGCTCGCTGCGAATTTTAAAATTTTAACCCGGCACTCGTCGCTTCCCTTAAAATTTTAAAATTCTTAAAATTTTGGCGAGATCAAGGAGAGATTATGAAAAAAGTTCTACTTTCGTGCGCCTTGGCGGGCGCGCTTTTTGGCCTAGAGATCGACGGATTTAGCGCACCTAGTGGTTCGCTCATTACCGATGACGCTTTTTATATCGCAAATCGCGGCAGTAGTGAAGATCCACAAGAGCGCGACGGCTTCATCAGCCGTATAGTAAAAAACTCGGGTGTCGTTGAGACAAATTTTATAGACGATCTGGTAAATCCGGGCGGAATGGCGCAGATCGCAGACGTGCTTTATGTCTGTGATATCGATACGATCAGGGGTTTTGCCAAAGGCCAGGAGATTTTCAATCTAAAAATCGAGGGAGCACAGGCCCTAAACGACGTCGTAGCGCTCGGCAGCGAAGTTTTGCTCGCAAGCGATCCCGCGCGTGGGACAATCTGGCGCATCGACCTGCTCTCGCGCACCGCGGATGAGTTTGCGCGCATCGATCCATCGCTAGGCAGCCCAAACGGACTTTTGGCTAAAGGCGATAAGCTTCTGATCACTACATTCGATCTTAGTGGAAAGGTTTCGGGGCGCGTGCTAAGCATGGATTTGAAATCTCGCGAAATTTCGATATTTGCCGATATGAAAGGGGTTTTCTACGGCATAGCGCGCGGAAAAAACGGCGAAATTTTAATTAGCGACTGGGGCGAGGACCTTTTAAGCGGCAAAATTTGGCGTATCGATGCGAACGGACAAATACGCAAAATAAACCTCGGCGCGATGCAAAGACCCGCGGACATCTCAAGCGACGGCAAGGTTTTATTGATCCCAAAAACGCTGGAAAACAAGGTGGAGCTAATAAATTTGCCGTAACCGGTCGTCTTATTGCGCTTCGCAGTTTGCTTAAATTTTACAAAATATATGCAATATCGTGCTTTATAAGCCATCTTTTTGCGCTTCGCCGCTTACGTAGCGGCGTCGGTTGCGACGCTATAGCCGATCGTGATACCGAAATTAGGTCAATGCCGAAGCCGGTCGCAGCGCCAAGGCTAATTGCGGCAGCGTGAGAGTTATATTACGAAACTAATCGTCCTTTTTCGCGCGCACTCAAGAGCCAAATACGATCAAAAGCCGCGCGTGCCGTCTTGCGACACGTAAATGCCGAGCCTGCCGTAAAATTTGCAAATTCATCTGCCCTCCTTTTAAATTTCCTCGCTGCAGATATTTTCGCAGGCCGAGCGGCGCAAAATTTCAGCGCAAAATTTAACGCCTGCCGTGACTCAAAAGCCTCAAAGACTCATAGCGCGCAAAATTTCAGCGTAAATTTTAACGATGAGAGGCACTTTTACATACCGCGTCGTATCTGCGCGACCGAATTTTGCGCGGCGGAATAACCTCTACCGCGTGCCGCGTATTTACAGTCCGTAAAGGCAAGTGGAGCCCATTTTTCCGCGCAGCGCGTATGTCTATTTAGGCTACTTCTGGGACACCCGCGCGTGGAACCTACCTTTCTACGCGCCCCTCCCACACGGCGGGAGCGTCAAGCTCTACGTATGAGTTTAAAATTTCATACGGCTCGTAGCTAAATTTATACGCCAGGCTCGGGCACTGCTTAACCGCATAGCCTAGATAGATCCAGCGCAGCCCCAGATCTTGGGCAAACTCGATCTGTTTTAAAAGCGAAAATTTACCCAGACTTAGATGCGGCAGATACGGATCGTAGTAGCAATACACCGAGCTGATGCCGTCATCCACGATATCGATGAGATCGACGCAGATAAGCCGCCCGTCCTCGCCGTAGTAAGAAATTTCTTTGCCGAAGTCGCCGTGGCCTTGGACGTAAATTTCGTCATATCGCTCAAAATCGATCTCTTGCACAGGCCAGCCCTTTTTTAGATGCATGTAGTCGTGATAGAGCGCGAAAAGCTCCAAACGCGCATCGTTTAAAAGCGGGCGAGATTGCCATACATAGGCGGTCGTGCGATTATTTTTATAGACGCGACGATGCGATCTGCTAAATTTAAAATTTGCGGCATCGACGCGTAGGCTTTTACACTCCGCACAGGCTGCACAAATGGGCTTTTGAAAATACCTGCCGAAGCGGCGGTAGCCGTGCTGCACTAAGCTTGAATTATATTCGAAGTCGCAGTCTTTTATGTAGAGATACTCGCTGCGCGCGGCTCTGCCGTCCAGATAAGGACAAGAAAAATCCAGCGTACAAAATGGAATTTCAGTCATTCAGCTTTTTGATATTCGCCGCGTCCACGTATTTTAAAAACTCGTCTTTGAGGCGATTTTCGCGTGCGGCGATGCTCTCTTTGGCTACGTCAAGCTCTTCCGTCACGACGCCGTCTAAGCCGTTTTCGCTTTGCAAGCTTAAATCATCATCTCTAAAAATATCTTTAAACTCGTCGCGATTTGGATTAGGTTTTTTGGGCTTTTTGGGCGCGGAGCTTGCCGCCTTGTCCTTAAGCATATCCTTTTTTATATCTTTTAGGCTATCTAAAAAATCCATAACTCTTTCCTAAATCCGCGCCGATTTGCGCATCGCAGCGATGATCGCAGCAATCGCTTCGTTTTTATTCGGCTGCATATCGTCGATGGTGTTTTCTAAAATTTTGTCTAAATTTTTCTCGACGTAGCTCGTGTCAAAAAAGCCGAGTCGGAACTCGCGCGACTTGCTGATGCTGAGCAAAAACGGAATGATGGTGCGCACTCCCTCGATGCGAAACTCCTTCAACGCGCGCTCTAGCTTATTGACGGCCAGGTCGTAGTCGGTGGTTTTGATGATTAGCTTGGCTAGAAGCGAGTCGTAAAACGGCGGAATTTTATAACCTTTGTAGATGTGGCTATCGACGCGTACGGAAGGACCTAGCGCTGGATAATAATCGCTAACGGTGCCGGGAACGGGGGTAAAATTTTTCCAGACGTTTTCGGAAGTGATTCTAGCCTCGATCGCATATCCGTGCGGCTTAATGTCGCTTTGCTCAAGCTCTAAAATTTCGCCGTTTGCGATGCGGATCTGGCGCACTACCAGATCGACGCCCGTAACTTCCTCGGTGATGCCGTGCTCGACCTGGATACGGGTATTCATCTCCATAAAATAAAAGTTGTTGTAATCGTCAAGCAAAAATTCCACCGTGCCAACATTGGTATAATTCACCGCTTTTGCCGCAGCTACCGCGGTCGTACCCATCGTCTTTCGCAGATGCTCGCTTATGGAAGGACACGGCGCAATCTCGATAATCTTTTGGTGGCGGCGCTGGATCGAGCAGTCGCGCTCGCAGAGGTGAATGATGTTGCCGTAATTATCGCCGATGATCTGAAACTCGATATGGCGCGGCTTGACGACGAGTTTTTCCATAAAAATTTCATCGTTGTTAAAAAAGGTCTTCGCCTCCCTCGTGCACGAGTCGTAGGCGCTCTGCATATCCTTCTCGTCCCACACCTCGCGGATACCACGTCCGCCGCCGCCGCCGCTAGCTTTTAAAATCACAGGATAGCCAATCTCGCGCGCATATTTTTTGATCGTATCCATGCTCTCGTGATTAAGCTTTTCGGTGCCCGGCACGATCGGGATGCCGTTTTTGCGCATCAGGTAGCGAGCGATGTTTTTGTTGCCCATTTTGCGGATAACGTCGGGTTTCGGGCCGATGAAAATAATACCCGCATCCTCGACCTCTCTTGCAAAGTCGTAATTCTCGCTCAAAAAGCCGTATCCTGGATGTATCGCATCAGCGCCGCACTCTTTGGCGACTTCGACGATCTTTTTGGCGTCCAGATAGCCTTTTAGCGCATCGGTGCTTACCTCGTAGGCCTCGTCGGCGATTTTTACGTGCAAGCAATCAACGTCGGGTTTGGTGTAGATCGCGACGCTTCCGATATGCAGATCTCTGCAGGCCCTAATGATCCTAACCGCGATCTCGCCGCGATTAGCGATAAGAATTTTACGTATCATAAATAATTGCCTCTTTTAAAGAAATACCGCGGTAATAATAGTATAAAAAATTTTATAGCAAGTTGAAATTTGCAAAAGGCGGTTGAAATTACGGATAAAATTTAAAGAAGTTTTATGGTGCCCGAGGTCGGAATCGAACCGACACGAGGTCGCCCTCGCCAGATTTTGAGTCTGGTGCGTCTACCAATTTCACCACTCGGGCATTTTGAAAAGTTATGATTGTATAAATTTAAAAAAGATAAGCCCCGACAAGCGGGGCCTGGAGCAAGAAAATTATTTTTTCTTCTTGCCTTTTGCAGCTGCAACAGCCTCTTTTAGCTGTTTACCGACTTTAAATTTTACTACTTTAGTAGCAGGAGATTTGTAAGTTCTGTTTGTGCCAGGAACTTTACCCTCGCGAGCTGCACGCTCTGCAATACCGAAAGATCCGAAGCCGATGAAGCTTATGTCATCACCTTTTACCAAAAGCTCTTTGATAGCCTCAAGTGCAGAATCAACTACCTTAACAGTATCTTTTTTAGAAAGACCTGCCTTATCGGCAACTACCTGGATAAAATCAGCTTTTTTCATGCTAATCCTTTAAAATAAAGTGGTTTGGGCGGTATTCTACAATAGTTTCGCAAAAAATACAATAGTTTTTTAAGAAAAAAACGCAAAAATCGGCAAAATTTAGCCGATTTTAGCCCAAATTCGTCAATTTTTCAGATTTTGCTTCTTTAAATTTCAAAATTTCACCATATTTTTAGAGCTGATTTTTGGAATTTTGCCCGATTTCAAAAAATTTCAAAATTTTACCCCTCTGCGCTTCATTTTTATAAAATTTCGCCCAAATTTGCCGCTTTAAAATATATAAACTATATTTTGTTATAATCCGCGCAAAATTTCAAAGGTTTTTTATGACTAAAATTTTAATGATAGAGGACGATTTAGAACTCGCCGAAATTTTAAGCGAATATCTGCAACAATACGATATTGATATCACCGTCGCGGACGATCCGTTTTTGGGGCTTTCCAAGCTAAATTTAGAAAATTTCAACCTTGTGATTTTAGACCTCACGCTTCCTGGGATGGACGGGCTTGAGGTCTGCAAAGAGATCCGCAAAAACACCGATATACCGATCATAATCTCAAGCGCCCGCCACGATCTGACCGACAAGATCAACGCTTTTGACTTCGGCGCGGACGACTATCTGCCAAAGCCCTATAATCCGCAAGAACTTTTAGCGCGCATCAAACGCCACATCGAGCGCTACGACATAAACTCGCTCCAGCGCGCCGCAAAGCCAAAAAAAGACCTCGAAGTGGATGATTTCCGCCACGTCATCAGCTTCAAAGGACAGCCGCTGTCGCTCACCATCGCCGAATACGACGTGCTTTCGTATCTCATCAAAAAGGAAGGCGGCGCGATCACCCGCGAGGAGCTCATCTACAACTGCAGCTCCATAAGCGAGGAATCCTCGAGCAAAAGCATCGACGTCATCATCGGTCGCATCCGCCTAAAGCTTGGCGAAACGTCCAAGGCGCCAAGCTACATCCACGCAATCCGCGGCGTAGGCTATAAGCTGATACAGTAGGCGGGCTTGCGTCCGGCGGGCGGCGCGATAGAATTTAGCCGCTCGCGGCTCTAAATTTAATAGGCACTCGCGCGGCGAAACTGAAATCGCAAGCCGGCTCGCGCGATTTTGCCCCTTGAATTTAAGACGCCGCAACTGAAGCGTTAAAATTTTACGATAAAATTTTGTAGTTATAAATTTAGCACGCGGCTAGATGCGCGCGAAATTTTATCGTCGAATTCGACGAGCAATTCGGCTCTACGCGCAGAACGAGTTATAAAAAGCAGGGCCCAGGGCAGCGGGAAAAATTTTAAAATTTAAAGCGGCGCGGCTGCTAAATTTAAAAGCGCCCTGCTTTGCGGTGAAATTTTAAAATTTACGCGCCGCGCCTTTAAGACGCGCCGTAAATTTAAAGCCGAGTAAGCCGGTCCGCGCGCAGAGCCAAAACAAGCCCGCGGCTTCAAAGCTTTGAAATTTTAAAAATTTAAGGATCATATAAATTTAATGAAAGTAAGATCGTCGATTTTTTACACCATCACGTTCATCTTCACGCTCGCTGCCGTGGGCGTTTCGCTCGCTATACTCTGGCTCATCGGCTACGATCAGCAAAACTACACCCGCGAGCTAAACTCCAAGTACTCCATCGTCGCGCGCGCGAACCTATATCAGATGAGCAAGCTCATCAGCGATGTCGAATACGAACGGCAGGTCGCAAATTTCGAGTTTTCGACCATCCGCGATGAAGCCAAGCGCGATGAGATCATCAAAGGCGCCGAAATTTTAGATAGCATCTCCGCAGACATTGGCTCTGCGGATATCTTGCTTTTTAAACGCAAACACTATCTAAAGATCACCCACGCGGGCGAGACGCGACTTTTAAACGACAAGGATTATCAGCCCTACCGCTACGATATTTTCAAAGCGATCTACGGCGTCATTTTGGTGATCATCCTGCTTGCGTATATCTTTATCATCCGCAAAATTCGCCCTCTTCGCAAGCTTAAGCGCCAGATCGATAAATTTGCTAAAGGCGATCTTCAGATCAAGGACGTAAGCGCGGGAAACGACGAAATTTCCGAGGTTTCGCACGCATTTTACGAGGCGGTCACGCAGATAAATAAGCTTAACGAATCGCGCCATCTGTTTTTGCGAAACATAATGCACGAGCTCAAAACCCCCATCACAAAGGGTCGCATCGCCGTCGAGATGATCGAGCACGGTAAAAATCAAGAGCGCCTCATCTCGGTCTTTGAGCGGCTAGAGAGCCTAATCAACGAATTTGCGGCGGTCGAGCGCGCGACTGCGGGCACGGCACTAGTCGAACGCGGAATTTTTTCAATGGATGAAATTTTAAAAGAAGCGCTTAGTATCGCGATGATCGAGCCCGGCTGCGTCACGCTGCAAAATCCGCTAGGCCTGAGCTTAAACGTTGATCTGAAGCTCTTTTGCGTCGCGGTGAAAAATTTAATAGACAATGCCGTCAAATACGCCGCAGACGGTAAAATTTTAATCCGCCTAAACGCCGAGACGATGGACTTCATAACGCTAGGAGAGCCGCTGCAGAAGGATTTTAGCTACTACAAAGAGGCCTTCGTCAAGGGCACGAACGCTAAGCAAAGCTTCGGCCTAGGGCTTTACATCGTCGATAATATCGCCAAGGCGCACGGGCTAAAATTCCTCTACCGCAGGCAGGATGAGCTAAACGTCTTTTATTTCGAGGGGATCGAAAAGATAGCGACGTTATGAAATTTAAGCACATTTTTTATATTATTGCGCCAAAAATTCGAAACGAGAAGATGCGAAATTTCATATTTTTAGCGCTATTTTTAACCGCGACCATATTTTTTCTACCTCGCGGCGTACAAGCCGAGAGCTTCATCACCGACGAGGAGTACGGCGCGATGCTGTACAAAAACCCGCGCGGCGTGGGCTGCGACAAGTGCCACGGCGAAAAGGGAGAGGGCTCGCTCATTGTAAAATATAAAGAATTTAACCGCACCGCGGGCGCCTACTACGAGCGCGCCCTAAACGCGCCGCCGATCAACGCTCTCTCGCTTCAGGAGCTCGCCGACGGGATCAGCAGCTCGCGCGACGTGATGCCAAGCTACTTCCTGACGCAAAACGAGATCATCATCATCTACAAATATATAAAGTCGATAAATCAACCCAAAAAGAAGGAGAAAAAATGAATAATCACGACGAATTTCTAGCAGCGCAAAAACTTATCCCCGGAGGCGTCGATTCGCCGGTGCGAGCATTCGGCAACGTAGGCGGCGAGCCTTTTATGGTAGATCGCGGCGAGGGCTCGTACATCTACGACGTCGAGGGCAAAAAATATCTCGACTTCGTGCAGAGCTGGGGCCCGCTCATCTTCGGCCACGCCGATGCAGACATAGAGCGCGCCGTCGTGCAAACCGCAAAAAAGGGGCTAAGCTTCGGCGCATCCAGCCCGCTTGAGACGCAGCTTGCCTCGCTCGTGCTAAAAAATTTCGATTTCCTAGATAAGATCCGCTTTACCAGCAGCGGCACCGAAGCCACGATGAGCGCGATCCGTCTTGCGCGCGCCTTTAGCGGACGGGATAAAATTTTAAAATTTGAGGGCTGCTATCACGGCCACAGCGACAGCCTGCTCGTCAAAGCAGGCAGCGGCGCAAGCACCTTCGGTAACGCAAGCAGCGCGGGCGTGCCGCAGGACGTCGCAAAAAACACCTACCTAGCCAGATACAACGATATACAAAGCGTAAAGGACGTCCTAGCGCAAAACGACATCGGCACGATCATCATCGAGCCGATCGCGGGAAATATGGGCTTAGTGCCTGCGGATCCTAAATTTTTAACCGAGCTTCGCGCGCTGTGCGACGAGAAAAAGATCGTGCTGATAATCGACGAGGTAATGAGCGGCTTTCGCGCGAGCGAGCTAAGCAGCTACGGCATCTACGGCGTCCGCGGCGATCTGGTAACCTTCGGCAAGGTCATCGGCGGCGGTATGAGCGTAGCGGCGTTTGCAGGCAAGCGCGAAATTATGGATATGATAAGCCCGCTAGGAGCGGTATATCAAGCAGGCACGCTAAGCGGAAACCCCGTCGCAATGGCTGCGGGCATCGCCAGTCTAAGTAAAATTTACGCTAGCGACGGACTTTACGAAAGGCTTGGTGAGCTTGCCCGCAGGTTCACGAACGGGCTTTGCGCCATAGCACAGCGCCGCGGCATCGCACTGCAAACCAGCTGCGTAGGCTCGATGTTCGGCTACTTTTTCGCAGACGAAGAGGTGCGCGACTACGACGGCGCCTTGCGGGCAGACACCGCGCGCTTTGCGAAATTTCACGGCGAGATGATTAAGCGCGGCGTATTTTTGGCGCCTAGTCAGTTTGAGACGGGCTTTATCTGCTCCACGATGGACGAAGCGCAGATCGACTTTGCGCTAAACGCGGCGGATGAAGCGATGGCGGCGCTTTGAGGGCTGCGTTTTAAAATTTTACGGATTTTAGATGAGAGTAACGAAAAATTTAAACAAAATCGTAAAGGGCGCCTGCGACATCAGCCTAGGCATCTCAATCGTCGTAGCGATCGGCATCGGAGTAGCGATCGGACTTGGGCTGCAGCATCTCACGGGCTCGCTGATTTTGCTCTGGCTTGGCATCGCCATCGGCATCGCAGCGGCGTTTTTGAACGTTTACCGTGCGTGCAAGGCGCTAAATTCGAGCCTAAAAGAGCTCGAGGACGATCCGAAATACAAGGCGGATCCGAAAAATTTCGACAATGACGATGAATGGGATGAGCGGGATTGAATAGGCGGTTTTTGCTCATATACTGCGCGCTAAACGCGGCGTTTGCCCTGCTTGGGCTAGCGCTTTGCGGCGGCGGGTTTTTCGGCACGGGCTCTTTCGGCGTGCGGGCGCTTGCGTGGCTTCTTAGCTTGGAAGCGGGATTTTTGGGTGCATTCGGCGCGATATATTTTTCGTTTCGCGCTTACCGAAACAAGATAGAAGATGAGCTAAGAGCCGGTAAATACGATGAAATTTTGCAGCAAAGCTCTAAAAATTCCGCATGTTTCATAAGCAGCGAAACTTCCTCCTGCGATACGAATTCCACAAGCCACGGCGAAAACCGAGGCGACGCAAGCAGCGGCGATAAAATTTCATACGGCAAAACTTGTGGATGCGAAATTTTAAATAGCGAAAATTTTAGCGGCGCAAATTCAGGCGTCGAAATTTCAAACGCGCAAAATTCCGAAGACGCCGTAAATTTCACAAGCAGCGAGACCCGCACCGAAAACGGCGATAGCTGCGCCCTGCACGACGAAATCGCCGCCGAGCACGCCGCAAACTCTACCGAGCGTACCGCAAGCTCCGCTGGGTGCGCCGCCGATAAATTTAAAACGAATGACGGCAAGACTTGCGGAAACTCGCAAAGCGATATAGACGACGAAGCTAGCGATAGTTCGCAAGACGGCATAGACGAGCGTTGCGACGATTTGAAAGGCGGAGCGAGCGGCGACCTGGACGACGGCGTAGATAGCGGCGGCTGGAGTGACGGCGCAGATCGCAACAATCATAGCGATGGCGCAGGTAACGGCAAGCTAGGTGCCGCCGTTCGCGACAAATCAAAGGATGGCTTCGAAGGCACGGATGATTTTGAGGGTGAGCTTGAGCGGAGCGAGGTGCGGAGCAATTTTGCGGGGGCATTTTTCTCTCCGTTTAAAATTTTGTCCTACGCGGCGCTCGTGGCGGCGATCTATCTGCTTGCCAAGCTGTCCTTGCTAAACCCGCTGGCGATTATTTTGGGCGTTACGATCATTCCTCTAGGTACGATGATTGCTGCCTTAGCTGACAAAGACGCGCGCTAAAGCTCAAACTGCGCGAGTTGGGACGCTTTAAATTTTAAAATTTAGCTTCAGCGGAATTGAGTGCAGTCAGACGCAGGATAAAATCGCGGCAACGCCCACCATCGCGAGCTGCGCCACGGACACCGCGCATTTCGGCACGTACCCGGGCGGGCTAAATTTATAAAATTTACGCCGCACATCTTTGAACTTCTGCGTAAATTTAAACCGCTCATTGCAAGCCGTAGAAATTTTACGCAGCATTTCTCGTATAATTCTAAAATTAAATTTAACCGCCGCAAATTGCAATTCAGCGCGAAATCCTTATCTATATTTAATTAAATTTTAGCTACCATTACGCAAAATTTGAGGAAAAATTATGAATTATGATACCTTGAAAAAAATCTTTTTTCGATTTGATCCAGAAACCGCTCACAAGATCGCAGAATTCGGACTTCGCGCGCTCTATGCGACCCCGGGCGGGCTTGAGGCTTTGGCGAAATTCGGCGTTTATAAAGATGAAATTTTAACTCAAAATATATGGAATCTCAGCTTTGATAACCCCGTAGGTATCGCGGGCGGATTCGACAAAAACGCCACGATGATCGCGCCACTGGCGGCTCTTGGCTTCGGACACATCGATTTTGGTACCTTTACGCCGCGTCCTCAAAGCGGCAACGAAAAGCCGCGACTTTTTCGCCTCGTTAGCGAGCAGAGTATCCAAAACGCGATGGGCTTTAACAACGAGGGTGCCGATATTATCGAGCATCGCGTGCGAAAAATTTATCCTTTTAAAATCCCGATCGCCGCAAATATCGGCAAAAATAAGGTCACTCCGAACGAGGACGCGCTGAGCGATTACGAGGCCTTGGGTCGTAAATTTAACGGGCTGTGCGATTTTTTCATCATCAACGTAAGCTCGCCAAACACCCCTAATCTGCGCGCTTTGCAAGAAAACAACTTCATAAGCGAGCTGATCGGAGCGATGAAAAAGATCACGAACAGGCCGCTCGTCTTAAAGCTGGCGCCCGATATGAGCGCGGATCAGGCGATCGCGCTGTGCGAGTGCGCGGTGCAAAGCGGCGCAAGCGGCATCATCATAAACAACACCAGCGTTGATTATTCGCTAAGCCCCAATGCTAGGAACTTCGGCGGCTTAAGTGGCAGGCTGATCACCGAAAAATCGCGCGAGCTTTTCGCACAGGTCGCTCGCGAGCTCTTCGGCCGCACGATCCTAATCAGCTGCGGCGGCATAGACAGCGCGCAGGAGGCCTACGAGCGCATCAAATCGGGTGCGAGCCTGGTTCAAATTTTTACCGCCTTTATCTTCAAAGGTCCGTTCGTCGCAAAATCGATCAACGAGGGGCTGGCGGGGCTTTTGCGCGTAGACGGTTTCAATAACATAAGCGAGGCGGTCGGGGTAAATTTAAAAGATCGCGCGGGCGAAGGATATGGCATCAGAGGCGATCACGCCGAAAATCGCGGCGACGGCTCGGATTTGCGCGCTTGCGAAAATAAAGGAGCTGGCGCTAAACCAAACGAAATTTTAAACGCGGCCAAAGGCGAGGAGACGGATGAAATTTCAAGTGCGCCCGAAAGTAAGGAAACGGATGGAATTTCAAACGACGGCAAAAGCGAGATATCGAGCGCCCAAGCTGATGAAATTCCCGCCGTTCAAACAGATGAAATTCCAACCGCTCAAACAAACTCAATCTCTGAATCGGACGAAAATTCTAGCACTTCGGCAAATTTAAGCACCTTGGTAAGCGCAGATACCGCGACGGATCAAAGCTCGGCCGAACAAAGCGGCACAAAAAGCGAAAATTCCGAGGTTAAAAACACAAAGCGCAACGGCGCAGAGAGCGAGAATTTAGAGGCTAAAAACGCAAAGCAAGGCAGCGTGGATCATAAGCAGGATAAAATTTCAAAAACTACCTCCAAAAGCGATGCGGATCAAAAGCGAAGCCAAATTTTAAAAAGTGGCGCAGGTTCCAAACGCGGTAAAATTTCCAAGGACGCTAAGCAAAAAGACGCCGCACAAAAAGATACTGCAAAGGATAATGACGCTTCTCAGAAGAATACCGTCCAGAATACTGCGCAGCAGAAGGACACTGAAGCAAAAAATCTCTCGAAAAGCGATGCAAAAAGCGAAAATTTAGAGGCTAAAAGGACAAAGCAAGGCGACACGGCAAGCAAAACCGTCAAAACAAAAACCGCGCCGAAAAATATAACCGCAACTAAAACCACATCTAAAAATAAAACCGCGACCAAAGCCACGCCAAAAAACGACATAGAAAGTAAAAATTCTAAAACTAAAGCCGCGCCAAAAAGCAGCGCAGAAAGCAAAAGTTCTAAGGTCAAAAACGTAAAGCAAAGCAGTGCCAAAACTAAAAATGCCGAGGCTAAAGAGACCAAAGAGCTTAAAGAGGCCAAAGAAGCGAGCGGCGCCCAAGACGCAGAGCAAAACTCAAGCAAAAAACGAAAGGCGAAAAAAGATTAATGTTTCCGAAATTTAAGAAAATCACGCTGCAAAACGGGCTTCAAATTTATCACATTCCGATGAATAAAGGCAGCGGCGTCATCAGCGTGGACGTGTTTTACAACGTCGGCTCGCGCGACGAGGTGATGGGCAAAAGCGGCATCGCGCACATGCTGGAGCATCTAAATTTTAAATCCACGAAAAATCGCAAGGCGGGCGAGTTCGACGCGATCGTAAAGGGATTCGGCGGCGTGAACAACGCAAGTACGGGCTTTGATTACACGCACTACTTCATCAAGTGCGCGAGCTCAAATTTAGAGGTCTGCTTGGATCTTTACGCCGACATCATGCAAAACTTAAGCCTCAAAGACAAAGAATTTCAGCCCGAGCGCAAGGTCGTGCTTGAAGAGCGGCTATGGCGCACCGATAACGATCCGTTCGGATACCTATTTTTCAGGCTCTATAACGCTGCGTTTTTGTACCATCCATACCACTGGACGCCGATCGGCTTTCGCAAGGACATCGAAAACTGGAACATCAAAGATATCAAGGAATTTCACGCTAAATTTTATCAGCCGCAAAACGCCGTGCTGCTGATCACCGGCGACATCGGCGAAAAGGCGGCGTTTGATGCGGCTAAAAAATACTTCGCGCCCGTAAAAAACAAGGGCGAAATTCCGCGCCTTCACTGCACCGAGCCTGCGCAAGACGGTGAGAAGCTTAGCATTATTTACAAAAACAGCGAAGCGCAGATCGTTGCGGTCGCTTTTAAAATTTCACCGTTTAACCACGCCGACGCCGCGACGATCAAAGCGATGGATATATATCTTAGCGGCGGCAAAAGCTCGCTTTTGCAGCGCGTGCTGGTCGATGAGAAAAAGCTCGCCAATCAGATCAACATCTACGATATGAGCGGTAAGGATGAGAATTTATTTATAGTCTTTGCCGTTTGCAACCAAGGCGTAAGCGGCAAGACGCTGAGGAGTGAAATTTTAGCGTTGATCGAAAAAGCCAAAAAAGCTAAAATAAGCGACGACGATATGTTAAAGATCAAAAACACCCTAAGTAGCGATCTGATCTACTCCCTCGACAGCGCTAGCAAGGTAGCGCAGATGTATGGCAGCTACATCGTCCGCGGCGATCTGGACGCGCTATTTAGGCTGGAGCGCGAGATCAAAAGTCTAGATAAAAACGCGGTTAAAAAAGCGATGAAAACCTATCTAAGCCTTAAAAGCTCCACAAGCATTATCTTACGAAAGGAAAACGATGAATAAAAATGTCATAATCGGCTCTATGACGGCGCTGATCACGCCTTTTAAAGAGGGCAAACTCGACGAGCAGACCTACTCCAAGCTTATCAAAAGACAGATCGCAAACGGCATAAGCGCGGTCGTACCCGTCGGTACCACGGGCGAGAGTGCGACGCTGACGCACGACGAGCATCGCGTCTGTATCGAGATCGCCGTAGATGCGTGCAAGGACACGGACGTCAAGGTACTAGCGGGCGCAGGCAGCAATGCAACTCACGAAGCGATCGGGCTAGCGCAGTTTGCACAGGCTCACGGCGCGGACGGAATTTTATCCGTAGCGCCCTACTACAACAAACCCACCCAAAAGGGACTCTATCTGCACTATAAAGCAATCGCGAGCTCGGTAGATCTGCCGGTACTGCTCTACAATGTCCCGGGTCGCACCGGCTGCGACATAGCCGCAGATACGATCATCAAGCTTTTTAACGACTGCGAGAACATCTACGGCGTCAAAGAAGCCAGCGGCAGCATCGATAAATGCGTCGATCTGCTCGCGCACGAGCCGCGCCTTAGCGTGCTTAGCGGTGAGGATGCGATCAACTATCCGATCCTAAGTAACGGCGGCAAGGGCGTGATCTCCGTTACGGCAAATTTACTGCCCGATTACACGGCAAAGCTAACGAAATTTGCGCTGCAAAATGAGTTTTTAAAAGCCAAGCAGATCAACGACGATCTCTACGCGATCAATAAAATTTTATTCTGCGAGAGCAATCCGATCCCGATCAAAGCGGCGATGTATATCGCAGGTCTGACGCCGAGCTTGGAGTACCGCTTGCCGCTTTGCGAGCCGAGCGCGGAAAACCTCAAAAAAATAGAAAACGTAATGAAACAATACACTATCAAAGGATTTTAATTGACGAACGAATTTAAAGGAAAAACGCTAGTTATCAGCGGCGGCACGAGAGGCATAGGCAGGGCGATAGTTTTGGAATTCGCAGCTGCGGGGGTAAATATCGCTTTTACGTATAATTCCAACGAGGAGCTGGCGACTTCGCAAGCAGCCGATCTTGAGAAGACCTACGGCATCAAGGCGCGCGCTTATGCGCTCAATATCTTAGAGCCAGAGACCTACAAGGAGCTCTTTGCCAAGATCGATGAGGATTTTGCGCGAGTGGATTTTTTCATCTCAAACGCCATCATCTCGGGTCGCGCGGTCGCGGGCGGATACACTAAATTTATGAGACTAAAGCCGCGCGGTATCAATAATATCTTTACGGCGACCGTAAATGCCTTCGTCGTGGGCGCACAAGAAGCTGCAAAACGCATGGAGGCGGTAGGCGGTGGCTCGATCATATCGCTTAGCTCCACGGGAAATTTAGTCTATATCGAAAACTACGCGGGTCACGGCACGGCGAAAGCCGCAGTTGAGGCGATGGCACGCTACGCCGCGACCGAGCTCGGCGAAAAAAACATCCGCGTAAACGTCGTTAGCGGCGGACCGATAGAGACGGACGCACTTAGAGCCTTTACAAACTACGAAGAGGTCCGCGACAAGACCGCCGAGCTTAGCCCGCTAGGACGTATGGGGCAGCCGGAGGATCTGGCGGGAGCATGTTTATTTCTATGCTCGAGCAAGGCTAGCTGGGTGACGGGGCACACCTTCATCGTCGACGGCGGAACGACCTTTAAATAATGCTAAATTTACCCAATATTTTAGCGAGTTTTCGCGTTGCGCTGGCGCCGCTGTTTTTCTGGCTGATCTTACTAGCAGGCCATGCAAACGGCGACATGGTAGGCTCGGTGCACGTCAGCTGGATCGATTATTTCGCCGCGCTAGTCTTCGTAATCGCCTCCGTCACGGACTTTTTCGACGGATACATCGCGCGCTCTTGGAACCAGAAGACCAAACTAGGCGCCATCATCGATCCGCTCGCTGATAAGATGCTGACGCTTGCGGGCTTTTTGGGGCTTATGTTTATCGGGCGCGCTAGCCCGTGGGCGATCTATCTGATCCTAATCCGCGAGTTTTTCATCACTGGTCTTCGCGTGGCGATGGCGGGCGACGGCGTAGAGGTCGCCGCGTCGATGGCGGGTAAGGTAAAAACGGTCTTTCAGATGATCGCTATCGGCTGGCTAACGATGCAGTGGCCCTATGCAAACACCCTACTCTGGATCGCAGTTGCGCTGACGCTATATTCGGGCTTTGAATACGTCGCGGCATATGCCAAGGCTACGAAAAAAGGCTAAATTTTAGGCTAGATATGGCTTTCGCAGTTGAAGAAAAAATCGGCGAAGAAAATGCAAGAAAGTATAAGCTCAATAAGGTAGAAAAAGATATTAGAAACAAAATTTCTAAAAAGCGATTGCCTTTTAGATGTTATCCTGAAATTTCTATAGAATTAAGCTGGCGCATAGATAGAGAGCTTGGCGCATGGCTCATAAACTACGGGAGCTTTAGCGGCTTTTGGGATCATTGTAATTTAGATTTTAACGCATATAGATTGTATTATCAAGGCAAAATGTTTGATACAGTCATTACTTACGGCGCTTGGTTCGGCGATTTTAGGATGATAAATGGACAGAAGCGACGTATCCATAAACTCTATGCGCTAGAACCGAGAAGTAACGGCAAGCTCAGCAAAAGCGATATTTTTAAAATTTTACAAGACGCCCTTAACGCCGAAAATGAAAATGTTTTGCTAATAGATGCCCTGGATTACAACATTGATTATGTAGGTAGATTTTTGATTGATGGATACCGCTTTGAGGATAACCTAGAGCAAATCATAAATCCATTTAGAAATCAACACGGTCTAGCTAGCTTAAGCCGAGATGAGATAGATGGTCTGTGGTGTATCTCAAAGGAGCTAAACGAGATTTTTCTTATAAAAGTGGGCTCGGCTGGCAGTAATGATCTTTTTACGCTTACTCATTACAATCACGGTTATTACGAATACCACGCAAATATAGTGCTAAAGCAAATTTCCAACAAAACCGTAGATGGAATAAATGAAATTGGCTATAAGATAAAGAAAATAGAAATTTTAGGCGATCGCAGCGCCGCGCCGACGCAAGGCAAAATAAAACGACTAATACGCAAAATGTTTAGATCCACTTGCGAAAGCGGATTAAAGGGCTTTAGTCCAAATTTAATAGATGAAAAATTTAAACTAAGCTTGATCTTACATTCATTTGAAGAATCAGAATTTTTTATCAAACTAAAACAATGTATTGTGAAGCTACAAAACCTCATCGCAAAGCGTTAGAACCCGCGCTTAGTGGGTTTTAGCGATAGAATTTCAGCGTAAAATTTCACCTATTTTAGTAGCGCGGAATTTTAAAATTTCACGTTCAAATTTTACCGATAAAATTCTATAGATGCTTAGTCTGTATGTGCACAGCGATGTACAAACCTATAAAATTTAAAAGATAAAATTCCGCCGTGCAAAATTTCACGGCGTAAAATTTCGTTTAAACCGCCGCGCAAAATTTCAGGGCGGCGCAGCAGTGTTTCAAAACATGACGGAATTTCAAAGCGCGACAAAATTTTAGAGCATGACGACTTGTCAAAACATAATGAAATTTCAAAGCATAGCGGCAGTTCAAAGCACAAGCTCCGCGCGGCGAAATTTTATAATCCGCTCCGTAAAATCTCGCGATGAAATTTTGCTTTTAAATTTTAAATTCCTCTCGTCCTCCATCCGCCGCGCGCCTTTAATTTAACTAAATTTACAGCCCGAAGCGGCGGCGGGCTAAGTTTAAAAGCTAATCAAATTTAAAAAAGCCAGCTAAGGCTTTAAACGGCGATCTAAGCTTAAAATTTACAAAATCATAGTAAGCTTAGCCCA
>NZ_CALHHX010000190.1 GCF_938030685.1 uncultured Campylobacter sp. | reverse complement strand
TCGCTTCTAAGCTTCAAAAGCAAGCAGATAGCGATATCGGCGCTTTGTTCGCGGATGTAGTTTCGATCGCCTTTTAGATGAAATTCCCCGACGATCTGTTTGCCGCCCTGCTCCTTCGCGCCGATAAAGACCGTTCCCACGGGCTTTTGCGCGCTTCCGCCGCCGGGGCCCGCGATACCGCTTACCGCAAGAGCGAAGCTCGCCCCGCTGCTTTGTAGCGCGCCCTCCAGCATCTCGCCCACGGTCTGCGCGCTTACCGCGCCGTAGCGAGCGAGCGTATCTTCGCCTACGTTGAGCCAGAGATTTTTTATCTCGTTGGCGTAGCTTACGAGCGAGCCGTCAAAAACATCGCTCACGCCCGCAACCGCGCCGAATTTTGCGGCGATGAGCCCTGCGGTGCAGCTTTCTGCGAAGGTGATCTTAGCGCCTATTTCGCGCAGTCTATCCACCACGAAGCCCATAAAATCTCCGCCTTCGATGTAGCAGTTCTCATAATACTTGCCGACGCTTTGTAAAAACGCGTCCAGTGCTCCGAATTTCATCGCACTGGCGCGCACGAGCAGCAAAAAGGAGCAGGGCCTGCTGATCGTAAGCGAAATTTTATAGCTAATCGCAAGGCTCTCTAAGCGCTGCTTTACGCTTTCGTATTCGCAATCAAATAGATAAAAGCTCTCGCCCGCGTTCGGCGCGTCTTGGAGGATCGGCGGCAGGCTCTGCAAGCAAAGCGCCTTGATCACGTTTACCGAGCAGCCTCTGACGTTTAGCAGGAAGCTGTTTTTCGCCACCGTGCGCGCCATCGAGGGCGCTAAGGTTTCTCCATTTTTCAGCTCGAGCGAATCGAAAGAGAGCGTCGATAAAATTTTACCGACGACCGCGTAGGCGGAGTTTGCCGCAAAGACCGTGATAAAATCGTACGAATCGATCATCTTTTCAAGCGCGAAGGGCAAAACCTTATCGTTTTCGCTTAAGAATTTCAGATCGTCGATCCGCCCAAAAACACGTTCGTAGCTGCGAGAAATATAACTCATCAAAGCCGCGTCGTAACGGATCTCCTCGCCGATTACAAGGATGATATTTTTCATAAAGACCCTCATTAAATTTTCGCACATTATAGCATAAACGCAGACTGCTCTTTCAGAGCTTTTTAATGGCGTTTTGGATAAACTTCACAAATTTTTTAAGACACGAAAAGGTACAAATATGGACTACAAAGATACTCTCTTTCTTCCTACGACGGACTTTGCGATGCGAGGCGCGTTGCCGCAAAACGAACCTGCGCGGTTTAAGGCATGGTACGATGAGCGTAAAATTTACGAAAAGATGAAGGCTAAACGCAAGGGCGCAAGCGTAAGCTTTAATATCCACGACGGCCCGCCGTACGCTAACGGACACCTCCACATCGGCCACGCGCTGAATAAAATTTTAAAAGACATCATCACCAAAACCCATTATTTCTTCGGCGAGGAGATCCGCTACGTGCCGGGCTGGGACTGCCACGGCTTACCGATCGAGCAACAAGTAGAGATTAAACTAGGCGAGCGGAAAAAATCGCTTTCAAAAGTGCAGATCCGCGAGCTTTGCAGACAGCACGCCAAAGAGTTTATCGACGTGCAGCGCAATGAATTTAAAGATATGGGGATTTTGGGCGACTGGGACGATCCGTATTTGACGCTAAAATTTGAGTTTGAAGCTGAAATTTACAAAGCGCTCTGCCAGATCGCTAAAAAAGGAATTTTAATCGAGCGAAGTAAGCCCGTGTTTTGGAGCTGGGCGGCAAAAAGCGCGCTCGCAGAAGCCGAGGTCGAATACAAAGACAAAGAGGACTACTCGATCTTCGTGGCGTTCGATCTAAGTGGTGAAGCGAGCGCTAAAATCGGCGCAAAGGGCGCTAAAGCGGTCATCTGGACGACCACGCCTTGGACGCTGCCGGCAAACGGCGCAATATCTTTGAACCCGAATGAAATTTACGCGCTGACGAGCGAAAATTTGATCCTTGCAAAACCTTTGGTCGAAAGCCTCGTAAGCCTGGGCATCACCAAAGGCGAAATCGTAAAGGAATTTAGAGCTACCGAGCTTGAAGGCCTAAACGCGATCAATCCGCTAAACGATAGAGCTTCAAAATTTATCCTCGGCGAGCACGTTTTAATGGACGGCGGCACCGGGCTCGTGCATACGGCTCCCGGACACGGCGAGGACGATTATTTCGTAGGGCTTAAATATGGCATCGAGGTGATTATGCCGGTGGATGAGGGCGGCTGTTTCGACGAGACACTTAAAACCAAAAAACTCTTCCGCGCAGACGTCGTAGATGAGCTCGTGGGGATGCATATTTTCAAAGCGAACGAGAAAATTTTAGAGCTTCTAGGCCCCGCGCTTATCAAATCCGGCAAATTCGTCCACTCCTATCCACACTGTTGGCGCACACACAAACCGGTAATCTACCGCGCGACGAAACAGTGGTTTATCGCGATGGACGAGCCAATGCCTAGCGGCAAGACACTGCGTCAGGTGGCGCTAGAGCAGATCGGCAAGGTTAAATTTTATCCGCAAAGCGGCATCAACCGCCTTACCTCGATGATAGAAAACCGCCCCGATTGGTGTATCTCGCGCCAGAGGGACTGGGGCGTGCCGATAGCGTTTTTCCGCGATAAAAACACCAAAGAGCCGATTTTTGATGAGAAAATTTTAAATAATATCTACGAAATTTTTAAGGCTAAGGGCGCGGATGCTTGGTGGCAGATGGAAATTTCGGAGCTTTTGCCTCAGGACAGCGGCTATAAGCCTGAAAATTTAGAAAAGGTGATGGACATCTTAGACGTTTGGTTCGATAGCGGCTCTACGTGGAAAGCAGTGCTGCAAAGCGGCGCCTACGATGCGGGCAAATTCCCTGCGGATATGTATCTTGAGGGTAGCGACCAACACCGCGGCTGGTTTCAAAGCTCACTGCTTCTAAGCTGCGCGATCAACGAATGCGCGCCGTACAAGAGCATCCTCACTCACGGATTTACCGTCGATGAGAAGGGTCAGAAGATGAGTAAGTCCGTCGGAAACGTCGTCTATCCGCAAGAGGTCGCAAAGAGCCACGGCGTGGAAATTTTACGCCTTTGGGTCGCGATGAGCGATTACTCGACCGATCTAAAGATCAGCGACAATATCCTAAAGCAGGTAAGCGAGCAATACCGCAAGATCCGCAATACTATAAGATTTCTACTCGCAAGCACCAGCGATTTAAATGAGATCGAGACGAGTAATTTTACGCGGCTTGATCACTGGATCCTAACGCGCGCGGCAAACGCCTTTGCGAGTGCGGAAGCAGCGTTTAGAAACTACGATTTTTCAAAGGGCTTCAACGCCTTGCTAAATTTCTTAAGCGCCGATCTGAGCGGCATCTATCTTGATATCTGCAAAGATAGGCTCTACTGCGACGCACCTGACGAGCCGCGCCGCAGAAGCGCGCAAAGCGCGATCGCTCTGATCACGCGAGCGCTGCTGCCTCTGATCGCGCCTACGCTAACCTACACGATCGACGAAGCGATGCAGTTTGCGCCGAGTATCATCAAAGAGGGCAAGGAAGACGCTTTCGACTTGATTTACAAGCCGATAGAATTTGACGATTTTCTAGAATTTGACGAAATTTTAATCAAATCGAGGGAGAAATTTTTCGAGCTTATCGACGGGCTTAAAAAGGATAAGATCATCAAATCGACGCTTGAGTTGGTTTTGCAGACGAGCTCGAACGAAATTTTATCAAACGACATCCTAGGCGTGGCGGATTGGTTCATGGTAAGCGACGTGGACACTCTGCAAAGCGGAGAAGCTCTGGCGGAGTTTAAGATAAACGACGAAATTTTCCGCCTCGTAAAATCCTCTAAACATAAATGCCCGAGATGCTGGAAATTTAACGCAAAAGAGCCTGATGAGCTCTGCCCGCGCTGCGCGAAGGTCATGCATGCTCGCTAGCCCCATAAGTCTCGGCTTCGTATTTTTTACGATCGCGCTGATCTGCGTAGCAACGGGCGTGGGAATCTATTTCGTGAATAAATTTAAGGATGGCAGATGATAAGTTTGAAAGAGGCTCTAAAGCTGAGCGCGGATGAAATTTCGGCGCTT
Source organism: uncultured Campylobacter sp. (assembly GCF_938030685.1). GTDB lineage: Bacteria > Campylobacterota > Campylobacteria > Campylobacterales > Campylobacteraceae > Campylobacter_B. The sequence continues at coordinate 5,742 of NZ_CALHHX010000190.1, read as the reverse complement.
AGAGCGGAGCTAAAGGATAAAATTTTAAAAACCAAAGAGCTCGGCGCCTACGTCGAGCAGCTCACGGGCGAGGCTCTAAACGTCAGCGGCGAGGGCGTGCCGATCGCGATCAAAGATAACATTCAGGTGAAAGATTGGAGCGTCACCTCGGCGAGCAAAATTTTGCAAGGCTACGTCGCGCCATACGACGCAACGGTGATCAAAAAGCTACGCGAGCGCGGTTTGGCGCCATTTGGGCGGACGAATATGGATGAGTTTGCGATGGGAAGCACGACTGAGAGCTCATTCTACGGCAAAACTCTCAATCCGACCGATCACTCGCGCGTACCCGGCGGCAGTAGCGGCGGAAGCGCGGCTGCCGTAGCGGCAAATATCGCCATAGCCGCACTCGGAAGCGATACGGGCGGCTCTATCCGCCAGCCGGCGGCATTTTGCGGCTGCGTAGGCTTTAAGCCGAGCTACGGCAGGGCCAGCCGCTACGGGCTCGCGGCGTATTCAAGCAGCCTCGATCAGATAGGACCGATCACGCGCAGCGTCGAGGATGCGGCGATTTTATATGACATCATCGCAGGGCGCGACGAGATGGACAGCACGAGCTACACGGGCGCTTACGAAAGCACCGCGGATAAGCTAAACGCTGATCGCAAGCTTAAGATCGCCGTTATAAAAAACTACGTGGACGAGGCCTCGCAGCAGGTCAAAGAGGCTCTAAATTTAACTATAGAAAAGCTAAAATCCTTCGGACACGAGATCGTTTACCGCGATCTTTGTAGCTCCAAATACGACATCGCGACCTACTACATCATCGCAACCGCCGAGGCTAGCGCAAATTTAAGCCGCTACGACGGCGTGCGCTACGGCAACCGCGCAAAGGCTCTAAATTTAAAAGAGCTCTACGCCAACACTCGCGGCGAAGGCTTCGGCGACGAGGTCAAGCGCCGCATGCTTCTAGGCACCTTCGTGCTAAGCAGCGGCTACTACGACGCGTATTACATCAAAGCGCAGAAGGCAAGGGCATTCATCAAAAGCGAATATGAGGAAATTTTAAAAGACGCCGATTTGATCTTTATGCCGATCGCGCCGGGCGTGGCATATAAATTCGGCGAGCTTAACGACCCGCTGCGTGCGTATCTTAGCGACATCTACACGATCGGCGTAAATTTAGCGGGGCTTCCCGCAATCTCCGTGCCGGTAGCGAAAAACAAAGAGGCTCTTAATATCAGCGCGCAGCTCATCGGGCGCGCCTACGACGAACAAACGGTGCTGGACGGCGGCTTGAGTTTAGAAAAAATCGTGAAAGGATAAGTATGAAGATCGTCAAAAAGGCTCTGACCTTCGAGGATGTTTTGTTGGTACCGCAATACTCTGAAATTTTACCCAAAGAGGTCGATATCAGCACGAGTTTTACAAAGAATATCACGCTAAATACCCCTCTCGTGAGTGCTGCGATGGATACGGTCACCGAGTACCGCACCGCGATAATGATGGCGCGCCTCGGCGGCATCGGCGTAATCCATAAAAATATGGACGAGGACTCCCAAGCCAAGATGGTTCGCCGCGTAAAAAAGAGCGAAAGCGGCGTCATTATAGACCCCATCTCGATCAAGGCGGACGCCACGATCAAAGACGCTCTCGATCTGATGGGCGAGTATCACATCAGCGGCATTCCCGTTATCGACGACAACGGCGTGCTGATTGGAATTTTAACCAATCGCGATCTGCGCTTTGAAACCGATACCGCCGCGCTCGTGGGCGAAAAGATGACTAAAGCTCCGCTAATTACCGCTCCAAAGGGCTGCACGCTTGATGATGCGGAGAAAATTTTTAGAAACAATAAGGTAGAAAAGCTTCCGATAATCGACGCAAACGGCCACTTAGAGGGGCTTATTACGATTAAAGACCTTAAAAAGCGCATCGAATATCCAAGCGCTAATAAAGACAAATTCGGCCGCCTTCGCGTCGCCGCGGCAATCAGCGTAGGCCATCTGCAAAGAGCCGAAGCGCTCGTAAAAGCGGGTGTTGATGCGCTTGTGATGGACTCTGCGCACGGACACTCCAAAGGCATTATCGACACGCTTAAGGAGCTGAAGCGAAATTTTGACGTCGACGTAGTAGTAGGAAACGTCGCAAACCCCGCTAGCATAAAGGATATCGCAAACGCGGGAGCGGACGCGATTAAAGTAGGTATCGGCCCGGGCTCGATCTGCACTACGCGCATCGTAGCGGGCGTAGGCGTGCCGCAGTTTACCGCGATCAACGATTGCGCGATCGAGGCGGCTAAATTTGGAATTCCGATCATCGCAGACGGCGGCATCAAATACTCGGGCGACATCGCCAAAGCCCTAGCCGCGGGCGCAAGCTCGGTGATGATGGGAAGCCTGCTTGCGGGCTGCTACGAAACCCCGGGCGAGCTCATTACGTTTCAGGGCCGCCAGTACAAAACCTACCGCGGCATGGGTTCCTTAGCGGCGATGCATAAGGGTAGCTCGGATCGCTACTTTCAAGACGGCACCGCAAAAGAAAAGCTCGTGCCCGAGGGCGTCGAGGGGCGCGTACCTTACGCGGGCATGCTAAAAGACGTGATCTTTCAGCTGCTAGGCGGCTTGCGAAGCTCGATGGGATACTGCGGCAGCAAGGATATCGCGACCTTTCAGCAAAAGGCGGAATTCGTCGAGATCACGAGCGCAGGTCTTAAAGAAAGCCACGTCCACGACGTCATCATTACGCAGGAAGCGCCGAATTACCGAGTCAATCAGTGATCCTTCAAAGTAAAATTCAAAATTTTGACGAGCCGCTCTATCTGGAGAGCGGCCGCGTCTTTTCCAACTTCAAGCTCGCCTATGAAACCTACGGCGAGCTAAATCCGGACAAATCAAACGCTATCGTCATATGCCACGCCCTAACCGGCTCCGCGCACGCTGCGGGGCTCTACGAGGGCGACGTTAAGCCCGGCTGGTGGGACGGGCTCATCGGCGATCATAAAGCGGTCGATACGACGAAATTTTTCGTCATCTGCATAAACATCCTGGCTTCGCCTTTCGGCTCTACCTGCCCGCTCGACGTCGATGAAAGCAGCGGCCGCGAGTACCGCTTGCGCTTTCCGGTAGTGGTCGTCTCAGACGTCGTGCGCGCGCAGATGATGCTTTTAAAGCGCCTCGGTATTTCGCGCGCCCGCGCCGTTATCGGCGGCAGCCTGGGCGGCATGCAGGCGCTGTGCTATGCGATCGAATACCCCGAATTTGCGGATGAAATTTTCGTACTCGCAAGCACATACGCTACGCAGCCTTGGGCGATCGCGTTTAATAAGATCGCAACCGAGGCCATCTTGCGCGACCCAAATTTTAAAAACGGCAACTACGATAAAAATCTGATCGCCGAGCGCGGGCTTGACGGCATGGCGGTGGGGCGCATGGCGGGGCATATAAGTTTTTTAAGCCCAAGCTCGATGCAGGATAAATTTGGGCGCAACTACGTTGAAACCGACGGTCTTTACGAGATCAACGGGCGCTTTCAGGTGGATCGCTACCTTGAATACAACGGCGAAAATTTCGCGCGCAGGTTCGATCCGCTGTGCTATCTCTACATCGCCAAGATGATGAATATATTTGATTGCACGCGCCACTACGGCGATCTCAAAAACGCCTGCGCGCAGATCAGATCGCGCCTGCACCTCATCTCTTTCAAAGGCGACGTACTCTTTCCGCCGGGGCTAATGAAAGAAATTTACGATGCGATGAGCGATCTAGGGAAAAAAGATCGCGCGAGCTATGCGCAGATCGACAGCGACTACGGACACGACGCGTTTTTGGTCGAGATAGAAAAATTTGATTACATCATAAAAAGGATTTTGGATGAGTTTTGAAGAAAAAATGGAGAAGATTAACGCGCTTTTAAAGAGCCTAAACGACAAGGATCTGAGCTTGGAGGAGAGCGTGAAGCTGTATAAACAGGGCGTCGCGCTGCTAAAAGAGGCGAAGGAAATTTTAGAAAACGCCAAACTCGAGGTTGCCGAAATAAACGCACCCGAGCAGGCTTAGGAGGCGACGATGATAAACGTATGCGTTTTGCAACTACCGACGCTTTCGATGAGCGAAAATCGGATCGATTACTATATGAAGGTCGCCAAAGATAACGGCGCACGGATCGTGCTGCTGGGCGAATATGAGCTAAATTCCTTCTTTAGCGAGCTTAAAAAGATGCCCCGCTCCATCGCGTGCGAACAGAGCGAGCATAAGCAGGAGCTGATGGCGCGGCTGGCTGCCAAATACGACCTGCATATCGTAGCGCCGATAATCAGAACCGCAAGTGGCGCAATTCTGAGGCGAGCGGGCATTTTCGGCGGCGCGGCTCAAAAAAGCGTGAGCTCTAGCGGCGAAAATTCTTTAAGCCTTAAAAGCGAGCCTGGTTGCAAAGGCGAGCTAAATTCCAAGAGCGATTTAAATTCCAACGATGGTTCAAATTCCAAAGGCGCTTTAAATTCCAAAAACGAGCAGGGTTCCAACGACGGCTTAAATTCCAAAGGCGCTTTAAACTCCTGCGGCGCAAAATCTTTAAATTTCAAAGCCGCAAATTTAAAAAGCGCCTCCAAGACCTCAAATGCTCTAAATTCCGAAGAAAGTCAAAAAGACGCGAGCGAAGAGGAGATCTTTTGCGCGAGCGAAAACGAGCCCATCTGGGTGAAATCCTGCGCGAAATTTTCGCCCTCGGAGGTGAAATTTTACGATCAAAATATCCTGATGGACTATCCGCACTGGAACGAGGAGGGCTTTTTCGCCAACCGCAAAAGCCGCAAAATCGGTAAAATTTCGCCGATGATCTTTAGCGAGGGCGGCGTGAAATTCGGCGTCTGCTTCGGCTTTGAGGCGCATTTTGACGTGTTTTGGCGTTATTTTATGCAGAAAAACGTCGGCTGCGTGCTCGTGCCGTGCGCCTCGACCTTCGAAAGCGGCGGACGCTGGCGCGAGCTTTTGAAGATGCGCGCGTTTACGAACTCGCTCTACGTCATCCGCGCCAACCGCATCGGCGAGGCGAAATTCGGCGAAAGCGAGTTTAAATTTTACGGCGAGAGCTTCGTCGTAACCCCCGGCGGCGAGATCGCAAACGAGCTGAAAAACGAAGAGGGCGTGCTGATGTGCGAAGTGGACGCGGACGAGATCGCTGCGGCGCGCGGGCTGTGGAAATTCCGCAAAAATCTAGTCAGCAGGGGGCTTTTATGAACTACTTTCACAGACAGATCCAGCTTTGGGGCGAGCAGACGCAGCGCGCGCTTGCGGACAAGCGTATCCTGATCATCGGCGCGGGTGGGCTTGGGAGCAGCCTTTCTTACGCACTCGGCGCAAGCGGCATCGGACGGATCAGCGTCGTGGATTTCGACACGGTGGCACTTCACAACATCCACAGGCAAATTTTATTCACGCTCGAAGACGAGGGTAAATTTAAAGCGGACGTCTTTAAAAGCCGCACGGAAAGCCGCTATGACGGCGTGAGTGTGGAGGTGCATAAGAGCCGCGCGGAGGAATTTTTCGCTAGCGCGATAGACTCGGGCGAGAAATTTGATCTGATTTTGGATGCGACCGACAATCTCGCCACGCGCGCGCAGATCGATGCCTTTGCCAAGCAAATAGGTGTGCCGTGGGTGTTTGCGTCGGTAGATAGCTGGCAGTGCCAAGTCTGCTTCGTGCAGAATGCGGATTTTAAATTTTTCCCGAGCCTAAACGCGACGCCTGCGGGCATAACGGCTGC
>NZ_CALHHX010000189.1 GCF_938030685.1 uncultured Campylobacter sp. | reverse complement strand
CGGAATTTTACTTGCCAAATTTGGCTAAATTTTCTCTTTCGAAGTTTAGCAGCCACGCTTTGGTCGCTACGCCGCCCGCGCCGCTGTATCCTCCGAGCCCGCCCGCAGCTACGACGCGGTGGCACGGCACGATGATGGGAATTTTGTTTTTGCCGTTTGCGCCGCCTACTGCGCGGCTTGCGTGCGGTCTGCCGATAGCCGCAGCTAGCTCGCCGTATGTTACGACCTCGCCGTAAGGGATCTCTAAAAGCGCGCTCCACACGGACTTTTGAAACTGCGTGCCATTTTGGCTCAGTTTAACGCTGAAGCTCTCAAGCTCGCCCCTGAAATATGCGCCAAGCTCGTCGGTGCAAAGAGTCAAATTCTTTCTTAAATCGCCAAGCTTTAAATCGCGTCCTTTATCATCCACAGCACGCACAAAGCCGATAAGCCCTGCGTCGTGTTTTTTAAAGATCTCATCATTGGGCCTGCAAGCAGAGTTTTTGACCCAGTCGATACTGCAGATCCCGATCTCGTCATCCCAAATTTCAAGCATTCCGACGGGCGAATTAAAAAAGGCTTTTTGCATCTAAATCCTTTCAAATTTTTACTGGTTTGATCAAAAAAATTTTAAAAAACGCTTGTTGCGGTGCGAGCTAAAGCTCGAAAACGATGGAATTTCATGCGGTAACGCGGATTTTTTAAAATTTATACGCAAGGCGCCGCAAAGCCTCTACTCAAACCGCATGATGTTTACTAAAACCCCATCGAAAACGTCCTGCTTAAAGAGCTTGATCTCGCGCACGATATCTGCATTGTCGTCGTCGATGACGCCGTTTTTAACGAGGCTGTCCTCGATGAGCTTAAAGATAAAGGCGTGGTTGCTGACGTCGGAGATACCGCTTTTAAAGCCCATTTCAAGGCGTACCGGCACGCCTATGTGCACGCCGCGCAGATCCTTGGCGATGTAAAGATCAGCGATCGTGCGCACCATCTTTTTCGCCATTTGGTAGCTCGCCGTGGACGACAAAATATCATTAAGACCGAAATTCTCCATCAAAAGTGGAATACGAACTCGCGCCAAAACCCCTTCGCCCGGCTCGCTCGCGCTCTTTTTCAAAAACGAAATTTTAATCCTATGCGCGATGCCTATAAAGCGCGGCTTAAGCTCGATGAGCCTAGCTCTAGGCGCTTGCGGTAGCGAGATAGGACGCGAAGCGCTTGCAATAGGCAGAGCTTGCGGACGCTCTCGAAGGCTCGCGCGCTCTTTCGTAGGCGCTTTGCGCGCAGGCTTGCCATAGAAATTTATTGGCTTAGCCGCAAAAGTTGATTCGCTCCCAAAAGCAGCAGACGCGGGCTCATCACCAAGCGCCCCCTCCGCCATAGAAGAAGCAACCGTAGAATTCCCGCCCGTTAACGCGGGCTGCGCTGATTGCTCAAATTCGGGCGCAAATTTATTTCCCGCTTGCGGCGGTAAATTTAAAGGCTGCCACTCTTGCGCGGAGCTTTTCTGTGCTAAATTTTGCCCATCGGAATTTTCGGGCGCGTAATTTTGCCCTTTTGCCAAAAACGCAGAATTCTCACCAACGAAATTCTCATCTTGAGGCGCGAATTCCAAGGCATTTTCTAAGGCAAAATTTGCGGCGTGGCGGCCAGCGAAATTAGCGCTTTGCCCCTTGGAAAACTCGGAGCCTTGAGGCCCACAATCATTTGCGCACTTTATATCAAGCGCAGAATTTGCGAAAGTGGAATTTTTTGATGCAGAGCTTTGTGCCGTATAATTTTTACTTCGTAAGTCCGCGTCCTGCTCTGCTGCAAACGAATTTTCAGCTGAAAAATTCTCCGTTTGCGCTATAAAATTAGAATTTTGCGCCTCAAATGCGGAATCTTTCACGAGCGCAGAGCTTTGCGCAGAAACAAAATTTCGCGATGTAGGAATGAAGCTTTCTCCTTTGGCAGAATTCGCAGGCGCAGAGCTTTGTGGCATAAAATTTTTACTCCTCGCATTTGCGCTCTCTTCGAAACTAGCAGCAAGCCCCACGCTCACGTCATCCTGCGCGGCGCCATTTTGCGAAATAAAATTCTCGCACGCCGTATCCCACGCGGTATCTGCGCAAAATTCCGCCCGAGCTGCGCTATAAAATTCTGCTTGCGAAACATCTTGAAATTCTGCCTGTGAAGCAAAATCTCGCGCACCCTGAGCGCTACGCGCAGAAAAATCTCGCTCGCTGCGCCTTGCGTTTGTAGCATACGAAGTCTTTGCCAAGCTGCCGCCAGCCTCGGGCGAAACTGCGCTTAAATCTCCTTCGCAAAAGCTACCAAAATCGCAGGCGTCGCCAAACTCTGCATAGCCATCTGCCGCGCGGAGACGATCTGCGCGGGCTTTCTTTTTGGGCGTAGAAGAGAGCGTGAGCCTGCCTGCAAGCTCGCGTCCGCCGGAGTTTAAAATCCCAAAAATTCTGGCTCTAAAACGCTCGAACTGCTCGCCACTGAGCGAAATTTTGTCGTTTAGGCTCTGCACGCCGAAGTCTGCGGCGGTAAAATTTACGATCGCTCCGTCCCTACTCGCGACGCGCACGCGGCCTTTGACCGAGCCTTTTAGCTTAAAATCGCTACCTGCGAGAATTTTTTTTATCAACTCCTTCGGATTGTAGGGCATTTTAGCGCTCGCCAAAAACCACTTCGTTAAATTTAGCGACGAAGCTTAGTGGATTGACGCTCACGCCGTTGATCGCGATGCCGAAGTGCAGATGTGGGCCGCTAACTCTACCGCTCTCGCCCGAAAGTGCGATTTCATCGCCTTTGTGAACGTGATCGCCAAGCGTCACTTTGATCTCGCTTAGATGATAGTACTGCGAATAAATACCGCCGCCGTGATCAATCACGACCGAACCGCCGGCATAGTAGCGGTCTTTGGCGATGACTACGACCCCGTCGTTGGCGGCGCGCACCGCAGTGCCTACTGCAGCGCGATAATCGGTGCCGCTGTGATAGCTTTTAAGCTCGCCATTAAAAGTGCGGGCATTGCCGAATGCAGAGGTTATTTTGGAGTTTAAAGGCAGCTCAAACGGCGTGGAAAAAAGATAGCGCGGCGTGCTGATCGCATAGATCGCGTTGGCTTCGTCGAGCTCTTTTTTGATACGCGCGGCGGCTTCTTTGGGCGGTTTAACTTTACCCGGAGCAACGCTTAGAGCCTCTTTTTTATACTCGCCCTTTTTCAAAGCGACGATCTGCTCGTGACTGCCGCTTTGATCTACTATTCTCAGCGCGAAATCTCCCTTAGCGCGGTAGTTTGCCGCCAAAACGGCGATTTTATCGCTAGAATTTGGCGCCTCGATGAGAGGAATTTGCTTCGAGCCAAAGCTCAACTCAGTTGTGCTTTTATCTAATTTTAAGATAACAACATCGCCGTTTACTATGTCTAAAGCGAAAATTTTGATCGCCAAAAGTGCAAAAATAGCTAGAAATTTCATAAATTTTCCAAAATTCGTTATTTTTCATCAATTTTTTGTTAAAAATTAGCTAAAACAAATGAAATTGCTGTTATAATAACGAAAATTCAATTTTAAAAGGATTAAATGATGAAAAAGTTTTTGCTTCTAGCATCTGTTGCACTTTGCGGTCTTTTGCACGCGGACGTCGTGGCAAATCAAGAGGTTATAGCGGCGACTAACGTCGTTAGATCTTTCGTAGCGGCTAATAACTTCGGCACCGATGAGCGCTATCTAACCAGTGCCAAAGCCGTCGCAATCCTAACCGACGTAAAACGCCTAGCTGCGGGCGCATCACTACAATACGGCGATGGAATTTTTAGCGTCAAAGGCGAGAACGGCGAGTGGAGTTCGCCGATTTTTATCAAATATAAAGGCTACGGCGT
>NZ_CALHHX010000188.1 GCF_938030685.1 uncultured Campylobacter sp. | reverse complement strand
TTATATATAAATTTAAAGACGCCGTTATTCGTAAAATTTTCTATGAAGATAAAGAAGAATTTGCTTATTATGATGAGATAGTCATCCCTATCCAATCCTGCGAAGGCGAATGGTGTAAAATTTACTATCCTTGCGGCGAAAGAGGGTATTTCGTAAAGAAAGACGAAATAGAAAAATGGCAATGGCAATAATCTTATACTTAAAAGGAGCGAATTATGTCATTTATAGATGAAGATTACGTAAATATCGTGCCGCAGGATCTGCTGGAGCGCGGTATACGCTTAAGGGAGGAGTACGGAATTTATGGAATCGCTTGAAGATTTGACGATGTAATGGAGGTACTAAAAATCGCAAGAGATAGAGATATGCTTATCGTCGGAGGGGATGTATATCGCCTAAGCGGCAATAAGCCCATAATCACATACGATTGCTGGAGTATTGAATCGGAAGATGACGATGCATTTGAAGTAGCAACCCGATATATCACTAATTATCGCGCTAGAAACGGAGATGACTTTGCATACTGCCCAGTCATTAGCCCTGGGCGGGTGCCCAAATGAAAATTTTAATTGGATTGTGTATGGGAAATTTTATAAAAGCATAGAGGACGCATTTAAGCAGGTCGAATTTGAATTCGGCGTAAAAAAGAGGATTGGATAAAGCTTTAAATTTGGAAAGGACTAAGGAGAAACGCTGTGAAATTTAAAATTTTGAAACCAAGGCTTTATGAAAAGTATAAGAATATGATTATAGAGGCGCGAGGGCAAATGCGACATTGATGGCTAAAATAGATATTTTATTAAATTTAATAAATTTCACCAAAGATATAAGCGCGATAAAAAGCGACTTGGCAAAGATAGGCTTTGATAGCGAATCGGAGCTTGTAATGATAACTAAGAATACCATCGCAAACATCTTAAATAGGGTCATCGATAAAGAAATTTCATATGACCTCCTTGAGGAATGGGCAAATTTAATCGAGTGCCGCGAGGACATAGGATATGAGGATGAAATTTTGCAGGAAATCATATTTGAACTGGCAAATCCCTGCCTTTATGGGGAGATAGACGAGAGGAAGATTTGTATGATTTTGGATAAAATTAAATACGGGCGGAGCGACACCGAATGATATTAGAAAAAAATATTGACATGGTAAGCGAGAGGGCTATTTTGCTAATGGCGCTAGGCTCATTACAGGCATTGGAATACAAAGCGATTACTATAGATGAAAGCCAAAGAATTTTGTTTTCGCCCTATATTTCAACGCATTTGGAAAAAAATAAGGTTAATGAATACATTATAGACATAATAATCGAGTGCTGCGAATTAGAGGATATTTTTGAACTAATTCCTACAAAATATATGGAAACTTTGCAAATATTGCAGAATAGAATAATAGAAATTTTAAAGCAATACGATGAAGAATCTAGAAAAAGATGGGTAATTGTAGATGAGGAATAGCTTCCATGACTTCCGTCTTTGCGAGCGACCGGACGGGCAGCTAAATAAAATGGCTCAATTAAACTTAAGCGGATTCTCTCTTATCAATTTCAACAGTTTCTGATATAGGTTTTCCTGTGTAGTTTTAGTATTATATCTAAATTCACACTCTTTAAGATGAAGCAAGAAATTCTCTTTCTTAATACCTTTAAATTTAGCTTAACCCCAGAAGTTTTCTATGCCGTTTATATGATTTTTACCGTTAGCAAATTCATTTTTAGAGTGCTTCACCCTGTAGTGCTCTTTGGCTCCGTAATCTACCAAACCGTCATAAGCCTTCCAGCAATCAGAATAGATAGTAGAGCTATCAAGCTCGCTATATTGCGATAATATGGGTATTAGCTCACTAGCAGAGCAGTTTTTAACTATCTGAGTATAAACTTTGCCGTCTCTTTTAAGCATACTGAACACTGGCGTTTTATTTGCTGCGCCTCTACCTCTTTTACCCCTTACTCTTTTAGATCCGAAGTAGCTTTCATCAATCTCAAAGCGAAGCTTCTAGGCGAGCTTGCAAGCTGGAAATCTCACCGCTAAATTTGCTTATCTTTTCACACTCTTTAGACATAAGAGCTCTTATTTCTCTAAAGATTTTACATAGGGTTGCTTCTGAAATTTTAGTTAAATTTGATATCTTTGATGCTTCTATATCTTCTGCGAAGTACTTTAAAATTTCTCTAAATTTCTTTTCTGAAATTCGGGAACGGACTATATACCTGTTTTTCATAGCTCTCATCGTAACTTACTACTCCTTTGTGTGAGCTTAAGTTAAAGAGAGCCTTAAAATTCTAAATGTTACGATAAGAAAATCCGTGCAAATTTAAGTCTTTCGCAATTCCTATTTAATATTATTGATAAGATTGGTGGTATGATAAATCACAAATTTTAGACGAGTCGGCAAATTTTACAATTTAAAGAATTTTATATATCTTTCTCGATAATTATTAATTTTAAGCCATTAGCTTGAAATGAATTAGTAGATAAAATACCCCGATTTAGATTATAGAAGATTTTCTTATTCCTCAATGAAGTCAAGAGTAAAATTTTGAAGTCACGATGCTGTGATATAAATTTAAAGATATTGGTTGCAGAGGGTGGATTTGAACCACCGACCTTCGGGTTATGAGCCCGACGAGCTACCACTGCTCTACTCTGCGATACAAGAAGTGCGAATAAATTTTTAAATTCTCCAAATGGATGGGGTAGGAGGATTCGAACCTCCGAATGATTGGACCAAAACCAATTGCCTTGCCGCTTGGCTATACCCCAATTTAAAACTAAAATATACACTAATCTTTGAAGTAATACTCAAATAAAAATATTTAAAAAATTAAAAGTTATATTTAAATTAGATTTAATAATTTCAAATATAAAATAATACTTATAAAAATATTATTTTTGTACTTATAAACGTAAAAAGGGTCTAACATAAAGTTAGACCCCTATATTATAAGTTAAATATTAACTTATTTAACTACAGCAACACCGCTAATTGCAAAACCATCAAGTTCTTTTTCAGTACCATCTACATTATCTACATACTTAAATTTCTTATTTAAGATATCTATAATTGAAGGATCCGCATATAGCTTAGTGCAGATTGAAGCACCACTATCAGCACCTTGCTCTACTTTTAAATAAGCAGGAACAATACCAGCAGTACCATTCGCAGCAACAGAATCTTTCAATGTAACTTTTAAGCACTTTTTACCACCGGACTTAAGTTCACCAACAAAACCTGTACCTGGATCTATTGCTACATTTGTCATAGACTTAAGATCGTTAGCAAATTTCGCTTGTGATGTATAATAAGAGCCAAGATCCGATACAATCGTGGTAACATTAGTACCAGCTTTTGCGATCTCAGCATCATCACGAGTAGCTGCAAGTCTTGGAATAGCAACAGCTGCCAAGATACCTAAAATAACGATAACGAAGATCAACTCGATCATAGTAAAACCTTTTTTCATGGTTTACTCCTTATATAAAATTCATCCCGCATACCTATATGCGAAACTTGGCGTAATTATAGAGAAAAATTTAAAAATTGTCAATAGTTTTTGGCAAATTTTTTACAATTTATTTACAAAGTCCGATTTTGCGGGCATTTCAAAATCGAAATTTTAAACCAATTTGGTCTATTGATGTATTTCGGCGGCGCCTCTACACATTGATACCATAAAAATTATTTGCTTTCATTCTGTGCGCGTCCGATAAACCATATGTCTATTCGAGATACAGAATGCTACAGCCCGTATCTCTTCGTGAGAATTCCATACTCCTCTACGCGTCTATCTCGCAAAAACGGCCACCAGCGGCGAACGTTTTCGCATCTTTGCATATCGATGGTTACGACTTCACATAGCTCATCGGTGCTATTTGCGCGAAATAGCTGTTCGCCCTGCGCGCCGAAAACAAAGCTATTGCCCCAAAACCTAATCCCCTCTTCGCTGACAAGCTGATCTACGCGCTGTTTATTCGGCAGCACCTCTAAAGTTTCGCCGTTAAATTTGATCTCTATCGAAATTTTTAAATTCTCTCGCGCCGCCTCATTTTTCGCGGGCAAAATTTCGCCGCCGATCGCCATTTTGTCGCTACCCGTTAGCGCCCCGTTATTAAAAGATAAAATTCCGCCCTCGCTTAAAATTTTACTCTCGCCGCTCGCATCCGTGGAGCGTGAAATTTTATCGCGCATATTCAAATTTGCTTCGCCCCCAGATAAAATTTCATCCGGCGAGACCTCGCTCAGAGCGGCGCTCTCAAAGCCCACGCGATTTACGGCGATTACGGGCAGGGAGTTTGCCACCGCATGCCCGCGCTGTACCGCGACCCAGGCCTCCAGCTGGCGCGCTTTTTCGTCCTCGCCGTCGCCGTCGAACCACCCGATCGCGGTCGGATATATGAGCAGCTCGGCACCGCGTAGCACCATCGCGCGCGCCGCTTCTGGATACCACTGATCCCAGCACACCAGCACGCCGAGCCGCCCCACGCTCGTATCTATGGGCTCAAAGCCCAGATCGCCCGGCGTGAAATAAAATTTTTCGTAAAACTGCGGATCGTCGGGTATGTGCATCTTACGGTACCGCCCCGCGATAGAGCCGTCGCGCTCGAAGACCACGGCGGTGTTGTGATACAGCCCCGCGGCGCGATGCTCGAAAAGTGAGCTTACCAGCACGACGCCAAATCTCTTCGCTACCTCGCTCCACAGCCGCAAATCGCGCTCGAAATCCTGCGCATAGTCGAAATTTTCGGTATTTTCGCGCTGGCAAAAATAATGCGTCTGATGAAGCTCTTGCAAAACGATTAATTGCGCGCCCTTCGCCGCTGCGCGCGCGATGAGCTCGATACTACGCGCTATCGTGCGCGCCTTGGTGCCTTCAAATTTATGCGAAATCAGTCCAACTTTTAGAATTTTCATATTTTCCCTTCGATCTAAATTTAAAGTTTAAATTTATTCATGCACGAGCAATGCAGCGAGCCGTTTTGGCGAATGAAAACGCGCGCATTTACTCCCACTACTTCGCGATCCGCGCACGCTGCTCGCAGACGCGACAGCGCCAGCTCGTCCGCGGCGCGGTTTGGATCGTGCGGATCTGCGGGGTCTGCGTAGGTAGGCACGATGAGCGCGCCGTTTAAAAAGACGAAATTTGCGTAAGTCGCGGGCAGCCTGCGCCCCCGATAAAAGATCGCACGCGGGATCGGCAGCTCGATCACGTCGTATCCGAGCGATGAAATTTCATCCTTCATCGCACCAAGCTCCGCGTAATGCAGATCGCTCAGATCGTCGCACGACGAAATAGCCACAGTGCGCGGGCTTAGAAAGCGCGCGAGGGTATCGATGTGGCTGTCGGTATCATCGCCTTTTATAAAGCCGCGTCCCAGCCAGATTATGTTTTTTAGGTCGAAAATTTCACGCAGCCGCGCATCCAGCTCGGCCTTGCTTAGCGAGTTGCGATTTTCGTTTAGCAAACACGTGCTGGTAGTTAACATCGTGCCCGCGCCGTCAAAATCGACGCTGCCACCTTCTAAGATCAGATCTACGTCTCGCAGCGGGCGGGCGTTCGCGGCGTAAAATTTTGAATTTAACGCGTCGTCTTTGGCGCTTGCAAATTTACCGCCCCAGGCGTTGAAACGAAAATTTAGCCCCGTGATTTTGCCGCCCTCCTCTACGTCGATCGCTCCGTAATCGCGGATCCACGTATCGTCGGTATCGATTTGCGCGAAGCTGACGTTTGCTAAGCCGCCACAAATTTGCTCAAAATCCTCGCGGCTCGGCGCGATCGCGACGACCGGCTCAAACCTCGCTGCGGCGGCGATAAAGTCGCGATAAGCCGCCCGTATCTCGCCTAAATACGGCGCCCAGTCGGTACCTGCGTGCGGCAAAGACGCCAAAAGCGCCTCTTGCTCTTCCCATTCGGCGAATGCTCTCATTTTTGCTCCAAGATTAAAATTTCACGGATTATAGCGAAAAAAATATTTGTAGATGGTGCGCCCGGAGGAATTCGAATCCCCGACCTTTTGAACCGCAATCAAATGCTCTATCCAGCTGAGCTACGAGCGCACGAAATAAAAGAAACGGGATTATAGCGTTTTTAACTTAAATTTAGCCAAAAAGCGGTTTAAATTTCGACATGCGATAAATTTCAGCTCGCTCAGATTTATCGCGCCGAATTTTAACTCGCTTAAATTTTGCGCACTCTTTAAAATTTTATGAGTGAAATTTAACTATTTAAAATTTGCTTGCTCAAAATTCTGCAAGCTCAAACCCAAAATGCCCTAAAATTTTACCGCTCTGTAGCCCAAATCCTACGCACAATAAATAAAATTTAAATACTTTTTTGCTACCATAACGCAAATTTAAATAGGGGTATGCAAATGAATAAACGAAGTTTCTCGTCGCGTTGGGCTTTCATCATCGCCTGCGTGGGCTCTGCCGTGGGTATGGCAAACGTTTGGGGCTTCCCCTACAAACTCGGCACGAACGGCGGGGGCGCGTTTTTGCTGATCTATCTATTTTTTATAGCGCTGTTTT
This sequence comes from uncultured Campylobacter sp., assembly GCF_938030685.1. GTDB lineage: Bacteria > Campylobacterota > Campylobacteria > Campylobacterales > Campylobacteraceae > Campylobacter_B. The sequence continues at coordinate 2,455 of NZ_CALHHX010000188.1, read as the reverse complement.
CCTACGCGGGACTTAGCGCCGAGTACGCGATCGGACGCCGCGCCAGAACCGGCACTCTGGGCTCTTACGAATACGCGTGGAAAAGCCGCGGGCTCGGCACCGTCGGCAGGATCATCGGCTGGCTGCCGCTTGCGGGCTCGCTGTGTATTGCGATCGGCTACGCAGTCATCATCTCATACGTGCTTAAAGCCCTAGCGCAGGCCATAGACGGTTCGCTGATGAGCGTGGATACGAACACTTGGTTTGAATCCTTCGCGCTAACGCCGTATTCGGTCGTGCCGTTTCACTTTATCGTCGTTGCGGGCACGCTTTTTACACTGTTTTTCGGCGCGCACAGTATCGAAAAAACCAACAAAATCATGATGCCGCTATTTTTTATCCTTTTTGCGGTGCTTGCGGTCAAGGTCGCCATGCTACCGGGCTCGGGCGCTGGGTATAAATTTCTATTCACGCCCGATTTCGGCAAGCTTAGCGATCCGATGGTGTGGATCTCTGCGATGGGACAGGCGTTTTTCTCGCTTTCGATCACGGGCTCGGGTATGATCGTCTACGGCGCGTATCTGCCTAAAAACGAAGATGTCGTCTCGGCTGCCAAAAATACGGCGTTTTTCGACACGCTTGCGGCGATGGTGGCCGCGCTCGTGATGATCCCGGCGGTCTTTGCGTATCACACCGATCCCGCCGCGGGTCCGGGGCTGCTTTTTGTGACGCTGCCTAAAATTTTACAAGATATGATCGGCGGGCAAATTTTTGCGATCATCCTCTTTACGGCGGTGATCTTCGGCGGAATTTCATCGCTTCAAAATATGTTTGAAGTCGTCGCCGAGTCCTTGATGCATAAATTTCCGCGCCTGAACCGCACCTGCACGCTCGTGCTTTTGTGCGTGATCTGCTTCGGCGTGGGCGTGAATATGGAAGCGATCGTCAAATGGGGGCCGTGGATGGACTTCGTATCGATCTACATCATCCCGATCGGCGCGGTCATCGGCGCGGTTTCGTGGTTTTGGGTGATCAAAAAAGATGAAATTTTAGATGAAGTAAATTCGGGTGCATCCAAGCAGTACGGCGCGTTTTGGTACAATACGGGGCGCTTTTTATACGTACCGCTGGCGATGTTACTTTGCATAATCGCGCTAAGCATGCATATTTCGTTTTGAGTTAAATTTTTCATCGAAGTATGAGATTAAAAAATTTAATCTGCAATGAATAAAAGGATCGATTGTATGAGCGATTTAGAAAACGAAAATTCCCCAAAGCACAAATTGCGCGAATGGGATTCGAGACCTACGAAAATCCGCGAAAAATCCAAGCTCTCTAAATTCGCAGAATATTCGATGCCTATTTATGCGCTTATATCTTTATCGGTGTTTTTTATACCGATAAAAGTTTTAGATAAAAGCGAAGCTTGCGCTAGTTTCGTTAAATTTATGAAAGGAATTTTTCCGAATATCGAAGCCTTTGAAGCTATTAGCGCAATGCCCCAGGTTACAGCTTTTTACGTAAGTTTTATGTGGATTTGGGTGATTGTTTGCTCGGCTTTGATGATTTATCTTAGTTTTTACAATATGCCAAATATCTATGATTTAAAAGTTTTTCCAAAAGGAATTCCCGCTATTATATTTACGTTTTTCTTGGGGTATTTAGGAACTACATATTATTATTTCGGCGAAATGGCTATGGGAGAGATAAGCTTCGGGCTAAAAAGCTTTAACCTATATTTTACCTCGAAAATTAAGATGTATTTTTGGATTACATTTTTCTCTCTATGGTTTATTGCCGGTTGCGGCGTTGGTTCTTGGGGTTTGATTTTTACAATCTGTGGTTTTAAAAATTTGAAAAAATATTAATCAAAAGATTTGAAGAATGGGATACCTTATAAGCGATAAGCTGATCGACATCGGGCTCATTTTGTTTTTCGGTGGCTTTTGCATGCTATATAAACGGCGTATTGGGCACCGGCAAAGACTATATGCAGCGCAATAGAATAGATTTCGTGCGCTGGATGTTTAGCCCGAGGCACATTTTGCGCTCCAACACGCCGTTTGATTCGAACGAGCCGCTAGAATTAAAATTTAAAGAGCCCAAAAGCAAGCACATGACCTACAATTTCTTCGAGTTCATCATCCATTATGCGATAATCGCGCCGTTTTTAGCGATCTATGCGGGGATTTTTCTATTTTGCGCGGGGCTAGCCATTAAAATTTTATCCTAAATTTAAAATTTGCGACGCGGATGCAGAACGGGCATTGCATAGACGCCGTTTTCGTTGCAGAATTTCAAATTTTACGCCGCATCTCTTACTAAGCATGCTACACTTATTATATTTTAAGAGATAAAATTTCAAAATTTTATCGCCGAATCCACGACTTGTGGAATTTATGCCGTGATTTCCGTTTCTATCGGGGCGGGAAGGGGACTTGAATTGCGAGGGCGCATTTCTCGCGGGCGCCGCCTC
>NZ_CALHHX010000187.1 GCF_938030685.1 uncultured Campylobacter sp. | reverse complement strand
AGGCGCGATTTTATCCTTTGTAAAATAAAAAGCAAATAAATTCCGATCTAAATTTTAAAAAGTAAGAATCCTATCCATACTTAAAAATGACTAAAAATAGAATTTAAAAAGTAGTTAAAACGGGGTTCGGACATACGAAGCCAGTCTTAACTATAGAATTTTACTTAAATATAAATAAACCAGCCTTAATTTCTCGCACGAAGTCGGAAATTCTATTTTTACATACGGTCGCAGAGCCCGCAAGCTGCGAAATTCTATGCCTCATCAATCGATAGCGTTGGAGCTTTTTAACACCACTAGATGTTTTTTGCCCGCGAAGCTTAGCACTACGGCAGCATTATTTTCGTCGATCTCGCGCACAAGCTCTACTCGCACATCGCCAGGTCTTGCGGTATCCGAGCTAAGCAGCTCATTTTCTAAAATGCTTTTAAATGCCGAAACCTTGGGCTCTTTTGCATCCGATCTTTCTTTTGCTCCCTCGCGAAATTCCATCGTACCACTCTCGGCAGAGCTTACTTTAAGCGGCGAAATTTTATCCGCTGCTCTTATATTCTCGGCGCTCTCATAGTTTTCGTCCGCCTCCGTAGCTTCCGAACGCTCGGCACGCGCAGCCTCATCGTAAAATTTATCGCGCATGCTCTCTTCGTCCATACTCTCGCCTCTGAAAAAATCTGCGCTATCTACATTTTTTGAGTCGTTAGAATTTTTGGAATTTAAAGCGGAGCCCTCATCTTTTTTCGCGAACTCTTGCGCGTCAGAATAATTTGCGTTCTTTGATCCGCTCTGATTTTTAAAAGAGGAGTCGTTTAAAATTTCATCTATGCCCGCTCCGTCCACATCAGCGCTATCCATGCTAGCGTCGTCTTCAAAAACCCGCCATGTCTCGTCGATACTTTTTTGCGGCTTGTGTGATAAAAATTTTCGTACGCCGACGAAAGCCGCGGCTGCAAGCAATAACGCTACGATTATCGGCATTACAGAAACTCCACTGCTACCGCTTTGCGCCGTCTCACTCGCCTCGCTCTTTACGCTCATCTTGCTCTGATCGAAAGCAGGGTTTTTTACGCGCAAAATGAGCTTTAAATTGCCGTCTTGAGTAAGAGCATCAACCGACAGATCGGCTCCGGTGGGGAAATTTATCTCGATATCCTTGCCTTTGGGTGCTATCGTAAAGCTTTTTAAGACCTTTTGGTTGGTGCGCATTTCGTTGAATTTCTCATCGCCGCCGAGCCCCTTTAAAATAAGGCTCATCGACTGTCCATCGACGCTGCGAACGATGTCAGGCTTATATGCGGAGTCAAACGCCAAGACGATATCCACGCTATCGTCGTGGTTGAAAAGATCGTATTGCATAAGATTGGCGCCGAGGCAAAAATTTGCGATTAAAATTAAAAATATCTTTTTCATACTCTTTCCGTTAATTAAAAAGTTCGGCGATCTTGTCTTGCAGCTCGCGCCCACCGTAGTTCGCGCATAAATTTACGATCGCAGTGCCGATGATAGCGCCGTCTGCGTATTCTTTAGTAGCGCGAACATCGCTAGAGTTGCGGATACCAAAGCCGATCGCTACGGGCAGATCGCTCATTTTTTTAAGATCTGCGACCATATTTTTAAGGCGCGAGATCGGAGTTTGCTTGCTTCCGGTCACGCCGATAGCGCCCACGCCGTAGATGAAGCCGCGCGCGCGGCTCAAAACTCGCGCGGCGCGGTGCTCGCTCGTAACACTAATAAGCGGGATGAGCGCGATACCGAACTCCTCGCAAAGCGCGAAAATTTCCTCGTTTTCTTCATACGGCAGATCGGGGATTATTAGTCCGCTGATGCCGTAGCGCGCCGCCTCGGATACAAACTCGCGCACGCCGTAGGCAAAGATCACGTTGTAATAGACCAAAAACACGAGCGGCTTGCGCGTTTGCACCTCTTTTAAAATTTCAAATACTGTGCCCGCGTTTACGCCGTTTTGCACCGCGGAAAAACTCGCCTTAAAAATTTCGGGACCGTCTGCGAGCGGGTCGGAATACGGGATACCGATCTCAAGCAGATCGATCACGCTTTCGTCTAAATTTGACAAAAACTCCTTCGTGTGCGCGGGGCTCGGATATCCCGCCACGATATAGCCGATGTTTGCTTTTTTGCCCGCAAAGGCCGCCTTGATCTTATCCATAAATCGTTCCTTTTTTGTAATTCATCACGGTATCCATATCCTTATCGCCCCTGCCGCTTACGTTTACGACGATCGTTTTTCTGCCCTTTAGTTGCGGGCAGAGCTTTTCTAAATACGCTAACGCATGCGCGCTTTCGATCGCGGGGATGATGCCTTCGAGCCTGCAGAGCAGTTTAAGCGCCGTGATGCACTCATCGTCGGTTACCGCTTCGTATTTTGCGCGACTTATCTCGTGCAGATGCGCGTGCTCCGGGCCCACTCCAGGATAATCAAGCCCCGCCGAGATGCTGTGAACAGGCTCGATCATGCCGAATTTATCCTGTAGCACGATCGTTTTCATGCCGTGGATGATGCCTGCGCGCCCGCCAGTAATAGTCGCTGCGTGATAAGGGGTATGCGCGCCCAAGCCGCCCGCTTCGACGCCGATGAGTTGCACGTTAGGATCATCCACGAACGCGCTAAAAATTCCTATCGCATTGCTTCCGCCTCCTACGCAGGCTAGGACGTAATCGGCCTTGACCCCCTTGCTTGCAAGCTGCGATTTGGTCTCGGTACCGATGACGCTTTGAAAATCCCTAACCATCTTCGGATACGGATGCGGCCCGACCGCCGAGCCGATGACGTAAAATACGCTCTCGATCTCGTTTACCCACGCCTGAATCGCCGCGGTAGTAGCCTCTTTGAGCGTTTTTAAACCGGTGTCGATTTTGATTAAATTTGCACCCAAAAGCTGCATCCTAAAGGCGTTGAGCTGTTGGCGCGCGGCGTCGGTCTCGCCCATATATACGTCGCACTCAAGCCCAAATAGCGCCGCTGCCGTCGCCGTCGCCACGCCGTGCTGACCAGCGCCGGTTTCGGCGATGACCTTTTTTTTACCCATTTTTTTGGCTAGTAGCGCCTGCGCTAGGGCATTGTTGATTTTATGAGCGCCCGTATGGTTGAGATCCTCGCGCTTTAGATAAATTTCATGCCCGTAGTGCTCACTAAGGTGCGCGGCGTGATATAGCGGCGTCGGACGCCCCGCGTATTCGCGCAGCAAGTAACCTAGCTCGTCTTTAAATTCCTTCGTCTGCGCTATGGTATTGTACGCCTCCTCCAACTCCTCAAGCGCGAACATCGCCGTCTCAGGCACGAACTGCCCGCCGAAACTCCCGAAATACGCCTTTTTATTCATCCTATCTCCTCGCATTAAATCGTAGGATTATATAAAATTTCGCGTTAAATTTCGCTTTTTTGACGGCACCTTTTGCGGCTCTCTTCTAAATTTATCGGATATGCAGCCGCAAAAACGCGCGGCGCAAGATAGTAAATTTTAAAATTTACACTTCAAGGCTTGGCAGATTGCGAGTAAATTTTATAACGTGATTTTATATGGAATATGAAAGCTTAAATTTGAAAGCAAAATACCTCAAAATGAGTAATGGTGTCCCCGACAGGATTCGAACCTGTGGCCTCAAAATTAGGAATTTTGCGCTCTATCCTACTGAGCTACGAGGACAAAATCGGCAATTTAATCGCCGATAATATTCATAACGTCGTCTAGTTTTTTGTGAAGATCTTTGTCATTGATGGGCTTTGTCATAAAGTCATAAGCACCTTTATTTAAAGCCTCTCGTTTAGCGGTCTCGTCCGTCGTAAGGACGATGACGGGGATATGAGCTATACTTTCTCTAGCGTGAAGATTATCTAAAAATTCCAGCCCATTCATCACAGGCATTACAATATCTAATAAAATCAAATCAACGGGCTGAACTTCGAGTACGGCAAGGGCGTCCAAGCCGTTTTTGGCTTGGAGTATGGTTTGGAATTTGCCGTATTTTTTTAGCATAACTTCAAGTAACTTTAAATTTATAGCGTCGTCATCAACCGTTAAAACTTTCAAATCTCTCATTTAAGACCTCATCCTTATATATATTTTTGTGCGAGTTTCTCAAGACCCGACTTGGTGATATTGTAACTAGCGACTTCGCTAAATAGTGGATTTTCATCGTTGTCGTTAGAAAACAGAACTAGCTTGGTCGCAGACGCTTTTCGGCGCAAGCTCTCTAACGCCGCTAAGTCTAGCCCTGCTAGCTTTTTATCAATCAAAACAAGCTTATAACTACCCGTAGCCGCCATAGAAATAAGCTGGTCGAAATTGCCCGCAATTTCTACGTCTTTATACTGATGTTTTAATATGCTGGCAAAAATTTTACTTTCCATAATGTTTGCCTTGCATATAAGTATATCTTTTGTCGGCACGCGCGCACCCTTAGCTTTCACTACGTCATCGGAAACTATACTTTTTTTAGGAACTAGCTTCATTATCGTCTTTGGCACTTTGACGGTTTTAATGACCGTCTTAGGCACCTGGCGTTTGACAAGCTTTTTAACCAGCTTCTTTGTAGTTCCACCGGCGGGCGCTGCATCAGATCGTTTATCACCGATAAAATTATCTAACATTTGAGCCAAGATATCCTTTTTGATCGGCTTGGTGCAGTATTCGTCAAGCCCTGCTGCCATAAATTTCTCTCTATCGCCCTTTAGCGCATTGGCAGTAACAGCCACGATCGGGATGTGGCGGAGATTATTCTCGTGCTCGTATTGTTTGATCTGCTTTGTAGATTCTATACCGTCCATAACAGGCATCGAAATATCCATAAATATGAGATCATAGTCGTTATTGGCTTTTCTGGCTTCCAGCGCCAAAAGTCCGTTTTCGACTATCGTCAAATTCATATTAAAGCTATTTAACGTATGCTTCATAAGCTTTTGATTGATCTCATTATCTTCCGCTATAAGAATTTTAGCGTTATATTTTCTATTGACCAAAGGTACATTTTCATCGGCAGGATTTCGCTCTACCGGCACTTCAACCTCTTCTTCGACTTCGACATCCTCTTCGACCATAATGGTTTCTTCCTGTTGCTCGTCTTCGTACACGGTAACGGGCACCTCGACCATCTCCTCTTCCTCAGGCTGCGGGATAACTACCGGTTCGACTTTTACGCTAACAGGCTCGATCTCAGGCTCTTCGACATGGTCGTTTTGAGTAGCAGGCTCCACCTTCGGAATATCTACAGGCTCCGGCTCAATATTCGGCTCTTCGGCAGGAATATTTTGAGCCGCTGGTTCTACTACTGGCGTTACCGGTTCAGACTCGATATTTGACGGTCCCTGTTTAACCTCTTCAAGTTTTGGCTTGATAGGTTTTAGTTCAGGCTCAATTGTTATCGGCTCTGGCTCAACAGCGATAGGTTCTGGCTCAATTATCTTTTCAGCTGTACTTTCAGGTTCTGAAAGTTTAACATTTGAAATTTCATTTTCATGAGCAGAAACACTTGAAGTATCAGGCTTCGAAGCTTTAGCGATAGGAATTTCAGGCTCGGTTTTAACGGCTACAGGAATTTCTTTTTCTACGCTTGGAATTTCAACCTTTTTAGCAGCCTCTTGCGCCTTGGCGCTCGGTTTGATATCCGAAAGATCGATATCTATATCAGGAATTTCAATCTCGGCCTTAGGCGTCTCAACCTTAGCCTTTGGAATTTCTACTTTTGCAGGCTCAGCCTTTACTTCTTCTTCCTCTTTTTTAATCTTAGGAAGCTCTATTTCGATATCAGAAAGATCGATGCTATGAGTTTCGGCTTTAGGAGCCTGGGTCTGCGTCGCATGTGTTTTGAGCCCCACAAAATCATCAGGAATTTCCAAAGATATAGGCTCATCGATATCGGTCTGGGCATCTTTTGTGCTTGAAGGCTCTATCTTTGGCTTTTCTGCGTGCGGGATTACTATTTCAGGAATATCGATATTGATCTTTGGTGATTCAGGCTCTGTCTTTTCAATCTTAATATCACTCATAGGCTCGATATCTATAGGCTTAATGACCGGCTCTTCTGCTTTAGGAGCTTCTTTTTTGAGCTCTTGAGCAATACTAGGCTTGCTAACAGCCTCCTCTTTATGCGCAGAATGAGCCTCGGCATCATGTGTACGCCTTCTGCTTTGCAAGATAGCGCGTAACTCATCTGCCGACGAAGTAGTAGCATGTCGTAATTCATCAAGCTTGTTGATAATAGGTCTTTCTTTTACTACCGGCTCTTCCATAATCATTTCATCAAGGGCGGTAGGCTTTTCTACCTCAGCATCCAGCTTAATCTCATGCGTCTGTGGAGCAAAATCCGATCTGCTTAGAGCAATTCCGGATTTTGAAATTTTATCTAGCGTCTTAACGAATTTAGTTAAGTTAAAAGGCTCTGTGAGGGTAAAAATTTTAGAATTTGAAATACTAATACTTTGAAGCTCTTTTGGCTTAAGAGTTAAGATCGTAGGCATACTCAATATATCACTAACCTCGCCGTAATTCTTAAATCTAGTGATAAGAGCGTCATATTTGTTATTATTTTGCGCTGAGCGGAACTGCGCGTTCGTATTAAATATCGAAATTTTACCGCCTAGCTTGCTGATATAATTTTTAACGATATCATTATACATTGTATCGGCGCTATCGGCTAAAAGCGCAAAATTTAATCCTTTGATGCTTTCAAATACTGCGTCCGCATCAGTTTTTTGTGTCTCTTTAAAAGCAAGGGTGAAATAAAATCTAGTACCTTTTCCTACGGTAGATTTGACCTGAAGCTTACCGCCCATCATCGCTACGTATTTAGACGAAATCGTAAGTCCAAGACCCGTTCCACCATATTTGCGTGTGATTGTAGAATCGGCCTGAGAGAAGGCGTTAAATACATTTGCGAGCTTGTCTTCAGAAATTCCAATACCGGTATCTTCTACGCTAAACGTTACGATCGCCTCTCCCGGAGCTTTACTAGGCTCTCTTAAAATTTCGACCACGATAGTGCCGTGCTCAGGCGTAAATTTGACCGCATTTGACATGAGATTGATAAGAACCTCTTTGATCTTCGTGATGTCTCCGTATAGGTGGTGCACTAGTGTAGGATCGATGTAAAGCAGGATGTCGATATTCTTTTCCGCAGCCTTGGCAACGTAAATTTCAACCGCGCTTTCGAAATCTTGTATAGGGTTAAATAAGATATCCTCAAGCTCGACCTTATTACTTTCGATCTTGGAGACATCCAAAATGTTATTAATGATCGTTAGAAGGTTTTCGGACGATTTTTCGATAGTATCAACATAATCGCGCTTTTCCTCATCCAAATCGGTATTTTTAAGAAGCTCCGTAAAGCCGATGATACCGTTAAGCGGCGTCCTGATCTCATGCGACATATTGGCCAAAAAGATCGATTTTGCCTTGTTGGCATCCTCCGCAGCGCCCTTTTGATACGCAATCAGATCGAGCGCGTCCTCGATAAGCGAATACGCCTTGTTAACACCCTCACTAGTCCTAACGTCGATATGTTCGTGCTGATTCGTCAAATCGCCGATTCGGCTAAGCACGTTGCCGAGGTCGGTAACGTTCTGTCTTAAACGTCTTGTGATACCCAAGGCAAAAACGACCAAAATAGCCGCTAAAACCCATATGCCAAGAGCGATAAATAGGTTTCTTAGTCTTTGCGCTAGATAAGTATCGGCATGCGCCGCAAGCTCAGCATTGATCTTTTCAGAAATTTCGCTTAGCTTTTTATATTTAAGTGTAGTAGAGGCAAACCACTCTTGAAAAGGTACGCTATAATGTCCCTCGTCCGCTTCTTGCTGCAATGTGGCTGAAATTTTAGCAGTTTCTCTTAATGCGTTTTGAAATTCCTCTCCGTCTAGAATTTTTAAAATTGCAGCTCTAGCATCAGATTCCGGCAAGAAGTAGTAATTAGGAAGCGAACTAGATAGGTTGAAGCTAGCCCAAGTCCTTAGCTGCGCCTGATTCATCGCCTTGCTACCGATAATGTATTCGATAATATAGTCACGCTCCGATGCGGTGGCGTCCATCGCCTCGTAGGTATTAAGCAATGAAACCGTCCAAACGGTGATATTTGAGCTTACAAGACCCTCTCTTAGCACTCGTTGGATTGTTTTTACATCATCGTCGAATTTTTGAAAATATGAGCTGAAAAGCTCACCGAAGCTTTTGCTTTGAGCATCGACATCCCTTCTTACCTGCGGAAGTTTGTCTAATAAACCGTCTATATCGGTCTCGGCAGCCAAAAGCTCGTCATTACCAGTGCCGTAAGCGAAAATATCAAAAATAGTCTTTTTTACGACATTTTCACTGATATTTTTGCTTTCTTTATACTTTGCAAGCGCATCGTCGGTTTTTTTGCGTTGACCCGATAGAAGGGTTCCCATACCGGGGTTTCCCTCGCTACCCAAAAACGCCGAAGTGATACCGCGCTCTTTATCTACCTGCTCTACTAACGCCGCGAGATTACTATTTTTAGCAATTTGCTGCTGCAAAATTCCCACTCTGGCGTAATCCTGCAAAGAGATAAACAAGAAATATGATGCAAACGCGAAAATCAAAAGTAACGGGATACCGCTAACAAGTCTCAAAGCACTTGTAGTATTTAAATTCATACAAAATCCTTCAAAGCGCAGCTTACGCGACGTTAAATTTTATTCAACCGGAGAAACGAAGTCGCTTCCGTCACGCTAGGCGGAGACGATTTAGCCGTCCTGCAAAGTTAATGGGTGATTTTACTAAACAAATCTTTAAATATAGCTTTTTGCGTTAGGTTTTCGTTAATGATTGTTTAAAATTTTTTCCGCGGTTTGGATATTCGTAAGCGATCTGATCTCATCGAAGCTCGCCGCATAAATGCTCTCAAAATCGCCGTAAAAGTCCAAAAGCTTCTTCAGGCTTCCTTTGCTAACGCCCAAGCTTAGCAGCTTTGAGCTTTGTAGATCGAGCTTGCGTTTGCTCTTTTGGTGAAACGAGATCGCAAAGCGGTGCGCTTCATCGCGCAGACGCTGAAAAAACTGAAGTTTCTTATCATCCGTTGCTAGCGAAAAAATCCCGCCTTTCGTGCAAATTTTATCTTTCGCAGCTCCCTTTGCGCGGTGAGCTTTAGCGTCGATCTTTTCTTTAGAAATGGCGATTATATCGACGTTTGCTCCGACGCTGCAAATTATTTCCTCTGCCAAGTTTAGCAGAGCCGTTCCGCCGTCGATGAGCCACAGATCGGGCGCTGCGAGCTCGTCAAATTTAAGCGCGCGGCTAGTTAGATACTCGCGCATCTGATCGTAGTCGTTATTTGAGCTAAGGTGCTTGTGGCGGTAGTTTTGCTTGTTAAACTCGCCGTCTTGAAAGCTTATCATAGCTCCCACGGGCGCGGCGCCGAACATATGCGAATTGTCGAAAACTTCGATATTTACCGGCAAATTCGTAAGATTAAAATAATCCTTCAGCTCCTGCAAAAATGCGTAATCGTGCGTTTTTAGATGTTTTTTGATATTGATCTCGCAGTTTTGGTATGCAATCTCGCAAATTTTACGTTTCTCACCGATTTTCGGCGCGTAAATTTTAAACGCTCTTTCGTGCCGCTTGGATAAAATTTCGCATACCAGATCCGCATCGTCAAACTCGTCGTAGACGTAAATTTTAGCGCACGCCACGGGAGCCGCGGCCGGGAAGGCGCTTAAGATCATCTGCTTGTAGGCGTTTGCGATATCATCGGCGCTCGGAGCTTTGCAGTTGATTATATGCGAGCTTGAGGCTGAAATTTTACCCTCGCGTATGCTAAAATGCACGGCGCAGACGAGCCCGTCGCGTGCAGCAATCGCAAAGACCTCGAAATCATCGAGCTTTGCCAGATCGACCTCGACCTTTACGTTCATCTGCTTTAAAATTTCAATCTTATCGCGAATCTGCGCGGCTTCCTCGAAATTTTCGCTCTGCGCAAGCCGCGCCATCCGCTCCAAAAGCTGCGGCACCATCTTTTGCGGATTTTTTAGGGCGGCAAGCGCGCTTTGTACGATACGCGCGTAATCCTGCTTTGAAATTTTATCCTCGCACGGAGCGGCGCAACGCCCGATCTGGTGGAACAAACAGGCCTTTTTGCCCTTGACGCAATTTTTCTTCTGCACGAGCGGAAACTGCATGTAAAGCGTCTGTAAAATTTCCTTCGCGCCGTGAAAATAGGGGCCGAAGTATCTGATGTTTTTGCCCTTTACAATCTTTCGCGTGATCTCAAAGCGAGGGAAATCGTCGTCTAAATTTACGTAGATATATGGATAGGTCTTATCGTCGCGCAGCAGGATGTTGTATTTGGGCTTGAGCTGCTTGATGAAGGAATTTTCTAGTATCAGCGCGTCGCTCTCGCTAGGCGTAACGATGTATTCTAAATGCGCCGCCTCGCCTATCATCTTGGCGATGCGCGCGCTTAGGCGGGGGCTCGGCGCGAGAGCGGGCGTGAAAGAAAAGTAGCTTTTGACGCGATTTTTTAAAATTTTCGCCTTGCCGACGTATAGCAGCTTGCCCGCGGCGTCGAAGTACTGATACACGCCGGGTCTGACAGGCAAGCTCTTAATCTCCTCTATTAGCAAGGATTAACCCTCTTATCTCTTCAAAAATTTTATAAATTTGCGGATCTTGGATTTTGTTTTCAAACTCCCCTTTTGCGCGCTCTGAAGATAAAATTTTACTGCCCAGACGCAAATGAGCTTTATAAATTTGCGCCCTTCTTCTGCTCATCACTCTATCTGCTACGAAAAATTTTATCTCTCGCACACCGCAAAGCTCCGCCGTCTCTCTAGCGGCTACGAAGCGCTTTAATACGTCTTTTATTAAATTTATATTACTATCGCGTTTTAGTTCGCAAAGCCCAGCCGGGTGTTTCGCGGCTATCATCAAAATGCCATCTTTGACGTAGATGAAAGCGATCAGCCTTTGCCAACTAAGCGGCAAAATCGCCAAAAACTCGCCTCTTTCTCGCATCTTGGCATATAAAGGATCTTTTCTGATATGAGCTATTATTTCTCTTGCATTTTCCATAAGCGGATTTTAGCATTTTTTATCTTAGTTTTACTTAGCGGCTGCGGATACAAAGCGCCGCCTTTTTATTCAGAAGGCGAGCAGGGCTCTAGCGCTACCGCCCAAGATACGGATGCTAATAACACGAGCGATGGTAGAGGAAGCGTTAGAATTTTACGCGATAAATAGCCTACTTTTAGCTTTGCTTTGTTATACTTTTAAAAATTTTTACAAAGGAATTTCATGCAAACGGCAGACATTTTAGTGCTAGACTTCGGCTCCCAATACACCCAGCTGATCGCTAGGCGCTTGCGCGAACAAGGCGTTTACACCGAGCTGATCGCATACGACGCGCCGATCGATAAGATAAAAGCAAAAAACCCTAAAGGCCTTATTTTAAGCGGCGGACCCGCTAGCGTTTACGCTAAAGGCGCGTATTTTTGCGACGATAGAATTTTTGAGCTTGGAATTCCGATTTTAGGTATCTGCTACGGCATGCAGCTCATCGCGCATAAATTTGGCGCTAGCGTCGTGCCTGCGGGCAAAAAAGAGTATGGCAAAGCCTCTTTGAAACTGCTTCGCGCTAGCAAGCTATTTGGCGGCGTGGAGGATAACTCAACCGTTTGGATGAGCCACTCGGACAAGGTCGAGAGCCTGCCGGAGGGCTTTGAGGTGATGGCGAGCTCGGACGAGAGTGAGTGGTGCGTATTCGGCGACGAGATCCGTAAAATTTATGCGCTGCAATTTCACCCCGAGGTCTGCCACAGCGAGTTCGGCGATAGAATTTTAAAAAATTTCGCTAAAGAGATCTGCGGACTAACCAGCACGTGGAATATGGGCAGCTTCGCCAAAGAGCAGATGATCAAAATAAAAGAGCGCGTAGGAAGCGCCAAGGTGCTTTGCGCGGTAAGCGGTGGCGTGGATAGCTCAGTCGTAGCGGCGCTTTTGGCACATGCGGTGCCGCAGAGCCTGATAGCGGTTTTCGTCGATAACGGCCTGCTCCGCGCGGGCGAGCGCAAGGCGGTAGAGGAGATGTTTAGGCTCAAACTCGGCGTGAGCTTAGACGTGATCGATGCTAGCGAGCTATTTTTAAGCAGACTAAAAGGGGTGATTGATCCCGAGCAAAAACGCAAAATCATCGGCGCGACCTTCATTGAGGTTTTCAGCAAAGAAGCGGCAAAACACAAAAACGTAAAATTTCTAGCCCAAGGCACACTCTACACCGATATCATCGAGAGCTCGGTCGCAGGCTCAAGCAAGACGATCAAAAGCCATCACAACGTAGGCGGCTTGCCTAAGGATATGAAATTTGAACTGATCGAGCCTCTGCGCGAAATTTTTAAAGACGAAGTGCGCCAGCTGGGACTCGAACTAGGCCTTTCGCGCGAAGTCGTTTTCCGCCATCCGTTCCCGGGTCCGGGTCTTGCGATCCGCATAATGGGCGAGGTAAATACGCTAAGCCTTGAGCTACTACGCAAAGCCGACGTGATCCTGCGCGACGAGCTAAAATCAAGCGGCTGGTATAACAAAACGTGGCAGGCGTTTTGCGTGTTGCTAAACGTGCACTCCGTCGGCGTTATGGGCGATAACCGCACCTACGAAAACGCCGTGTGCATACGCGTAGTGGACGCTAGCGACGGTATGACGGCTAGTTTCTCGCGCCTACCGTACGACCTGCTAGAAAACGTATCTCGCCGCATCATAAACGAAGTGGACGGCATCAACCGCGTAGTTTACGACATCTCGAGCAAACCGCCTGCAACGATAGAGTGGGAGTAAGATGAAACAAATCTGCATCATTTTAGCGCATCCTTACGAAAGAAGCCTAAATGCGGCTATTGCAAACGTAGCGGTAGAAAAGCTGCAAAATAGCGACTACGAGGTTAAATTTCATGATCTATATAAGGAGAAATTTAATCCGATCCTTAGCGGCGCTGAGCTCGTGAGCGATGAAAGCGACGACGAGCTGTTAAAGGCGCATCAAAAAGACATAGCAAACGCCCACGGCATCGTGATTGTCCATCCGAACTGGTGGGGCGAGCCGCCCGCCATCCTCAAGGGCTGGATTGACCGTGTGCTAAGGCAGAGAGTAGCCTACGATTTTGCGCCGGGCGATAACGGCGGCGGGCTTCCGATAGGACTTTTAAAGGCTAAAGCCGCCGTAGTTTTCAACACCTCCAACACCCCCGAGGCCAGAGAAAACAAGATATTCGGCGATCCGCTGGAAAGAATTTGGAAAAGCTGCATTTTTGATTTTTGCGGCGTGAAAACCTTTGAGCGGCTGATGTTTAGAGTGGTCGCGGATAGCGACGAGGTCGAGCGAAAGGTCTGGTTAGAGCAGGTAGCGCAGACGCTGGATAGGTACTTTCCGAAGCAGATTAATTTGCTTTAAATTTAAAAATGCGCTGCTCGCAAAATCCGAACGGCATAGAATTTGACTGCCTATTTAAACAGATGCGCGCCGAATTCGCTCGCAGATTTGGCGCAAAATCTATGAAATTTGGGAGGTAATCATGCTTAGATTAATCGCTGCGATGGCGATTTTAGCGGCTCTCATATACTTCGTCATGGGAGGCGGCGGCAAAAAGACGATCAAGGATTACAAAAATTTAAGCCGCGAGGAGCTGGAGACTTTATGCCTCGAAAAGAACGATAAAATCGCCTGCCAGCGTATCGCCGTGGACTATATCAAAGAAAATAAACCGAAAAAATGATCTAAATTTGCGAGGCTAATTTTGCGGTTTCGCTCAAACAGCGCGCGGTTAAATTTCTAGCCCCGCGAAACTCTGCACAGATAAATTTGCCCGCAAAGCACGGCTAAAATGCCGATTAAATCGGTACCGAGCGCCGCGCAAATAACGTAAATTTAAAAGCAATAATTCAAGTATTAGCATGCGCGCCGATAAAACCGTTAGCGCAAATTAAAAGCAATAAATCGCGCTGTGTTCTTTGCGCGCATACAAAAGGAGCGACGGATGAAAATTTTATGGCAAAGTAGGCTTCAAAACAGACTTCGCGATATCGGCGAAAACATCCTAATTAAGGGTGATCGCGCATTTCACGCGGGCGATAACGACGAGCAAAAGCAGATGGCTTATAAAATTCTCGCTCGAAAGCGGCGAGCAATTAGCCGGCGCGCCTTTCCGAGATTTTACCCGCGCCGCGACCTTTGACGATGACGCCCGCACGCTCGTAGTTTTGGGCTTTATTGACACGATTTATAAATTTAACGCCGCGGATCTCGCGCTCATCTCAAAGCACAAAAGGGCGTGCTAAAATACGGTAACTTTATCGCGATAAGTAGCGAGGGCGGCGATAAAAAGGCTATTACGGCGACCGACGACACGCTTTTTATTTACGATTTTAAGACGCAGACGGGCACGCGAAAGCGATTAAGGGGCTGCGTAGCGATTTTTAAGCAAGATGAGCTAAATTTCTTGATTTTTACGCGCTCGGGTCAAATTTACGGCTTAAATTTGAGCAGTTGTGAGCTTAAAATCATCGCTAAAGTTTGCCCTATGACGCAAGCACAGAGCATGAAAGACGGATATTGCATTCGCGTGGGCGAGGCTGGCGAAAACGGCGAAATAGAGGGTGCTAACGAGCTTGTTTTTACGGACGCAAATTTTAACGTTAAATTCCGCGTGGAGCTAGACTTTGATTTCGATAAATTCGAGCTTGCGGCGGGCGGATCAGACGGCTGGCGCGGGCACTTTATAAACGAGCCGAATGAACTGAGGATTCTTGATATTGTGCGTAGCGAGGCGGGCGACCTCGAGAGCGGCGAGCACGACGGCTCGGGCAAATTTGCGCACGATAAAGCCGAGGAATTTAGATGCGACGAAGCGGACGAATTTAATCGCGGCGGCTCGGGCGAATTTACGCAGGGCAAGGCGAGCAAATCCAGGTGCGAAGCGACGGATAAATTTGAGTGCGACGAGCCCTTTAAATTTAAACTCGGCGAGCAGGTCCAATACCTCGCGGCAAAGCCCGTGCTGGCGCATAAATTTAAACAAAAGGGTGTGAGAATTTTAGGCGTCGTTACAGCTGCTTCTTGCCGGGCTGCGAGCACAAAATACGAAGCGAAGCAGAAGGGCGCATTTGCCGAGCAAAATTTAGCGTCCAGAGGCGGCCGCGGTATTGAAAACCGTGAATATTCACTCCTCGCTCCCGGTAAAAATGAAAAACGCAGGCATCGCGCGCCTGAGTGCGCCCGCGATCTCGTACTAGTCGATAATGCTTACGACGAGGACGCGGATCAAATTTTAACCTGCTATGAGATCTAAGCCATTGTCCAAGCACACCCATATTCCTGATTTAAAATTTACAGCTGCGATTTCGCGCCTTTAATTAAAGCAGGTTTGCTAAAAATTTTGCAAAAATTTTATATAGAATTCTACCAAGACGCGGAAATACCCGTTTAAAAATTCTACGACATGCAGGCGAGACCGTTGCAAAGCGTCGCGGGTCGGCGATTTGTACGGCGCGACCGCGCCCTTTCGCCGCTATCAGCACTTGACGTTTTTTGCCTTGCTATCTTGCATCGCGCGGAAAAATTCCGCCCTGCTTAGCGGGATTTCGTCCGGATGAGCGCTTCTGAAATGGCGCAGATAGCCCTCATAATCGCCGAGCCCGATGAGCGGCGCAAGTGCGGCATCTGCGCGCGCCAAAAACCTCGCCACGGCCTTCGGGGCTGCGAGTGGATTAAATTTAAACTTTTTCATAAACGCCCCTGTCCACGTACTCGCTTTCTGCTAGCTTGAAATATCCCTCGCTCGCGCCGCCCTTTGAAATTTTAAGACACATTCGGATCGTTTGGACGATGACGATGATCGTAACGACGACGAAAAGAGCACATAGTACGGCGTCGATGACGTTGTTTCTGATGATAGCCTGCGCCTTTTCGATCGCCGCAGGATCGCTTAGGCCGGCAAGCTTGGCGGCGGTATTTTGCGCGATAGCCACGTGGCTTACCGCGTCGTGCACGCGCTCGCCGTTAGCCGGCATCAGCTTCAAGATCGCCGCATAAAGCGTGGTTATAAGCACCCAGATCGCAGGAGCGATCGTAACGAAAGCGTATTTTTGCTTGCCCATTTTAAAAAGCACCACCGTCGCAAGCAGCAGCGCGATACCCGCGAGCATCTGATTGGACGCGCCGAAAAGCGGCCACAGCGTGTAAATTCCGCCCATAGGATCGGTAACGCCGCTGTAGAGCAGATATCCCCAGCCCGCCACGCAGATCAGCGTCGCGATGATGCCGTAGAGGGAATTTTTGGTATCGGAAAACGGCTTATAGACGTTGCCTAAAATTTCTTGCACCATAAAGCGCCCCGTGCGCGTGCCCGCATCGACCGCGGTCAGAATAAACAGCGCCTCAAACAAAATCGCGAAATGGTACCAAAACGCCATCAGCTCCTTGCCGCCGATGATCTGATGCAGAAGCATCGTTAGCCCCATCGCAAAGGTAGGAGCGCCGCCCGTGCGGCTCATCATCGTGGTTTCGCCGACGTTTGAGGCCAAGGCGCCGATCTGCTCGGGCGTAATACTAAATCCGATAGAGCTTATATACGCCGCGGCGCTTACCGCGTCTTTACCCAGTACCGCAGCGGGCGAGTTGATAGCGAAGTATTCGCCCGGGCTTAGTATGCACGCCGCTACGAGCGCCATTATGCCCACGAGGCTCTCCATAAGCATCGAGCCGTAGCCGATGAAAAGAGTGTGGGTTTCGCGCTCGAGCATCTTCGGCGTCGTGCCGCTGGAGATCAGCGCGTGAAAGCCCGAGATCGCGCCGCATGCGATCGTGATAAACAAAAACGGAAATATCGGACCTGCAAAAACGGGACCCGTGCCGTCGATAAATTTTGTCGTAGCGGGCATTTTAAGCTCGGGCGCGACAAAGATTATCGCGACCGCCATACCGATGATGACGCCGAGCTTAAGGAAAGTACTTAGATAATCGCGCGGCGCGAGCAGCAGCCACACGGGCAAAATCGCCGCGATAAAGCCATAGCCGATCGTAAGGAGCGCGAGCGTCTCGCCCTTTAGCGAAAAAACGTCGTGCCAGTACGGATCGATCGCCACGTAATGCCCGCCCCAAAGCGAAAGCATCAGCAAAACAAAGCCGATAATCGATGCCTCGCTGACCTTGCCCGGGCGCAAGAACCTCATGTAAATTCCCATAAATACGGCGATCGGTATCGTCATCGCGATCGTAAAAAGCCCCCACGGCGAGTTTGCGAGCGCCTTTACGACGACCATCGCCAAAATCGCTACGATGATCAGCATGATGAAAAAAATCCCGATCATCGCGATACCGCCGGTGAGCTTGCCCATCTCATCTTTGATCATCTCGCCGAGGCTCTTGCCACCGCGTCGCGTGGAGAGCACGAGCACGATGAAATCATGCACCGCGCCTGCGAGCACGACGCCTACCAAAAGCCAAATAGTGCCGGGCAGATAGCCCATCTGTGCGGCTACCACGGGGCCTACGAGCGGTCCTGCACCAGCGATAGCGGCGAAATGGTGCCCGAAAAGGACGTATTTGTTCGTAGGGACGTAATCGCGTCCGTCGTTTCGGATCACCGCAGGAGTTGCGCGGCGATCGTCCAGCTCAAAGACGCGATACGCGATAAAGCGCCCGTAGAAAGTGTATCCGATCAGATAGATGCACGCGCTGGCCACTACGAGCCAGACGGCACTGATACTCTCGCCTTTATTTAGCGCAAGTACGCCGAAACACCACGCCCCTATGACGGCGACCGCCGCCCAAAGGATCTTTTGCCAAAATTTCATGCTCACTCCTTAAAGCTTAGCGAGCGGCTTTGGCGCAATTTGCCGTTTAACAAAACGGCTTGCGGCTTTAAAGCGGGACTCGTTAAATAAAATTTAGTGCGTATTTTATCGGCGTTTTTATAATTTAAAGCTGAATTGCAAAAATTAAAAAGAGCTCTTTCGGTGTTTAAATTTGACACCTAAATTTTGAATTTCAAATTTAAAGAGGCGACTTGGCGGCGCGCGAAATTTTAATACTTAATCGCCCTAAATTTAACTCCGCAGCTTTTAGCCGTTATAGAATTTATCGCGGTTTAAGAAATCAAGCGATAAAATCTCATGATAACGATTTTAATTTCTTAACAAAAATCGCGAATACTTTTAGGAGGAAATTTATGCCGGATCAGGTGTGCGGCTACGTACTTTTGCGCGCTGATATCAAAAGCTATGCAAGCTGCAAAAATAATTGCGCCAGCCGCGAGAATTTCATAAATTCCGTGCGTATAAATTCCTGGCACCGCTTAAATTTTAAAATATCCGCCGCGACGAAATCTGCGCGTATAGTTCGCCTGGTGGGCTATGAGCTTTAAATTTTATCTCTTTCTAATCGCAGCTTTTATATTGCTTGCTTTAGTAGCCGTAAGTAGCGGCGGAGCGAGCATTTCGCTAGGCGACATCGTAAAATTTTTCACCTTCGGCGAGTTGGACGAAACCAAGGAGCTGATTCTAACGCAAATGCGCCTGCCGCGCCTCGTGCTTGGAATTTTAATAGGCGCGCTGCTGGCAACTTCGGGAGTGGTGGTGCAAAGCGTATTTTTAAACCCGCTTGCAGATCCCTACATCATCGGTATCGCATCGGCAGCGACTTTCGGCGCGGTCATAGCTTATCTGCTGGGGCTTAGCGACGTTTTTTACGGAATTTTCGCGTTTTTAAGCGCAAGCGCGCTGTCGATCGTGATCTTTAAGCTCGCCGCCCATACTCGATCGATCTCTACGCTACTGATCGTAGGCATCGCCGTATCGTCGTTTTTGGGCGCATTTACATCCTTTGCGGTCTATCTAATCGGAGAGGATAGTTTTAGGATTACGGCGTGGATGATGGGCTATCTAGGCGGCGCAAACTGGCAAAAGATCGCGCTTTTGCTGCCGCCACTGCTGTTTTGCATGGCGTATTTTTACGCGAAGCGCCACGAGCTAAATATTATCTTAAACGGCGACGAGGAGGCGAAGTCGCTGGGACTCAACGTCGAGAGGTCCAAAAAGAGCCTACTCATCGTCTCCTCGCTCATCATCGGCTTTTCGGTCGCATTTACGGGGATGATAGGCTTCGTGGGGCTCATCATTCCGCACACGCTTCGCATGGCGCTTCATACGGCGAGCAATGCCGTGCTGATCCCCGCTAGCGCGCTTACCGGCGGAGTTTTTTTGGTTTTTTGCGACGTAATCGCTAAAAACGCCCTCTCGCCGGTAGAAATTCCGATCGGCGTGGTGACCTCCTTTTTCGGCGCGCCCTTTTTTCTATACCTCGCGTTTAGGAAGCATGCATGAAAATTTCGGCGCTAAACTTCAGCTACGGCAAGCGGGCGATCTTGCGAGGCATAGAGTTAAATTTAAAGCGGGGGAAATTTTACGGGATTTTGGGTCCTAACGGCTGCGGCAAAAGCACCTTGCTAAAAAACATATTGCAAATTTTAAAGCCCGCAAGCGGAATCATCGAAATAAACGGCAAAAAAGCAAGCGAATATAGCCTCAAAGAGCTTGCCGCGCTCATCGGCTTCGTGCCGCAAAAAACAGCCCTCGCAGCCGCGCTGAACGTGAATGAAATTTTACTTGCGGGCAGATTTTGCCGCCTAAAAAGCGCATTTAGCGGCTACGATGCGAGTGACCACGACAAGGTAGAGCGAATCGCCGAGCTTTTGGACGTGAAAAAATTTTTAAATCGCAGCGCGTTTGAGCTAAGCGGCGGCGAGTTCGGGCGCGTGCTGCTTGCCAGAGCGCTCGTAAGCGAGCCTGAAATTTTACTGCTCGATGAGCCCACGGGCGCGCTTGATATGAACTACGCGATCGAGGCGATGAAGATCTGCGAAAATTTAACCAAAACGCTAAATTTAACGAGCGTCATCGTGCTGCACGATCTAAATTTAGCCTCGCTTTTTTGCAATGAAATTTTGATGCTAAAAGACGGCACAGTGAGGTATCGCGGTAGCGCGAGCGAGCTTTTTACGCCGCAGATCATAAAAGAAATTTACGGCTTTGACGCCTTGATAGTTGAAAATTTAGGAACCAAATTTATCTTACCGCAAAAGGAGAAAATGTGAAAAAAATTCTTATAGCTTTGCTTTCGGCGAGTTTTGCGCTCGCCAAAGGCCTGGTAGTGCTCGACCCCGCCGCAGTCGAGATCATCTACGCCTTAGGCGCGCAGGATCAGATCGCTGCGATCTCAACTACCTCGATGAGCAAGATCCGCCCGGAGGCAGAAACCGCGAAACTGCCTAGCGTAGGCACCTACGTAAAGCCGAATATGGAAAAGATCGTCGAGCTTAAGCCCGATCTAGTCATCACGAGCTTTCACTCCGCGGGCGTTAGCGAGAATCTGCAAAAGCTGGGACTTAAGAGTCTTGCAATGGATGCAAACTCCACCGCAGATATCTGCCAAAACGTAAAGAAGGTCGCGGCGATCGTAAAAAAGGAGAGCGAGGCGGATAAAATTTGCGCGCGGATGGATGGAATTTTTGCAGACAAACCCGCCCTTCGCGGCAAAAAAGTGGCTATGTTTTTCGGCGCGAACGCTACGATGGCTTTCAATGACAAAACCCTCATCGGCGACATTTTCGCTCGCCTAGGCGCCAAAAACATCGCAGACGGTCTTGAAGGCAGCACGCCTTCAGTATCTGCCGAATACATCTTGGAGCAAAACCCCGATATAATCGTCGTCGTAGGCGGCGAGACGGAGGATTTTTTAAAGGCAAATCCGATCCTTAAAAATACCAAAGCCGTAAAATCGGGCAAAATTTTAAAAGCTCCGACGCTCATCTTGCGGGGCAGCCCGCAGATCGGCGAGACGGTGGATGAAATTTACGCAAAGGCGGCCAAATAGATGTTTAAAGAACGCATTAAATCCCACCACCGCTCCAAACTTTTCGAGAGCGTTTCCGCAAGCGAAAACGAGCTGTTCGACGCGCTGGAGCAGCCCTCAAAAGACAGCGACTGCGTGATCTATCTGCATGTGCCCTTTTGCGACAACATCTGCTCGTTTTGTTCGATGATGCGCTCCAAACTCGGCGACG
>NZ_CALHHX010000186.1 GCF_938030685.1 uncultured Campylobacter sp. | reverse complement strand
GCGCGATGCGATCCGAGCCGATCGTGTCGCCGCCGATGATCCGTATGCCCCACTCGCGCGCCGTCTCGCTCACGCCCGCGCACAGCTCGTCGATCTCGCGCGTACCGATCTCGCGCGGCAGTGCAAGCCCCAGCAGGGCGTATTTGGCGCGCGCGTTCGTCGCGATCATATCCGAGATATTTACGAGCATCGCCTTTGCACCGATCTCGCGCAGGCTCAGCCAGCCGCGGCGGAAGTGCACGCCCTCGACAAAAAGATCCTTGCAATACGCCCGTTCGCCGATCACGGCGCAATCATCGCCATTAAGCTTCGATCTAAATTTCTCAAAAATATACCGCTCTTTATCCATGCGCCCTCCGTTAAATTTAGCGTTACGCCGCAGCCGCGCGAAAGCTAAGAAGCCCGAATTTGCGGGCCTTTGTTTAAATTTCGTCGCACACGCGCAGCAGGAGTTCTACGCTCCGCTTTGCAAGATTATAGCGTAAATTTAGATTTTCTCCGTGTGAGTTTGGCTGCGGTTCGGTGCGGCTCGATAACAAAATCGGCAATCGCATGAGTTTTGAGACTTTGGCGCGGCTCGGTATGACTTGATGCGGACGGAAGCCTGCGATAAAACAGCGCCCGAGGCTATTTTTTGCATGCGCCTGCTACGCACACTTGCGCAGATAACGAGTCTTTAAAATGGCTAGCTTAAAATTTTAAAATTTAGCGTAGTCGCTGACGAGATTAAATTTAAACGCTGCGTAAGCATAGCGAAGTTAAAATTCGCCTGAATATTTTATATAAACGGAGGGCAAATGGGTACTTGTCATGACCTAGCTAGAGGCTGGTTTATATTTCTGCTACTTGGCGTGATTCTGCTCAATAGCGTTTATGTGAAGGGTAATTATATAAAGCATTTTTTTTGATTTTAATGTATTGATTAAATCTATGAAAGAAACCAAAGAAAATTTAGGTTTTGCACACAAATTCGTAGGTGTATTTTATTGCGTAATCTCATTTATTGCCTATTTTTGCATTTATTTGGGACTTTTTGCATTAATATTAAAAATATTTGTTTATTAAATTTTGAAAAATCAAGGAATTTCAAATGAACGATACGAAACCGAGCGAGCCGCTACTAATCATAAAAAGGGCGAGGCGTTTTTACGGACCTTTTTATTCGGTAATTAAAATTTTACAATTTTATATCTCCATTGTTTTTATAATGCTCGATAAACCTTATGCGCCTATCGCAGGCTGGGTGATGCTGATCGGTCTTTTTTATACGACGGTTATTCCGAATTGCTTTAAATTTATTGCGTGCTATGATGATCGTATGGTAGTGAAATATTTTTTCTGGGAAAAAGTTATCATGCTTACAGATATAAAGGAATTCACCGCATATAAAATCCCTATATCATTTAAACAAATTTTAGCCATAAGACTTAAGCCGAAGATTTATGATATATTGATTTATCTAGGCTCAATCTCTATACCGATGGACTACATAGCGAGCGATGATTTTGAAAAGCTGAAAATTCTACTAAAAGAACGCAATGTAAGATATTTCAATTTTAAAAATTTTAAATATGAATAAATTTTATATAAGGAGCGAAAATGGGTTGCTATCGTAGTTATCAAACTATAAAAACAGGCTGATTTTTTAATTTCGCCATCCGTAAGCGCAGTAAGTCAAGTAAGGTTTTTGTCGAGCCGCCCGCGACAAAAGTCATATCGGACGTTTGAGCGCACGCGGCTGTAAAAGCTGCAAAGAAATTTGGAAAAATTCCGAAGAATTAGAAAAAATTGAAACTACTTAATGCTCGCCGTTAAGACTTCCGCTCCCTTTTCTCTCTTTAAATTCCGCTTCAGGAAAAACATTATTAGCGCATTTGCGCTACTACTTTCAAAAATTTAATTGTTATTTTTTAAGATCCTCGCTAATTCGCTCAGGGTGCTTTATATAAAAATCCACTTCAGACCAATGTCTATTGGGATCTCCGTTAAGGTGCTTTAAATAATCTCTTGCTTTGTTTGCATTATTACACTCTTTGTCGTTGATCACATCCTTTGGCTGCATTTTTTCGCAAAGCTCTAGTTTCGCTTTTGCCTCTAGCGGCGCAAGCAGATAATCTGCAACCGTTTTTTTAGGCTCGTCTTCCTTGCACCCGGTAAGGCCTAAACCTACGATAGCCGTAAGGCTCAACAAAAAAATTCGTCTCATTTTTTCTCCTTTTAAATAGTGCCTAATTATATATTTATTAAACTTAATTTCCGTTTTTTATATTGTCTTTTAAAGCAGAATAAATTCTCGGGCGGCGCAAACCGCCCGAAACGTAGCCCGAGATACCGCGCTAAGCCTTACTGCTCGTAAAAGCCGCTCGGTTTGGAGATCGTGTCGATGTAGATGTTTTTGGTCTGGGTATAATGATCCAGGATCATCTTGTGCGTTTCGCGACCGATGCCCGATTCTTTGTAGCCGCCAAACGGCGCGCCCGCGTGGATCTGGTTGTAGGTATTGACCCACACGCGACCCGTCTCAAGCAGGCGTGCGACCGTGAGCGCCTTTGCGATGTCGCGCGTAAATACGGCGCCGCCTAGTCCGTAGAGGCTGTCGTTTGCCATGCGGACGAGCTCGTCTTGATCTTTAAATTTAATCACGACGCCCACAGGACCGAAGATCTCCTCCTGCGCCACGCGCATGTCGTTGCGCACGTCCACGAGTAGCGTAGGCTCGACGAAAGCCTCTCCCGCGCTATGTCGCTTGCCGCCCACGGCGATCTTAGCGCCCTCCTCTACGCCGATTTTTACGTACTCTAAAATTTTATCGGCTTGCTTTTTGTTGATCTGGCATCCCATCTGGGTGTTAGGATCGAGAGGATCGCCTACTTTGATGCGCTTAAATTTCTCCACGAGCGCCGGTACGAATTTATCGTAGATGCCCTCCTGTACAAAAATTCTACTTCCCGCGCAGCAGACCTGGCCTTGGTTGAAAAGGATCCCCAGCTGCACGCCGTCGATCGCAACATCGAAGTCGCAATCGTCAAAGATGATATTTGCACTCTTGCCGCCAAGCTCAAGCGTAGCAGGGATGATCTTTTGCGCCGCGGCTAACGCGATGCCTCTACCAACTTCGGTAGAGCCAGTGAATGCAAGCTTATCGAGCCCTTTGTGAGTGCGGACGAACTCGCCTGCTTTGCTTCCCTTGCCGGTTACGACGTTGATGACGCCCTTTGGAAGTAGCGGCGCAATTAGGCGGATGAACTCCAAAATGCTAAGGCTGGTCTCGGAGCTTGGCTTAAATACGCATGTATCGCCCGCGGCAAGTAACGGAGCGAGCTTCCACGCGCCCATCAAAAACGGGAAATTCCACGGCACGATCTGTCCTACTACGCCGATCGGCTCGCGCAAGACGACGGATAGATAGCGCTCTTTTAGCATATTGGCGCTGCCCTCTTCGCCCAAAATCACGCCCGCAAAATAGCGGAAATGCTCGATCGACCACGCTACGTCGACCGCGCGCGTCTCGCGGATCGGCTTGCCATTGTCGATAGTCTCTACGGTCGCGATGAACTCGGCGTTTTGCTCTAAGACGTCGGCGATCTTGTTTAGCAGCGCGCTGCGCTCATAAACGCTAGTGCGGCGGAAGCTCTCAAACGCCTTGCGCGCCGCGGCGACCGCTCTATCGACGTCCGCCTTGCTAGCATCTGCGATCTTTGAAATTTTCTCGCCTGTAGCGGGATTAAAAACGTCTAGGCTCGCGCCGCCTTCGGCACCCACAAACTCGCCGTCGATGAAAAGCTTATAGCTTGGTTGGATTGTAGCCATGCTTACTCCTTATGTGAAATATGACATTTAATATTATATATCCGCGGCGATTAATGCGGCATAAATTTCGGAGCGAAAATCGGTTAAAATTTCGTAGTGTGTAAATTTGAGAAGCAATGCGACGTGCGCGAAATTTTAAAATTTAATCTACGCGCGCGACAGCGGAGGTTTTGAGCGGCTTTGAAGCGGCGCGAAATTTAACCGAGAGCGAGCGGCGAAATTTCAAAATGTAACGTTTATGAAACGAGAGCGAAAATTTGGCTACGATAAAATTTCAGAATTCGGCTTTGCTAAATTTTAAAATTCGGTTGCTTTGAAATTTTAAAATTTAGCTCCGTCGGAATTTTGAACTCGGCTTCGTTAAAATTTTGAAATTTTGTAAGGTAAAATTTTAGAAACATTTTGCGGAATAAATTTCTAAAACTATCTTTAGCGGAGCGGGCGGTTTAAATTTACGGCGCACGGCGATCGAGTCCGCACCCGCAGCCCGAAAGGAAGCCTCCGATAAAATTTTAAAATTTTACGGGATTAAATTTCTAAAGCATTTTTTGAGATGAAATTTCTAAAACTATCTTTCGCGCAAACTTTGCAAGCCTCCTAATATTCGCCCGTAAAGCTCGCTTGGACACGGGCGATATCTGAGCAAGACGAAAGTGCGGCGCCGAAAGACGGCATTACAATTAACCTCAGGCGTTTCGTAAAAGCATATACAGGCGGCGTAACCCGCCCTACTCGCAGCCCTCGGGCGCAGCGGGCGAACCGCTCTAGCGTGCAGCCCGAGCTGGTGTGCACAGCTTTGGACGCAGTAAGCTAACTGCTCGCGCTACGGCTTGCGGCTCGTTTGAGCAAGAAATTAAACTATATGTGCAAAGTTTCTGTCGCGGCAAAAACCATACTCGAGCTTTTCTAGCCGAGAGATCAAACCGCTTAAAATTTTAAAATTTAGGCTCGAAAAAGGTCTCTTCGTGGATGTTGGCAAAGGCGGCTTGCAGGCTGATAAAAAACCTCGGATGGGCCTTTTCATACTGCGCCAAAAGTTCCTTCGTAGCGGCGCGCGCAGTGGGCTCCTTGCCGCCGTATTGCCTCGCGGGACAGACCTCCTCCTCGCGCATGATCGGAAGCTCGTTATCTCTGGCACAGGCGGCGATTTGGCGCTCGCGCGCAAGAATGAACGGACGGATGATCACAAGCCCGTTTTCGGCGACGTAGCGCGGAGCGAGAGTTCGAAGTGCGCCGTTGAAGGTGAAATTCATAAAAAAGCTCTCCGCGGCGTCGTCGAGATGATGGGCGATGGCGATCTTATTAAAGCCGTGCTCAAGCGCGTAGGAGTAGATGTATCCACGCCTCATACGCGAGCAAAAGCTGCAAAACGTGGTGTTCGCGCGGATCTTTTCCTTGCCGAATTCAAAAATTTTAGTATCGATTATCTCGTATGGGATCTCGTGCTCTTTAAAATGGGCGCTTATCTCGCGCAGATCCTCGCCGATACCGTAGGTGACGGTGACGGCTCGAAACTCCCAATCTAGCGGGCTTACGCTTTGGAAGTGCTTCAGCACGTGCGCCAAGCTCATGCTGTCCTTACCGCCGCTAAGAGCTAGTAAAATTTTATCGCCGCGCTCGAACATCTTGTATTTAGCGTTGGCCTGTCCGACGCGGCGAAGTAGCTTTTTGGAGAGGTTTATCATAACCTTTCGATCATTTTTAGGACGAAATTTGCGCTCGTCTGCGCGCTTTTTACCATAAACTCGTCAAAGTCAAACTCCGCTTTGTGTCCCGCCTCGTCGCTTATCGCGCGCAGTATGCAAAACGGCACGCCCAGCGCGTCGCACACCTGCGCTACGCTCGCTCCCTCCATCTCGACCGCGCTCGCATCAAACGTCCGCTCGATCCAGCTCTTGCGCTCCTCGCCGCTTACGAACTGATCGCCGCTAGCGATGACGCCCGATTTTAGCGTGATGCCTAGCTGCTCGGCAACGCTTTGCGCGATAGAATTTAGCTTCGCGTCGGTTTGGACTGAAATTTTACTTCCCGGCACGAATCCGTGCGGATGCCCAAACGCCGTAATGTCCAGATCGTGCTGCACGAGTGCGGTGGCGTATAAAATTTCGCCGATCTTGATGCCGCTCTTCAAAGCCCCCGCGACGCCCGTAAAGATAAGCGCGCGCGCGCCGAATTTCTCGATCATAACCGTAGCCGTCAGGGCGGAATTTACCTTGCCGATCTTTGAATATGCGATCACGAGATCGTGGCTGTTAAGCTTAGCGGCGTAGAATTTATTATTCGCGTACTCCACGGCCTCCACGCTCACACTCCGCTCGCGCAGCGCGGACAGCAGCGGCTCGATCTCTTCGGGCATAGCGCCTAAGATCGCAACTTTCATCCATTCTCCTTTGCAAATTTCAAAAACTCGTCTAGGCTCGCAAGATCCGTGATGCTGAAGGTCGGCTTCTGCGTGATCTTTTTGTTTATCCCTTTTAAAACCGCCGCGCCGAACTCGACGAAGCAGTCCGCCTCGCCCTCGTAATTTTTGATACTTTGCTTGTAAAGCACGGGGCCGATAAGTTGGGCTTTAAGCAGCTCTAGCGCTTCGGATTTTGTCGTGTATGCGCGCGCCGTGGCGTTAGCGACGACGGGGGCAAAGCTCTCTTTTAGCGCAGGACGCAAAAATTCCAAAAGCTCGTCGCTAGCACTCCCTAGCATCGGGCAGTGGCTTGCGACGCTCATATTAAGTAGCATCGCGCGCTTTGCGCCCGCGGCCTTAAACTCGCCCTCGAGTGCTGCAAGATCATCTTTTTTGCCCGCGACCACGATCTGCCCGTCGCAGTTATAATTCGCCGCCCAAACCTGCTTGCCTGCGCTCGTCGCATCCGCACAAATTTTTTCAACTGCCTCGTCGGCAAGAGCTAAGATCACCATCATTCCGGCGCCTTTGCCCTCGCAGGCGCTCTGCATGAGCCTGCCGCGAATATTTACTAGCTTTAGCATCTGCTTCGGCTCTATTCCTCCCGCAGCGCTTAGCGCGCTAAACTCGCCCAGTGAGTGTCCGAGTAAAAACTGCGGAGCGATGCTAAGCTTTTCTTGATCCGCTCTTTCTTGCAGCGCCGCAAGCGCCATCATAGAATTTAATGCAATCGCGGGTTGCGTAAATTCCGAAACGTCGAGCTTGTCGCCGGGCTCAAACAGTAAATTTTTAAAATCGATGCCGGTAAAACTTGAAGCCTCATCCAAAAGCGCGCGCGTAAAGGCGGAGCTCTCGTAAAACTCCCTGCCCATGCCTACGCTTTGGCAGCCCTGTCCGGGGAAGATAAAAACAAATTTCATAAAAAAGTCCTAATGCTCGTGATGGTGCCCGCCGCAGCACTCGTGATCTTTCCCGTGATCGTGACCTCCGCAGCATTCATGACCGTCTGCATGCCCATGGCCTCCGCAACACTCGTGATCCTCTGCATGATCGTGTCCGTGTCCGCCGCAGCACTCGTGCCCCTCGTGATGATTATGTCCGCAGCCGCAGCCGTGAGCACCCTCCGGCTGGCCGGTAAGAATTTCGTCCGCCGTCGCTTCTCGGTTCTCGACGATTTTTACGTTAAATTCCAGCTCCTTGCCCGCAAATGGATGGTTGAAATCGATGGTAACGTCCTGCTCGCCGATAGCTTTGACGCTCACACGGGTAGTCGCGCCGTCCTCCGCCTGACCGAAAAGCTCCATACCGACGACTAGATCGATGCCCGCAAACTGCTCTTTAGGCAGGATCTGCACGGCGTCCTGCTTATACTCGCCGACCCCGTCACTAGGGCTTATGCAAACAGTTTTACTCTCGCCCGCTTGTAGATTTAAAATTTCATCTTCCAACTTTTGGATGATTTGATCTTTGCCGCTAAGAAAGGCGATCGGATCGGAGTTTAAATTTGACTCTAAAATTTCGCCGGTTTTGCCGTCTTTTAGCTCATAATGCATCTTTATAACTCGGTTGTTAGCCATAGTTTTCTCCTGTTTAGAATTTT
>NZ_CALHHX010000185.1 GCF_938030685.1 uncultured Campylobacter sp. | reverse complement strand
TTTCTTATTTCGTATAAAAGTAAAATCCCTAAACCTAAAAGCCCTAGGCTTAGGGATTTTGCCGCTTTGGCTCCACAGCCTATACGAATGAAATTCCAGCTGCTTAAATTTCAGATGCACGAGAAATTTCCTTGCCGCGACCGATACGGATAAAATTCCACTCTAAATAAGCTTCTCAGAGGCTTTCGCAGATAAGCTCCACTGCCATGAAACCCGGCAAAATAAAAATTTTAAACTAGCGCAATGCTGTGGCTACCGCTAAAAAGCTAGACGCGATAAATTTCAAGCCTAAAATTCATATTTTAAAGCCCCATCTTAAAATTTTAAAACAGAGCTTTAGCGCTAAAATTTCACATTTTGAAATTCTGCGGCAAAGCTTTATGCTTAAAATTTTACATTTAAAACTCCAAGGCGGAATTCTACGGCAAATTTTACCTCGCTGAATTGCGCGTTTGGAATTTAATTTTCGCCGTTAAATTCTGCGCTTAGAATTTTATCTGAACCCTCACACAACGAAGCTTGAGTAAAATTCTAGCTCGAAATTTCGTCTGCCCAAATTTTGTGAGCGCTATAAATTTGCTCAAAATCAAAGTGAAATTTAAAGCTCTAAAATTTAGTATAAAAACTCGCGCTACAAAACTCTACACAAAAATTTTGCTGGCGCCATAAAATCACTTCAAAATTTCGCGGCGGAATTTTTGCCAGGAATTTCGAGCTACAAAATTCGGCTCGAAATTCCAAGCCACAAAACCCGCGTTAAATTTTACCCACTAAATTTACGGGCAAAATTCTATGGCGAATTTGCATACTGAAATTTTGCGAGCATTATAAAATTTGCAGCGAAATTAGGCGTAAAATTCCAAATTATTAAATTCCGCGTTGAATTTCAATATGCAAAATTCAAGAGAAATTCCACGCGAAATTTGACACCCTGCCCGCGCCCGCCAAAGTCCTAATTCGAGCAGGCGCTCTTGCCGTCCATCACCGGCTGGATCGCGGAGTTGTCCACGAGCTCCTCGCGGTCGATCTTCTCGATCTTCTCCCACAGCTTGCACGCGGCATCTTCGTAGCGCTTCGCGCTTAAAGAATCGGGCGCATAGAAGCTTACCGGCTTGCCGCTGTCGCCGCCCTCGCGGATAGCGATCTCGATCGGGATCTCGCCGATTACTTCGGTGTTGTATCGCTGCGCCAGCTTTTGCGCGCCGCCGCGACCGAAGATATCGTACTCCTTGCCGTTATCGGGGCAGATGAAGCCGCTCATATTCTCGATAAGGCCCGCGATCGGGATGTGGAGCTTTTCAAACATATCAAGTCCGCGCGCGCTGTCGTCCAGCGCGACCGTCTGCGGCGTCGTGACGCACACGCCCGCCGTCACCGGCACGCTCTGAGCGAGCGTAAGCTGCGCGTCGCCCGTACCCGGAGGCATATCCAAAAACAGTACATCCAGATCGCTCCACGCCACGTCTTTTAGCAGCTGCTCGATTGCTTTCATTATCATCGAGCCGCGCCAGATGAGGCTCGCGCCCTCCTCCATCAGCACGCCCATGCTCATCATCTCCACGCCGTGGCTTAAGATCGGCTTTAGCTTCTGCCCCACGACGCTTGCTTGCGTCTTATCTTCGCCCATCATTCGCGGCAAATTCGGCCCGTAAATATCGGCATCCAAAATTCCTACCCTCTTGCCGAGTTTTGCCGTGCTGATGGCTAAATTTAGCGTCGTCGTGCTCTTGCCTACGCCGCCCTTGCCGCTGCTGATCATCACGAAATGCTTGATCTGCGGCGCGATATTTTTACCGCTGCGAGAGTTGCTCTTTTCCTCGGCGATCTTGGGCTGTTTGATTAAAATTTCCACGTCCGCGCCGAGCGCCTTTTGCACCGCCGATCTGAGCTCTGCGGCGATCTCAGGCTTGGCGCTGGGGATTTCGATCCCTACGAAAATTCTATCGCCGATTTCGACCTCTTTTACAAATCCAAAATCCACGATGCTTTTAGAAAAGCCCGGATAGATCACGCTTTTAAGCAAATTTAAGACTTCGTCTTTACTCATTCCTTCTCCTTATTTTCGGTTAAATTTCTACTGATTTTATATGCGCAAAATTTCGGCCCGCACATCGAGCAAAACTCCGCGCCCTTGTAAATTTCATCGCCCAGGCTCTCGTCATGCAGCTCGCGCGCATGATCTGGATCGAAGCTAAGCTCAAACTGCCTGTTCCAATCAAAACCATACCTCGCATCGCTCATCGCATGATCGCGCTCTATCGCACCCGCTTTGCCTAGCGCGACGTCTGCGGCGTGAGCGGCGATTTTATGTGCGATGATACCCTCTCTGACGTCGCTTGCATTGGGAAGCCCCAAATGCTCCTTCGGCGTTACGTAGCAGAGCATGCTGGCACCGCAATACGCAGCCATCGTCCCGCCGATAGCCGAGCTGATGTGATCGTAGCCCGCGCCGATGTCGGTCGGAAGCGGCCCCAGCACATAAAACGGCGCGTCGCGGCAGATCTTGCGCTCTAACTGTATATTAAGCTCGATCTCGTTAAACGGGATATGCCCCGGCCCCTCGATCATCACCTGTACGTTTTTTTCATTCGCGCGCAGGGCCAGCTCGCCTAAAATTTCAAGCTCGCTAAGCTGCGCCCTATCGGTCGCATCGTATAAGCAACCAGGGCGCAAGCCGTCGCCCAGCGAGAGCGATACGTCGTAGGCGGCGCAGATATCGCAAATTTCATCAAACGCTTCGTAGAAGGGGTTTTGCTTATGAAATTTCATCATCCACGACGCTATCAGCGAGCCGCCTCTGCTTACGATACCCATCTTGCGACGGGACAGCAGCGGCATAAACTCGAGCTTAAAGCCCGCATGGATCGTGAAATAATCCACTCCCTGCCGCGCCTGCTTCTCGATCGTACTAAGAATAGCGCTCGTTTTTAAATTTTTAATATCGCCCAGCTCATGGATCATCTGATAGATCGGCACCGTGCCTATAGGTACGGGCGAGCGCTCGATTATCGCGGCGCGGATCTCGTCCAGATCGCCGCCCGTGCTTAGATCCATCACCGTATCGGCGCCGTACTTTAAGCAGGCTTCGAGCTTTTCCAGCTCGCCCTCGACATCGCTCGTCGTGCCCGAGGAGCCAATGTTGGCGTTGATCTT
Source organism: uncultured Campylobacter sp. (assembly GCF_938030685.1). Lineage (GTDB taxonomy): Bacteria > Campylobacterota > Campylobacteria > Campylobacterales > Campylobacteraceae > Campylobacter_B. Next base: position 21,955 of record NZ_CALHHX010000185.1, on the reverse strand, counting down.
GCACCGCAGCGCGCGCCCGATGCCGATGGGCTTTAGGCTTTTGTGATTAACGTTTGCGGGGATGATCGCTCTTCCTTGCGCGATGAGATCGCATAAGGCCCGCACGTCCATGCGCTCGCTTTGCGCGACCCCTCTCATCTGTGGCGTCAGCTCGCCTTTTTTTGCAAAATAGATCTGTGATACGCAGCTTTCGGTCATTTTCGCCTCGCTTACTTAAAAATGCGCGTATAATATAACAAATTTCATTAATCCTTACTTTTCTTTTGCCGTTTATTTTCGTAACGTAAGCTGAAATTTCGCCGCCGCGCCGCGTAAATTTGCGCCTAAACTCAAGATATTTTAGCTCGCAAGCCGAGATTAATTTTGCTTTCATTTTTAATACGTATAATTTCGTAACAAAATTTCAAGGATAAAATTTGAAAGATATATCGCTGATTTTGCTCGCCGCGGGCGATTCGAGCAGGTTTGGTCTCCCCGTCAAAAAGCAGTGGCTGCGCGTGGGCGAGCTGCCGCTTTGGCAATACGTCGCGCAGAGCATTGCGCGGGCGCACCCATTTAAAAAAATCATAATCGCCGTGAACGAGGAGGACGTGGGCTATTGCGAGCGCCTCTATGCGTGCAGCCTAGCCTCGGCGCGCGGAGAAAACTCGGAGTGCGGCGCGAGCGAGTATAACTTTCAAAGAAAGCAGGCCAGGATCGGATGCGGCGCAGATGATCTAAACGACGCAAGCAAGCCGCGGGGCGCGGAAAATTTTAAAGCTCAAGTCGAATGCGGCGCAGATGAATGCGGCTCTTCAAATTTAAAATTTCACTTCGCCCCCGGCGGTGCAAATCGCCAAAGCTCGCTAAAAAACGCGCTGCAGCTCGTAGAGAGCGAGCTCGTGCTCGTAAGCGACGTGGCGCGCGCGCAAATTTCGCCAAGGCTGATCTCCTCGCTGATACGAAATTTAGGCAGCGCGGACTGCGTTAGCCCCTATCTTGGCGTAAATGATACGACCTATCTCGGCGAGCGCATTGTGGAGCGAGAGGAGCTGCGCCTCATCCAAACGCCACAACTTTCGCGCACGGCGCTACTTAAAAAGGCGCTTGAAGGAAGCGAAATTTTTACCGACGACAGCGCGGCGATCGGCAGCGCGGGCGGGCGGTTAGAATTTATAAAAGGCGAAGCGGGCGCGCTTAAGATCACGCGCACAAGCGATCTAGCGGCGCTAAATTTAAAACCATGCTCGCGCGATATCTTTTGCGGTACGGGTTACGACGTGCATGCGCTTGAAAAAGGCGCAGGCATCGTGCTCGGCGGCGTGCAAATTCCGTGCGAGTTCGCGCTGATCGCACACAGCGACGGCGACGTAGCGATCCATGCCCTAATCGACGCTATTTGCGGCGCGGCGATGCTAGGCGATATAGGCGAGCTTTTCCCCGACAGCGACGCCAAGCTTAAAGGCGCGGATAGCAAGGAGCTGTTACGAAAGGTAATGCGGCGCGTCAGAGGCTACGGCTACGAGCTAGTAAACGCCGATATCACGATCATTGCGCAGCGCCCGAAGATCGGCGTTTACAAAGCGCAGATGCAGGAGGCTTTGAGCGAAATTTTAAACTGCGCGCGCGTCAATGTCAAAGCGACCACGACCGAAGGACTGGGATTTACGGGCAGAAGCGAGGGTATCGCCGCGCAGGCTACGGTAAGCTTGAAATTCTACGACTGGCAAAAGCACGCAACAAAGGCGCAGGACGTATGAAAATTTTAATCATCGAGAGCGAAAGCTATCTTGCTCAAAGTATCGCAAACAAGCTTGGCGCGCTGGGGCATGAATGCACTAACGCGGCGAGTTTGGCGGCTGCGGCAGCTCTTGCGGAGGAGTTTGAGGCGGTGCTGCTCTCTACGAGCTGGAGCGGCGCGAGCTTTTATCCGCTGATCGAGAAATTTAGGCGCTCGATCATAATTTTAATGGTCGCCTACGTCGATAGCGAAACGGTGCTAAACCCCGTAAAAGCGGGCGCGACGGATTATATCCAAAAGCCTTTTATGATAGAGGAGCTTATCAAAAAAATCGAGCACTACGCGCAGTTTCGCTCGCTAAAATCGCAAAACGAAGCCTACGAAGCGTTGCTTAAAGAGATCTCTCTTTCGTGCGAAATACCGCACATGCGTTTAGCGCAGATAAAATTTCCGCTTCTTTTGCGCGGTGATGCGGCAGCGCGAGCTGCGGCGGTATTTAAGATCGCGCTTGCGCTAAAATCGCGCCTTAAAATTCTATCCGCGCAAAGCCCTGAGCCGCTAGAACGCGGCGCGGAGATTTTTTACGCACCAGATTTTGATAGCCTAAGCGGCGCACAGAAGGAAAAATTTCTAAGCAAAACCAAATCCATGCGTATAATCGCCGGATCCATCGGCGCGCAAAAGGGCTTTAGCGACGAAATTACGCTTGGCAGCAGCAAAGAACGCAGTGAAATTTTAAGCATCGAAGAATACGTAAAGCTCACGATCGTAGCGCACCAAGACGAGTATTTCGACTCCGATCTGGCGGCGGCACTTGGGATTTCGCGAAAATCGCTTTGGGAGAAAAGAAAAAAATATGGCATCGCAAGAAAAAAATAGCCGCGCTCGCTCGGTGTGGATCGCAGACGGGACAGAAATTTCACGCGATACCGGCAATTTAAACGAAATAAAACCGCTTGAAAGCGAAGGAATTTTAAGCGGCACAAAACCTCTAAACATCGCAAAAGCTTCGAGCGACGCGGCGCTAAATTTAAAGGCAAAGCAAAATTTAAAAACGATGCGGAATTTAAAAATGTCAAAGACGAGCAATGCCAGAAAAGACGAGGCGCGAGCTAAGGGCGCGGCAAGAAATTTAAAAGCAGAGCAAGCCGGAAGCGAGAGCAAAGGCGCAAATAATAGCGCAACGCAAATCCGCAAGATAGTGATCTCGCGCTCCGACCTAAACGTCTTGAGCCTACTCGCAAACGGCGCTTTCGGCAAGAGCTGCGAGCTACTGCGCCCAAGCAAGCTAAGCGTATGCGGCATAAATTTCGTTTTTTCCTGCGCGGACGCAAAAAAGGGCGATATTTTGGAGCTTTATCTCCGAAAGGACGGCATAGCCGAATGCGCCAAAAATTCGCTTAGCGGCGAGAACGACGCGTATTTGCTAGTTAAAGGATCACGCAACTTGCAGGAAGAGGTTTCTGCCGCGGCGCAAAACGAGCAGAATTTTGCAAAAAGCGGCACGGATTTCGCGCGCACTGCAAGTGCGCAAAGCGCTATAAACGCTACAAGCGAGGGCTTAGACCATATAGAAAGTCTTGCTGCGTGCTATGATCAAACTTTTACTTGCAGCGCAGATACAAAATCTGCGAAAAACGCCACTTTGAATTCGGCGAAAAGCTCCAGTGTAAATTCTGCGGCAAATTCCGCGCGGAGCATTGCCGAAAATTCTGCGATAAATCGCGTTTGTAGCGCAGATGCAAAATCCGTAGCAAATTCGGCGGGAAATTTTATCTCAAATTCCACCGAAAATTTCATCAAAAATCCCGCTGCAAATCCCGCCTATTGTGAGCTTGTCACGCGCATAGACGTTAGCGACATTTATGTTCCAAGCGTAAGCGAGGTCGCAGACTCGGTGTTTCAAAACGCATACGCAGAGCAAACTGCGGTGCAGGGGCGCATCACGCTGCTAAAAAATGAGCTTGCAGAGCAAATCGCGCGCATAAAAAAAGTCGCAAGCTCACTTGCCGCGCCTAAAATTTCAGCGTTTTTTACCTGCGCCGATCCGATCCACCGCGTGCATGAGCGGCTGATTAGGCATATGATCGATAAGGCGGATTTCGTGGTGATTTTTTTAACCGGCACGAATAGCACGGATGCCCTGCCCTACGAGCTACGCAAAAAAACGCTAAGCTATTTGCTGCAAAATTTTTTGGTCGCGCAACGCGCCATGATGATCGATCTGGGCTCGCTTGCGATTTTTGACGACAAGCCCGCACTGCAGTGCGCAATCGCAAAAAATTTAGGTATAAACAAAATAATTTTTGGGCAAAATCACGCAAATATGGAGCTATTTTTCGAAGGTGGCGGCGTGCATTCGGTGCTGGACGAGTATCAAAAACGCGGCGAAATCGAAATTTTGCTGATGCCCGAATACGTCTATTGCGAGAAGTGCAAGGTGCTCGTAAGCACGAAAAACTGCCCTCACGGCGCTCATCATCACGTGCATTACCGCACACAAAATCTCAAGGCACTGCTGCGCGCGGGGATTTTGCCGCCCGCGATTTTTATGCGTAAAGAGATCTCGGCGATGATTTTAAGCGAGCTTTTTCCCGCGCGATTTTCGGATCTACAAAAGCTCTACGACGAGCTTTTTCCAAACAGCGGGATCTTGCAGAGCCACGGCGAGAGCGAGTTTTACGAGCAGCTGATGCAACTGTATCAAACCAGCGCGCTAAAGACGTAGCTCTCGAGGGCGCGACGCAAAAAATGACGTGGAATTTGCGGAAGCTAGGCAGAGGGTAAAATTTCGCGACGTTAGAATTTACGGCGGCTAGACGTAAAGTAAAATTTCATAGCGCAGAAAAAAAGGACTGCGCGGAATTTTATAGCATAAAGAGCGGCGGGCAGAATTTGGCGTAAAATTTTGTGGCGCAATGAAGCTAAATTTTTAAAACAAGCGGTGCGGTAAAACGAGCTTTAAATTTTAAAGCTTCGGCTACGTAGCAAATTTATAACGACGCAGTAAAATTTTGCGGCGAAGCGGATTTAAAATTTTAAGGCGCGATGGATATGTAAAGCAGTACAGCGGATCTAAATTTTAAGCTTGCGACAAGCGAGCTTAAAATTTTAAAATTAGGCGGTCGCTGCGAGTTACGGCGCAAAACTCGGATGCAGCGCAACGACTGCCGCTCGCGCAAAATGCCGTGCGTTTGCGTATGGGTTTGAAATCTCCACGCAAGCGAGCAAAATTTTAAAATTTTTACGCAAATGAGTAGAATTTTAAAATTCCTACATTAACGAGCGAAATTTTTGTGGCGAGCGAGTAGAATTAATTTCGTGCGGGCGGGCAAATTAATTCTACACGAACGAAATTTAAAATTTTCGCACGCGAGCAGATGCCCTAATTAAAATAAGCGGTAAAATTTTAAAAAGCAAAATTTAAAAGGACAATTATGGATAAAATTTTCGTTACATTTTTCGGCGCGGGGTTGCTAAAGCCCGCGCCCGGCACCTGGGGCAGCATCGCAGGCTGGATAGTGGGGCTTGCAATCTTGATGCTGGCGGGCGAGGTGACGCTGTTTTTGTGCGCCGGCATCATTTTTTTCGTCTCGCTTAAGATCGTAGGCGATTATGAGAAGCGGACCTGCTCGCACGATAACAGCGAGATCGTCATCGACGAGGTCGTGGGGGTGTGGATCGCGATGTGCGTCGCAGCGCCCGTGGGCGAGATCTTTTCGCTGCCGCTGCGGGAGCTGATCGCGGGCTTTGAGAGCAGCAGGATCTCGGCCCTTGCGATGATTTTGGCGCTGCTGTTTTTCAGGGCGTTTGACATCCGCAAACCCTCGATCATCGGGCGCGTGGATCGCGACGTGCCGGGCGGGCTCGGCGTGATGCTGGATGACGTGCTGGCGGGCTTTTTTGCAGGGCTTGGGGTCTTAATAGTTATCTCTTTAGGGCTCAAACTCGGCGCCGCAGGATTGATTTTTTAAGCTTTTTGGATATGTTCATGGCAAACACAGCGCGATTGCGGGCGCTATCAAGCACCGAAATTTTAAAAACCATCTCAGTCAGGGCTTGTAAAATTAGCGCAAATTTTAATTTCTGCGGCGTGAGCACGCTTGGAATTTAAGCGGTATTTGTTCGCGCAGCCTGCAAATAAAGCAGACGTAAAATTTTAAAATTTTGCACGAGTCGCGATAAAATTTGCGTGAGCTTAAATTTTAAATTTCTCAGCTTGCAGAAATCTAAGACATAAAAATTTAATTGCGCTGCAAGAATAAAAATTATGCCACCTGAAATTTCATGCGGCTAAATTTTAAAACAAAGCGGCAGGCGCAGCTCGCGCGTAAAATTTTAAAATTTATCGCTAATCGCAGACAGTCTAGCAGGGCGTGCTATTAAATTTTTAGCAATATTTATTACTCAAGTTTGCGACGTTGCCGCAAAATGCGGGTAAGCGGCGCAAAAAATTTAAAGGAACGAAAAATGCAAAAGAGCACGATCGAGATACGTGGCATTCCCGCCGCCGTTTGGGGGAGCTGCTCGAAAAAAGTTTATATCTACGCTCACGGGCAAGGCGGAAGCAAAGATGATGCGGAGCTTTTGGCTTCCGTCGTTTGTGAGCAAGGCTGGCAGGTAATTAGCTTTGACCTGCCCGGTCACGGACAGAGGCGGCACGAGCCCGCTTCTTGCGATCCGCGACGCGCTATTTTTGAATTTCGCGAAATTTTATCGTATGCAAAGAAGCGTTGGGAAGAAATCGCGCTGTTTGCCGTTAGCATAGGAGCCTGGTTCAGCCTGCAAAGCTTCCGCGATGAAAAATTTAGCGACTGCCTCTTCGTCTCGCCGATACTTGATATGAAATGCGTTATTTCAAATATAATGCGTAGGGCTGGCGTCAGCGAGGAGCGATTGAAGCAAGAGCGGATGATTTTGACTCATGTCGGGCAACCGCTTTTTTGGGAATATTGGAGTTTTGTTTTGAATAATCCGATCACTAAGTGGGAAACGCCCAGTAGAATTCTATACGCAGAAAACGACGATATGACCCCTCTTTACATCGCTAAAAATTTTACGCAACAATTTGACTGCACCTTAAGCATTATGAAAAACGGCGAGCATTGGTTCCATACGCCGCAGCAGCTAGATTATTTGCGCAAATGGATCAAATCGGCGGTTGAGAATCGGCGATAAAATTCTATGAGAGATTTTAAAACTCACGCCCAAGCCCGCACCGATAAAATTTCGCGCGTTTTCGGGGTGCGAATTTCAATAAATTTAAGATAATCTTGATATTTTGCCTTAATACGCTTGTTTTATAAGGCGCTTTTCGCAGATCCAGCCACAGCTCACATCGCCGCGCCATGCGAGGGGCATAGCTTCAAAGCACCCATCTCATAAATTTAACCGCAATAGCATAAATCACGACCGATATGAATTACAAACTAAAATATGATTAAAATTTAGCCGATAAGCTGTCAATATAAATGTAAAAATGCCAATTTTAAAGCTAAATTTTAAAAAATGTCTATAAAGATGAATTCTTGAGATCTTAGCATGCTTTTGGCACGAGGTGCGAGCCAATGACAGCTTATTGCACTTCACTAGCACTATCGCGCTTTTGCTACACGGACGCTTTACGAATCCATAGCAGTCGCGCGATTAAATTTTAAAAATTATTTGCCTATTCTAAAGCCATTTAACTTCATATAAGTCGTATCTTTATGAAATGCTTCGCATCGCTCCCTGTTGCGGTTGATATTCGAGGTCTCGAAAAAATATCCATCACTATCTTGACGCAAGGTGATCGTCGCGCAAAAGATCATATCGTTTTTTAACTTCGGTCCTACTCCGTAATCAAAGGATTGATTTAAAGTGACGGTTTTTTCTAGATCACTATCACTAAACTGTCTGGAGCCCGTCATGCTCTTTAGCTCGCGAAAATTTCCTTGATTTAAGTAGTCGCGTTGTATATCTTTAAATACGCCTTCAAGCTCGACTGCATAAGCTTTTACTAAAACCTCATCCTTAGCACCGCTTAATTTAGGATATATTATTTTTACTATCACGAAGATTATAATAGCTAAAAATATTATCCCGCTTACGCCGCCGCCCACTGCCGCACCTTTTCTCATTTTCATCATTTTACTCCTTCGTCGATGTCCTTTACCAAGGCATCTATTTTTTTATTAAGCATGAAATTTTCATAGCTTTTTTGGATATAGGCTTCAAGTAGTTCGCCCGCATCCAGATGATCGCTGCCACGAGTTAAAATCCGCCAGTCTCTGCCGAAGACCTTTGCAAAGTCATCATCCAGGCTTATCGCGTATTTTTTCGTCAAAGACTTACTCGTAAGCTGAACCGAAATTTCTTTCATTTCTCGCCTAAATTATCGCCTGCCAAAATATCGTCGATCTGCTTGCTTAGATCCTCATCACTCATCTTGCGATACGCCAGATCGTTTTCAAGCGTGCCAAGCTGCATTCCCAAAGCCTCGTTTTGCGCCTTGACCGTCGCTAGTTCGGTGCGTAGCTTTTCGTTTTCGTCCCTAGCCTCGGTGTATCGTCTAATCAGCTCAGCTACTTTATTGCTTAAGCCCTCGACCTTTTTCTCTTCGTCAAAGATTGATTCCATTATTTCGCCTTTTCTGATATAATTTAAATAAAAATATTACCCAATTTTGGCTTTAAAAAAGGAAAAATTTTGCAAAATTTTAAAATCGAGAGCAAATTCTCTCCGAGCGAGGATCAAGAAAAAGCGATCGAAGGCATCGTCGCAGGCTTTCAAAGCGGCAACAAATACCAAACCCTTCTCGGAGTTACCGGCTCGGGTAAAACATTTACCATGGCAAATATTATTAAGAGGCTTGGAATTCCGGCACTCGTAATGACGCATAATAAATCTCTCGCAGCGCAGCTTTATAGCGAATTTAAGGGCTTTTTTCCACAAAATCACGTCGAGTACTTCATCAGCTACTACGATTATTATCAGCCCGAGGCTTACATCCCTAGGCAGGATCTTTTCATCGAAAAAGACAGCGACGTAAACCAAGAGCTCGAGCGCTTGCGGCTAAGTGCCACTGCGAGCCTGCTGAGCTTTGATGACGTCATCACCGTGGCGTCGGTTTCGGCAAACTACGGCCTGGGCGATCCCGCCGAATACAAAGGCATGGTGCTGTTTTTTGAGATCGGATCAAAATTTAGCACTAAATTTTTGCTTCGCAAGCTCGTCGATATGGGCTACAAACGCAACGACGACTTTTTTGATCGCGGGAATTTTCGCGTAAACGGCGACGTGATCGACATCTACCCCGCATATTTTAACGACGAGGCTTTTAGGATCGAGTTTTTCGGCGACGAGATAGAGGCGATGTATCATCTGGACGTGCTGGAAAACAAAAAGACGCAAAGCGTCAAAAAATTTATTCTCTACCCGACGAGCCAGTTCATCGTGGGCGAGCAGCGCCTAAAATCGACGATCAAAGGGATTGAGGATGAGCTTGAGCAGAGACTGAAATTTTTTGAGGACGCGGGCAAGCTCGTAGAGGCGCAGCGACTGAAAGGGCGAGTGGAATTTGACCTTGAGATGCTGGGCGCTACGGGGATGTGCAAGGGGATCGAAAACTACGCGCGCTATCTGACCGGCCAAAAGCCGGGCGAGACGCCCTATTCGCTCTTTGATTACTACGAGAGCAAGGGCAAGGACTATCTCGTCATCGTCGATGAAAGCCACGTGAGCTTGCCGCAGTTTCGCGGGATGTTCGCAGGAGATCGCAGCCGCAAAGAAACGCTCGTGCAGTACGGCTTCCGTCTGCCTAGCGCACTTGATAACCGCCCACTGATGTTTGATGAGTTTATCAATAAAAAGGCTAAATTTCTATTCGTCTCCGCAACGCCAAATGATTACGAGCTTGGTCTTAGCCGCGGAGCCGTATATGAGCAGATACTGCGCCCGACGGGACTGCTCGATCCGCAAATTATTTTAAAAGACAGCGACAACCAGGTCGAAATTTTACACGATATGGCAAAGGAGGTCATCGCTCGCGGCGAGCGGATCTTAGTAACCGTGCTAACCAAAAAGATGGCGGAGGAGCTGAGCAAATACTATCTGGAGCTTGGGCTTAAGGTCAAATATATGCACTCGGACATCGATGCGATCGAGCGCAACGAGCTTATCCGCGGCCTTCGCAGCGGCGAATACGATATGCTAATCGGTATAAATCTGCTCCGCGAGGGGCTCGATCTGCCCGAAGTAAGCCTTATCGCGATCATGGATGCCGATAAAGAGGGCTTTTTGCGCTCGCGCACCAGCCTCATTCAGACGATGGGGCGAGCCGCGCGAAACGTGAACGGGCAGGTCGTGATGTTTTGCAAAAAGATCACCGCTTCGATGCAAGAGGCGATCGACATCACCCAAAAGCGCCGTAAATTTCAAGATGAATACAACCGCGCCCACGGCATAACCCCGCATTCTGCAAGCCGCAATATCGAAGAGAGCCTAAAGATCGAGGACGGCACCGAAATTTTAAGAAAGGGTGCCAATTTAGAGAAGATGCCAGCCGCCGAGCGCGCCAAGATCGTAAAGGAGCTTCGCAAACAGATGCTCGATGCCGCGGCGGCGCTGGAGTTTGAAAAGGCTGCTGCGCTGCGCGATGAGATCGCGAAGCTTAGGAAGTTGTAAATCGCAAGGCTTAAAAGCGCCGTGAAATTTTGTCGTGAAATTTGAGCGTTAAATTTTATCAGGCGGAGCGTGAAATTTGCGCGCGTAACACAATGTGAAATTCACAGCAGCTCGCGCCTATATTCCGCAACGCGCTCCGTGCCCATCTTTGCATCTTGCGACTTTTATTGCTTTTCCGTGCGTCCATATTTACAGCCATCTTTACGCGTTTGTCGCGCTATGCTTAAATTCCGCGCCGAAGCGGAATTTCGCCCAATTTCTTACGTAAACATCCGTAAGATTCTAAGCAATTTTTTCCGTCCGAAACCACGCGAATAAGAACAGCCGCGGGCACCACAAAATCCATCAGCAAGAATATTCGCGAGCTCTAATCCCGTTTAAATTTAGCAGAATTTATCGTTTTTTGGAATATATGTGCTTCGGTTGAAAAAATAGCACGCTGCGAAAACGATCAAGCAAACAGACAATATATTCGAGCCACTTAAAAGCAAGTCTATTATCCTCTCATTATTTTTAGCGATCAATGCCACTATTATGAGCGCTAGCGGATGCAAAATCAAAGCCGCGCTAGCTAAATTTTCAATAGTAAAAACCACTAAAGAAATTCGCTGATTTTTTATGAAAAGCTTGCTATATCCTTTCATAGAATTACTTTTTAAATAACCTATAGTTAATAGAATGGACGAAAATAACATTACTAAAACAATAACAACGCCACGCAATGTAGCAATAGCGCTCGCAAATGTGACAATGATAAATAAAAACGCCAAAAATATTGCGCTCGCACGCCTAATTAATCTATGTATGTCATATCGCCTTTTTAAATTTTTTGGAATATTGGCAAATTTCTCGTTTAGTTCATCCTCTTTAAATTCGACTTCTCGCACCGACAAATCAAGCTTCGTTTGAGAGCCGCAGATATGGATCCTTGGAGTATATGAGCCTTTATTATAAAAATAGCATAAAAGAAAAACTAATATGCAAATCGGAGCTATAAAGATTCCGTATAAAGTGCCGGCGCCGCTTAATTCATCTCGCGAACCTCCCATTGCCGAAGATAGAAATAGCAAAGTGGGAAATAAAATCAAGACTAAGCTAGCCGTATTCTCAAAAGTAAAAATCATCAAACTGGCATCTTGATTTTTTATGAAAAAGTTGCTGTATTTTTTTGTCTTGTAACACTTTAAACAAAATGCCGTCAAGCAAATGGATAAAACTACCGCCACACAAAACAAAAAGGGCTCGGGCATCTGAATATCCACGTAGGAAATAAGTCGCGAAACTACCGATGCAATGCCGAACAAAAGCGCTAAAATACCATACTAGAGCACCTAATTAGCCTATGTTTGTCGTATCGCTTCTTTAAATTCTCCGGTATTGCGGCGAATTTTTCGTCTAGCTCTTTCATCTCGGCTTGAAATTTTTCGCTCACGGCTCTCTCCTTTTAAGCGTTTAAATTTTAGAGATTATATTGAATTCGGCGCCGCGTCTTTTTGATGCCGCACCTTGCGGTTAAATTTTAAAATTTACCGCGTTATATTCGCGAAGAGCCGAAAAATTTTAAACTCGGCAAAACATTAAAATTCCCGTCCGCCTTTAAATTTAGCATTTTACCGCAGCTAGCAAAACTCTAAATTTTCCACGCGCAGCGGTCTTTCGCCCTCAAAAATCACCCCGATGCCGAAAGGATCGCAAATATCAAGCGCGCCCTCAGCAAATCTCATCAACCACTGCGTATCGCGCGCGTAAAACGTGCATTGCGGGAGCCCAAACGGCAGATCGCAAACGGGCACGTCAAGCAGCCTAAGCTCATCCTCGCCCAAACGATACTCGCGTCTAAGCTCGTCTCGCAGGAAGGCAAGGGCGTCTTTTACGTACCGATCGATATCTCGGGCGATGCGCTGCGCGAGCAAGATCGTCTCGTCATCCACATCCGCCGTATCTGCAGACACGAGGCAAAACGGCACCTCACCGAAGCTTTCGCTTTTTAACTCCAGCTCCGCGTACCAAATGAAGCCCTCGTCCGTTGCAACTTTTTCAAGCTCGCCAAATTTCCAAGCCATTTTTTGCATTTTATTTCCGCCTCATATTTTCGCGTCATCTTTTAAAATTTTGACGCTACGCCCGTTTTTGCGCGCTGTATTTAATCCGCGCCGAAAGAATTTGGCTCGCTTCTTAGGCTGGCAGACGCAAAAGCGCTAAGCGATCTTTTCCGTCCGAAGCCACGCGAACAAAAACGCCGCAGGCGCCGCAAAATCCATCAGCACAGATATGCGCGAGCCGTCGCCCGAGATGACGGACAGTATGCCGCCCGCGAACGAAACCCCCACGGCGATCAGAAATAGCGCGTTTTGCGTGTCTTTATACAGCCCGTAATAGAGCCTAGCTATGAAAAACAGAACCGCCAGCGCGCCGATAATCGTAAAGGCGCGGTTTTGCAATATCGAAGCAACCGCATAGGCAATCGCGGTGATAATTATAAATTTGACGTTGGAGACGGTATCACTGCCCGCAAGCTCGGAGATACCTTTCGCCGCGCGGTAAAGAAGGATGAGCGAGCCCAGCCCAGGCACGCCCTGATGCTAAATAGCCCCTCGCCGCCCGGTAGGTGCTCCGTAAGCGCAGAAATCAGCATAAGCGCCGCCGATATGATGCCGAAGCGTCTTGCGTCTGCGAGCTTGTCGCGATTGAAGGGGTTTCGCATACCGCCGAAGCCTCCGCCCATGCTGCCCAAACCGCCCAAACCGCTGCCGGGGCTTTTGAAATTTTCTTGCATTTTGCCTCCTTATTTGCGCTATACCAATAAATAATGCGGGAGTGCAGATAAATTCTACTCCAAATTTGAAGTAGACTTTATCTAACAATTCATTTTATTAATTTCTCTTTTTATTCTTTCTTCCTCTTTTTGTTGCTTTAAAATCATATCGGCTTCCTTTTGTGCTTTGATTTTCCTTTTTATTGCTTTTAATCTAGCAAACCGATTAAATTTACTTTTGTATTTAAGTGATAAGACTATATGTGGAATTAGCAATAAAATTAATACTATCAACGGTATAATAGTTGACCTATATTTATTAAATAGGTCGAATAGGCAAATTACAAATAGTCCAAGAATAAGAATCCAAAATGAATATGTTGAATTTAAAGCCCATATAATATCTTTTTTATGCCTTATTTTTAATAGTTTATTTTGAAAATAAAGCTCTATCAACAATGTAATTGGTGAATCGCAAAAGCAAACATTGCTAATATAATAAACAAAAATACTGGAGTTGAAGTTTCTACCGCCTTATCTACTCTACCTGTTCGAACATATGACATTAAAATCCTTTCTGGTTATTTATAGAAAATTTAAGTTCTTATAAAAGATTATAACTCAAATTTAAACTATTTTCTAATGGTTAAATTTAACCATTAAAGCTCTCCATTTCTTTTATGGAGGGCTTTATAAATTTAGTTTTTAAAACTATGAATGGGTGCCGGTATCTGGCCGCCGCGGGCGATGAAATCGGCAGATGAGTTTTTATTTACGCTCATCACGGGCGCGCTGCCCAGAAGCCCGCCGAATTCCAGCGTGTCGCCCTCTTTGCCTTTTGGGATTATGCGCACGGCGGTCGTTTTTTGATTTATCACGCCGATCGCGGCCTCGTCGGCTATGATCGCGGCGATCGTCTGTTCGGGCGTATCCTGCGGGATTGCGATCATATCGAGCCCCACCGAGCAGATCGCGGTCATCGCTTCGAGCTTTTCTAAATTTAACGAGCCCGCGCGCACCGCGGCTATCATGCCCTCGTCTTCGGAAACGGGGATAAACGCGCCGCTAAGCCCACCTACTTGGTTGCACGCCATCACGCCGCCCTTTTTGACCGCGTCGTTTAGCAGTGCCAAAGCCGCGGTCGTGCCGTGCGTGCCGACGCGCTCCAGCCCCATCTCCTCAAGCACGCGCGCTACCGAATCGCCCACGGCAGGGGTCGGAGCTAATGATAGATCGACGATGCCAAATTTCACGCCCAGGCGCTCGGACGCCATTTGTCCTACGAGCTGTCCGATACGCGTGATCTTAAACGCCGTCTTTTTAACAGTCTCGGCGACCACGTCAAAGCTCGCTCCTCGCACCTTCTCAAGCGCGCGCTTAACGACGCCCGGGCCGCTGACGCCCACGTTTATGACGACTTCAGCCTCGCCCACGCCGTGAAATGCGCCCGCCATAAAGGGATTATCCTCGACGGCATTGGCAAACACGACGAGTTTGGCGGCGCCCAGATCGGAAAGCCGCGCCGTTTCTTTGATCACGCGCCCCATATCGGCGACCGCGCTCATATTTATGCCAGTCTTGGTCGAGCCGATATTTACCGACGAGCAGACCTTCTGCGTCGCAGCGAGCGCGGCGGGGATCGAGTCGATTAAAATTTTATCGCCCTTTGCGTAGCCCTTTTGCACGAGCGCCGAAAAGCCGCCGATAAAGTCGATACCGACCTTTTGCGCCGCCTCGTCCATCGCTCTAGCAAGCGGCACGTAGTCCGCGGCATCCGTCGCCGCGCCGATGATGGCGATAGGTGTTACGCAGACGCGTTTATTTACGATCGGGATGCCGAGCTCTGCCGAAATTTCATTACCGACTTTTACTAGATCGCGCGCCTTATCGGTGATCTTTGCGTAAATTTTCTCCGCCGCTTTGTCGATATCCGGATCGATGCAGTCAAGCAGGCTGATGCCCATCGTGATCGTGCGGATGTCGAAATTTTGCTCCTCGATCATCGCGATCGTTTCGGTTACGTTTTTGATGTCCATATCGGCGCCTTAGATGTTATGCATGGCGTCAAAGATCGCCGAGCTTTGGATGTTGATCTTTACTTTTAGCTTTTCGCCTAGCTCATTTAGCTCCTCGCGTAGAGCCGTGAAGTCCTGCTTTTCGTCGCTGGAAACCACCGCCATCATCGTAAAAAACTCATCCAAAACTGTCTGACTGATGTCGTCTATGTTTAGTCCAAGCTGCGCGAGCTTAGCCGAAACGCCCGCTACAATGCCAACCTTGTCCTTACCGATCACCGTTACGATCGCTTTCATCTCTACCCCTTTTTAAAATTTATTTAGCTATTTTGAGCGCGGAAGCCCTTTAAAACGACTAAGCCTTGCCGCCGTTTGAAATTATCAGCGCAAACACGATTGCGACCAAAGCGTAAAATATTACCGCGAGCCATATCGCCCATCTATTCACGCCGCCGCCCTTTCTTAGGGCTTCGTCGTCCTGTTTATCCAGCAATGAAACAAAACTATCGCAAACGTAATATTTCGCCATAGTCCCGCTACTGACGCTAATCGCCATTCCTATACTTCTATCATATTCATCCAAAAACGGAATAAAGCAAGAAATTACCACAACGGCAAATAGGGCTGCGGCAATTTTATACTCCTTGCGGTACAGAAAAAAGAACAGCGTACCGAAAAAGGCCCACCAGCTCCACGTGCTTACGTAAGTTAGTTCGCGCTGCTTGCCCGCGGCGAAAAATTTCTCGCAGGCGCGTGCGTAAATTTCAACCTTACTTGGGGTTTGCAAGAAAATTTCCAGCTTCTGTCGAAGCAACTTGCCGTCAGATAAAATTTCTCTAGCGTAATCCGTCATTTCACCCTCCTTAGCGATAAATCCCCACGGCGGCGCGAACCTTTTGCATCAATGAAGCAGCCGTCGCGGCCGCTCTTTGCGCGCCCTGTCTTAGCATCTCGTCTAAAATTTCGCGGTGGCTTTGATAGTATTCGAATTTATCCCGCGCGTCTTTGAAGTAGCTAAGCACGAGCTCGTTTAGATACGCCTTGAAGTGCCCGTGCCCCTCGCCTCCGCGTTCGTAGCGAGCCTGTAGCTCCGTCTGCTCCGCTTCGCTTAAAAATAGCTTCGCGATATTATAGACATTGCACCCGCGCCACTGCTTAGGCGCCTCTAGCGGCTCGGAGGTCGTTACGATACTTGAAATTTGCTTCTTTAGCGTTGCGGCATCTGCAAAAATATCGATCGTATTGCCATAGCTCTTACTCATCTTCGCGCCGTCGGTGCCCGGCACGATCGCCACTTCATCGTTTACGCGCGCTTGCGGAATAGTTAAAATTTCGCCGTGGGCGTTGTTAAATTTAAGCGCGATGTCGCGGGCGATCTCGACGTGCTGGATCTGATCCTTGCCCACAGGCACGACCTCCGCGCTGTATAGCAGGATGTCCGCCGCCATCAGAACGGGGTAGCTAAACAGATCGTGTTTGCTCTCAAAGCCCTTGGCGATCTTGTCTTTGTATGCGTGCGCTCGCTCAAGCAGCCCCATCGGCGCATATCCGCTTAAAATCCAGTAAAGCTCCAGCACCTCTTTCACGTCGCTTTGCACCCAAAACACCGTCTTTTTCGGATCGATCCCGAGAGACAAAAACGCCGCGGCGGCCTCGTAGGTGGAGTTTTTAAGCTTTGCGCCGTCGCTTACGGACGTGAGCGCATGGTAGTTTGCGATAAACATAAACATCTGCTCGCCCGCGTTTTGCGCATCTACCATCTGCTTGATACTCGCGAAGTAGTTGCCCAAATGCAGCTTGCCGCTGGGCTGAAGACCCGTTAAAATTCTCATCATTGCTCCTTTAAATCAAAATCAGATCGCCGTCTACGAAGCCTGCGGCAACGTGCTTGCACTTAAAAATTTTTGCATCTGGCATCTGCTCTCGCAGCTCGCGCAGAGCCTGCACGAGCAGTTTTAAAACCTGCCGCCACGAAAGCTCGCTTAAAAATTCAAGCTGCAAGCGCGAGCTTTGCGGATAAAACTCATCCTCGTCCTCGCACGCCCAGTCGTCGTCATCCGCGTCATAACTACTCGATCCCGCCAGCTCAAGCGCGTAAGGCTCGTAAAGATCGAAGTGCCACGCGATTACGCGTTTTGGAATTTGCTCGCGCTCTAAGCCCTCGATCAATTCGCACAGCTTCTGCTTTAGCGCCTCTTTCTTTTTAAACTTATCGCCTTTACTCTCTTTTCCGTGCGACTTGGAATTTTTGCCGCCGCCCGGGCACTTTTGTTTAGACATCTTTTTCCCCTTTAAATTTAGCCCGTCGCAGGCGGATAGAATTTCTTTTACGATCTTTTTTACGCTTTTATTTTCGACGTCGATTATGATGTCGGCCTTTTTTTCATACGCCCCGTCTCTTTTGGCGTGCAGCGCCGCGGCCTTTTGCAGATCGGCTAGCAGCGGGCGCTTGGCAAATTTTTTCTCCGCGTTTTCGCTGTTTTTTAAGCGATTAATGATCCCCTCAAAGCTTGATTTCAGATACACGACGGTGCCGATTTTGTTTAAATTTTTCACGGCGTAAAAGCCGCCGCCTGTAGAGATCACGGCGCAGCGGACGGACTTTTCTAAAAATTTCGCAAGGCCCTCTTCCATCTTTCTGAAGCTCTGCTCGCCCTTCTCTTTAAAAATTTGCCCGATTTTCTTATTGGCGTAGCTTTCGATCATATCGTCGCAATCAAGCGCAAACATCCCGCTTTGCGCAGCCAGAGCCCGCGCTACCGTGCCCTTGCCGACTCCCATAAAGCCGATGAGCACGATATTACCGCTCTTCATCGCTCTCCCCTTTTTTGCGCGGCAGCAGCACTAGCGGACTTCCCGAAAGAGCAAAGCTCGCGCGCAGTCTGTTTATCAAATAGCGCTTGTAGCTAAAATGCAGCGCTTGCGGGCGGTTCATCACAAGAGCGATCTTTGGCGGCGCAAAGCCGATCTGCGCGGCGTAGTAAATTTTAACCGATTTGCCCCGCTCGCGAGGTATCGGATGCGCCTTTATCGCGGCTTCTACCGCTTCATTGATCCTTGCGGTGCCGAGCTTGCGAGTGAAATTTGAATAAACCTCCAAAATGAGCGGGTAAATTTTATGGATCCGCTTCCTATCCGTCGCGCTGACGCTGATGATCGGCGCGTAGGAAAGAAATTTAAACCTATCGCGCAGATCGCGGCAAAACTCGTCGTAATCGCGCTCGCAAAGATCCCATTTGTTTAAAATTATGATGAGCCCGAGTTCAAATTTAGCCGCAAGCCCCGCGATGCGCTCGTCCAACTCGTTTAGCGGCTCGCTTGCGTCAAGCACCAAAAGCGCAATGTCGGAGTTTTGCAAGATTTTTTCGGTGCGATTTAGCGCGAAGCGCTCGATGCCCTCGATCTTGCCGCGGCGGCGAATGCCCGCCGTGTCGATAAACTCAAGCGTACGCCCTTCAAATTCCGTGCTTTCGTTCACCGGATCAATCGTCGTGCCCGCATAATCGCTCACGACCGAACGCTGCGAGCCGACAAGCGCGTTTAGAAGGCTCGATTTACCAACATTTACCCGCCCGATGATGCCCACGCCGATGGTCTTGTCTGCATAAAATTCCTCGTCGCGCCCCTCTTTCGGCTCGCCATCGTCGTTAAAGCCCTCTATAAAATCATCAAAAATTTCATCCTCGTCCTGCTGCGCGGGCGCAGGGTCTAAAAAGCCGTATATCCACTCTTTCAGCTCATCGATGCCGCTGTTGTGAGAAACGGAGATCGGGAAAAATTTAACGCCGAATTCGTTAAACTCCCAGCTCCGCTCCTCGTCGCGCTTGCCGTCGATCTTATTGACCGCTAGGGCGATGGGCTTGCCAAGTCTCTGCAGCGAGAAAAATATCCGCCGCTCATCGTCGCTCGGAAGCAGCTTGCCGTCCGTCATAAAGATTATCAAATCCGCGCTCTTGGCCTCGCTTAGCGTCTTAGTCTGCACGCGCGCAAACAGCTCGGAGGTATCGTCCAAGCCGCCCGAATCGATCACTCGCACGCGACGATCGAAAATTTCGGCTTCGGCTTTATTGGTATCGCGCGTCGTGCCCGCAACGTCGCTGGTAATGGCGATGCGAGCGCCCGCTAGGCGGTTAAAAAGGCTCGACTTGCCGACGTTGGGGCGCCCGATGATGATCAAACTTTTCACGTTCGTCCTTGTAGTTTTTGGCGCGATTATAACTAAAAATAGATTAAAGCCAAATTCTACGCGCTCGCTCGCAGGAATCGGGCGGCAAAATTTTATGAAATTTAGGCGCTAAATTTAGCGAAATTTTATCGCGACACTAGCAGAACGCCGCACGGACGCAAGACGTCAAAACGCGCTATCCATCGCCGAACATATCGCAGAATGCGGAGATGTGCGTAAATCTTATAAATTTTAAAAACCGACGCAACTACACGAAAGCATAAAAGCCCGCAGCTGCGCAAATTTTACTGCTTTGCTCAAGCAAGCGGCGGCGCGCAGAGCAGAGGGTCGGTAAAAATCACAAAAGCAGCGCCCAATATCCAAGTACTGAACTAGCGCCCGTGAGCAAGAAACGCAAAAGCAAGCGCCGAAGTACAAAACCGAGTCGTCGCGCCAGGCGTGCAAAAGCAGGCGGCGCGGCGAAATATTAAAACGGCGGAATATTAAAATTTAATCATTATGCGTGTATAATTCCGCAAATTTAAAGGGGCGCGATGAAATACAACAACTTCTTGCTGCACCATCTAAGCGTGTATTATATGCTGATGGCGTGCTTTTACTACTCTCTTACGGGCGTTTTTGCTAAGCTTTTGGGCGCGCAAATTTCATCGCTTGAGGTCGTGCTCTTTCGCAATCTGCCCGGGCTTTTGATCCTGCTTTATAAAATCAAGGCTCGTCCCCGCGCGGCGCGCTTTGCAAACAAGGGCGGTCATCCTTTTACGCTCGCGTTTCGCGGCATTATCGGGATTTTGGGGCTGATGGTATTTTTTTATAACGTCGCTAACATCAGCCTCGGCGAGGCATTTACCTTTCAAAAAACGGCGTCCATTTGGACGGCGATCATCGCGTACTTTACCCTCGGCGAAAAATTCGGCGCGATGGGCTGGTTCTCGGTCTGCCTAGGCTTTGTGGGCATCGTTTTGGTAATTCAGCCGCAGTTTGGCTTGCAGCCAAGCGATATTTTTGGAATTTTAAGCGGATTGTTCGCCGCGATGGCGTTTACCTCCGTGCGCGGGCTGCGCAAATACTATAGCTCCGATACGATCATCCTCTCTGCGCTTCTTGCCGGCACGCTAATGCCCGCAGCGCTTATGATCGCGGCAGAATTTATAGACGCGCCCGCGCTGAGTTTTATGCTTTGCAAATTTAAAATTCCAAACGCGCAGGGTTGGCTCTTTGCCGTGCTTTTAGGGCTGCTGGGGCTGTTTTATCAAACCTACGTCACCAAGGCCTACGCCGCGACGCGCAAAGCGGGCATAGTAGCTACGATCAGCTACACAGACATCATCTTTTCGACGCTATTTGGGCTGCTGCTAGGCGACGCCCTGCCCGGTTTCATGGCGCTTTCGGGCATGGCACTCATCATCGTCGCGGGCACACTTGTGGCGAACCGAAAGTAGCGTGCGATGAAACAAAAATTCTACTCCGCGTTTTGGCTGAAACATCTGGGCGTTTATTATATGCTCGTAGCGAGCTTCTATTTTGCGCTAAACGGCGCTCTGGCCAAGGTTATGGCGGAGCATATGAGCAGCGCCGAGATCGTGTTTTTCCGCAACGTCGTAGGCATCGGCATCGTGCTGTTTTCGCTACGGCGGGTAAAAAATCTGGGCCCGGGCGGCAAGCCGTGGCTGCTCGCGTTTCGCGGCTTTATCGGCAGCTGCGGGATCTTAGCAACCTTTTACAATATCGCCCACATCGATCTTGGCACCGCTTTTACCTTCCAAAAGACGGCGCCCATTTTCACCGCGCTATTTTCGGCATTTTTCTTAGGCGAAAAGCTAAGCTCGCGCGGTTGGTTTGCGATACTGCTCGGCTTTGGCGGAATTTTACTCGTCGTGCGCCCGCACATCGGCATCAGCGTAACCGATGCAGTGGGAATCTTCGGCGGCATGTGCGCGGGGCTTGCATACACGAGCGTGCGCGAGCTTCGCAAACACTACGCCACCAACCTCATCGTGCTGGTTTTCGTCTCGTCCGCTACCTTTCTAAGCGCGATGATGATGGCTGCGGGCTGGGCGCTTGAAGGTAGCGAGGTTAAAATTTTAGGGCTTTTCAGCGGCGCGGATTTAGCGAAGCTCGCTTATTTCAACCCGCCAAGCCTTTTTGGCTGGGTGCTAGTGGCGCTTCTGGGCGTCAGCGGTATCTACTTTCAAATTTACATGACGCGCGCCTATGCCGCTTCGCGCAAAGCGGGCATCGTCGCTGCGATCAGCTACAGCGATATCCTCTTTAGCATGGCGCTCGGAATTATGCTAGGCGACCATCTGCCCGGTCCGATCGTGCTAGCGGGCATCGCGGTGGTGATTTTAAGCGGAATTTTAATCGCCCGCGAGCGCTAAATTTAAATTTAAAACCGATTCAAACGCGGTGCAAAACTAAATTTAATCCACGCCGCCTGCGAGCGCTAAATTTCAGCAGTCTAAAAGCTTAAAAAGACTAACATTCAAATCAAAGTTCTACGGCGTAGAAATATTTTTCGACGGATTTAAATTTTATGCATTTTATCGGTATCGACATCGGCTCGACCTCATCAAAGGTCGCCGTTATGAACGAACGCGGCAAATTTTGCGAACTGT
>NZ_CALHHX010000184.1 GCF_938030685.1 uncultured Campylobacter sp. | reverse complement strand
CACTTCGATCTGATCATCTCGGACGTGATGATGCCTAAGATGGACGGCTTTGAGCTTAGTAGATACGTTAGGCGCGACGGCAAGAGCCAGCCGATACTGATTATAACGGCAAAAAGCGAGATCGAGGATATGCAGACGGGTTTTAAAAGCGGCGCGGACGATTATATGAGCAAGCCGATAAATTTAAAAGAGCTCGTGCTGCGCGTGCATGCGCTACTGCGGCGCGCGAAGATCGCGAACGAAAAGCGACTTCTCATCGGCGAAAGCGAGCTTGACTACGATACGCTCAGCGTCCGCTCCGAGGGCGAGCGGATAAGCCTAGCGCCGAAGGAATTTCGTCTTTTGTTTCTACTGCTAAGCTACGCGGGTAGAATTTTTACAAGGTTTGAGATAATGAGCGAAATTTGGGGCTATGAGACGGACAGCGACGAGCGCGTCGTCGATACGCACATCAAAAAGCTGCGGGCAAAATTCGAAAACTCCAAAGATTTCGAGATAATCACCGTGCGCGGGCTCGGCTACAAAGCCGTAAAAAAGGAGCGAGCGTGAAAAAATACCTCATCAGCCTTAAAAGCTTCATCGCGTTTTACTCTTCGCTCGCATTCGGCGTGATAAATTTCATCGTCTGCTTTGCGGTTTGCATGCTTTTTTACATAGGCATCGGCGGCAAGATCGGCGGTTTTTGGGACGGAGTGGCGCTGTGCGCGATCATCTGTCTAATCACGATGGCGCTAAATTTTACCCTGCTTTACTTCGGACTTAAAATTTTATTCCGCCCGATCAAGCGGCTATTAGACGCGATCACCGCGATCGCAAACGGCGATTTTGAGGCGCGCGCCGAGCGCAAGATACATAGGCACCGCACCGATTACCTCTATATGCACGAGTTGGACGAGCTTGTAGTAAACGTCAATAAAATGGCGCAGAAGCTGCAAAAGCACGAGCAGCTACAAAAGGAGTTCGTCTCAAACGTCTCGCACGAGATGAAAACGCCGATCTCCTCGATCGCCGCGTTAAGCGAGATGATAGAGGGCGGCGTGAGCGAGGAGCGCGCGGTGCGATACGCAGCCTCCATCGGCGCGGAAGCAAACCGCTTAAGCAAGCTCTGCACCGACATGCTAAAGCTAACGAGACTCGATAGCGGCGCGGCGGTGCGCCTAGATGAGACGGTGCGTATCGACGAGCAGCTTAGGCAATGCATCATATCGCTGAGCCAAAGCTACGGAGAGCGCGAGTTTGAGCTAAATTTGTCGCCGCTTAGCGTGCGATCAAACGCGGGGCTGCTAAATCAAATTTGGCGAAATTTGATCGAAAACGCACTTAAGTACTCGCGCCCGGGCGGTAAAATTTTCGTTTGTTGCTGCGCTTGCGATGGCTTTGCACAGGTGAGCATAAAAGACGAAGGCATCGGCATCGCGCGCGAGAAGCTGGATAAAATTTTTGACCGATTTTATCAGTGCGAAGAATCGCACAAAGAGCTTGGCAGCGGGCTTGGGCTTAGCATCGTACGCACGGCGGCGGGTCTTTTAGGCGGACAGATCGAATATGAAAGCGAACCGGGCGTCGGAACCGAGGCGCGCGTTAAAATTCCGCTTTAAATTTCAAATCAAGACGGTGCGGATGAGCTGCGTCTTGCAATTCGTAGCCCGCCATAAAATTTCGCCCACAGGCGCAAGTCGCGCCGATGCAAGCCTTGACGATACGGGTCCTGACGACGCAATCTTGTCCTTTGATGATGCAAGCTTTGACGACGTAAAAAAGCACGGGCGTGTCGCGCGCCGCATTCACAAAAAATTCTGCTTTAAATTTTATATCGATTTGCCGCGGACGCCTCGCGCGCCGCGACGAGGTCGGAATTTTGCTTTAAATTTACCGCGCGCTGCGACTTCGCCGCCCTTTATAACTTTGCCGCGCATTACGGCGAGCGGCAGGCTCGCTTAAATTTGCCGCGCCTTAACGCAGACGACCGAATTTTGCCTGAAATCTGCCGCCGCTCGCTCGCACTTTACGACAGGCGGTAAAAATTTCGCCGTAAATTTTAAAAGACACATTAAGAACACAATCATCTTATATAATCCCGCTCATAGATCGATCGGGCACGCCTCTAACAGCCCGAGTCTGGCAAATAATAAAATTAAAAACAAAGGAGAAGCTATGAGTAAGGCCGTACTTCACTCAGTGTTAGCGATAGAAGCCATTTTATGGGGGCTTTTATCGGCTGTGATTATAGGTGCGTAAATTTTACGCTTTGAGCTAGGCGATCCGCCGAAATAATTTATAAGATTTACGCCCTGCCTCGCATCCGCTGCGAAGCGGGGCGCACCCGCGCTAACGATTTAGACCAAAATTTATCCACCCGCTGCCTGCTGCGTAAACCCTACTGCGTGCAAATCCATACCGCAGCCGCACACAAACCTCGCCGTGCGCAAACCCGCCGCGAATAAGCCGGCTGTGCAACTAAAAATCGAATAAAATTTTAAATGCTATGAGCGGACAGACAAGCTAGTTGATGTCCCATTTCATCTGCGCCTTTTGCAATATGTACTCGCTTGCAAAACAGCTTGCGATAGGAAAATGATTTGAACGGCGCAAATTTTAAAATACGCGACCCTCTCTCAATCGCGCAAATTTACGCCTTTGTCACTAAGCGATTTTTAAAAGCTCTCAAGCTAAAATTTATCCCGATTTAAGACCAAATTTAAACCAAACGGCGAAAATTTCACGAAAGACGCCGCAAGCGGCAAAATCTCAAAGGAGCCTAGCGTGAAAAGATTGATAAATTTCCTGAAGCGCATTTGCGCGGATCTGCTTGCAGGCAGGGCGCTACTACATCCGATCCTGCTTACGGTTGCGTTTTTAGCGGCGAAATTCGGCACGCTATATGTCATAGATGAAAAAATTTTAGTAAGCGGCTATGATTTGGGGGTATTTGGAGAATTCGCTTATTACATATTTTTCGATTTTGTCGCAGGTGCCTATTTTATAGCTCTTTGCACGCATATAATCTATGCTTCGCCCGAAGTCAAATCGCTTAAAATTTTACGCAAAATTTTACTCGCGATAATCTTAGCGTCTTGCGCGCTGGGTTATTTTTCTTCGGACGTAAACTACCAAAAACTAGGCGTCCTTGAGGCCTTTTTGATCGCCTCGCTAATTTGCATTTGTATCTATTCGGCCGCAACCGAGATATCAAACGACCGCTCAAACGCGGTATTTTGGGGTTTTGTTTATGTTCTTAACTATATAGGTGCCTTATTTGTAATATTTCATGCGCAAGCCGCCGAAGTCGTAGCCGTCATTTTAATAATCCTCTGTCCGCTTGCGTGGACGTTTTATTTCAAATACGAATTTCAAAAATCGCTCGCGAGAGCCGCCGCAAGCAATGATGAAATTTTAAATAGTGCAAGCAGCGATGAAATTTCAAAAAGCAAAGCGCGCGCGGAGAGTTAAATTTTAAAAATTTCGCTGCAAAGGGCTAAATTTATGAAATTTTGCCAGGGTTAAATTTTAAAATTTACCGCGCGACGCTTTTATTCATTTATATCCTCGATCACAGCCTCTACGAAACGGGCTGTATCAATTAGCCTAAAGCCCCATACTTTGGGATCTGCGGTGATTTTATTATAAAAATCTTCCAATTCTTTCGCGGGAGATAATTCGCCCAATTTAAACGGGGTAAATTTTACTTTACCGATCTTTTTTAGATGTGGCAGCAGCTCCTTTAAATCCTTATGATTAAACCAGCAGTCCGTTCTAAGGAAGTCGCCGTTTTTCGAGCCTGCGATCTTGCTTTTTAAAAAATCGTCCATGCCAGGTGGCTCTTTTTGCAGCAGTCTGGTGCAGGCTAGGTGGTACTCGAGCTTCCTGGGCGTTTGATCTACCGCCGAGACAAAACAAA
Source organism: uncultured Campylobacter sp. (assembly GCF_938030685.1). Lineage (GTDB taxonomy): Bacteria > Campylobacterota > Campylobacteria > Campylobacterales > Campylobacteraceae > Campylobacter_B. Next base: position 7,537 of record NZ_CALHHX010000184.1, on the reverse strand, counting down.
CGCCGTATCCCTGCTGCATCTGGATAGACAAAACGTCGCCCTCCTCGAAACAGGGCGTTTTTTGCTTCGAAATTTTGGGCCGTTTAAGCGGTCTTGGATTTTCGCTTTTTAGCTGAAGCGCCAATTTGTCAAGCGCTTTTTGGCGGCTCTTTTGAGATCTGTCAAAGACTTTATTCCACATCTGGCTTGCGCCGCCTTTTATGATGGCAAGGGCTTTTTCGCGAATTTCATCATTTAAAAATCCGATCTTCCAAAGCGAATACGCTAGGGCCGTCCAATAAATCTCGCTATAAAGCTCATCGGTGCAGAAATTTTCCGCCTGCGCCAAAACATCTTGCAATATCGTTTCAACATTTTCGCCGTCCTTGTATCGCTCTGTGATAGTCAAATATATATCGCATCCATCATCGCTGTCGATAATTTTTACCCCGTCTATCGTCATTTTTTCTCCTTTATTTTGATCTTTTCTCTGCCGATTTCGCTGAGCCGAATTTTATCAAAATTCGTAAAATTTTATCATACAAAAACCACATAAAAATCGACATAAAAAATAGCAAAAAAGCTAAGAAGCCGCCCGTATCGTAAAACGCATCAAAAAATAGCTCGAAGCAAATCAGCGTGAGAAAGAGGATAAAATTTATACTCCTAACCCTAAAAATTAAGAATAAAATCGACGATGCAATATAAAAATAGTAAAAATATCCTCTGCTGAATTGATAAAAAGCCAATAAATACCAACCAGCGGAAATAATCATAAATTGTGGCGTTAAATTTTGATTTTTTGCAAATAAAAGCTTGCTTTTGTCTATGCAAAAATAGACTAAAAATATCGGCACAGAAACTCTAAATATAAAGTAGATAAAATCGTAAAAAATATTAAAAATAGGCGTATGAAATGAAAATTTCGGCAAGAAATCAAATGCCAAATACAAAATCAGATATGCCATTCCTAAGCCGAAACAAAGCTTTTTACGCTTAAACGAAATTTTTATAATTTTCAAAAGTCTGCTAAATTTTACAGCGATCAGGCACCGTTGCCCGCTTTGAATTTCAGTCAAAAACCAATATAAAATAGTGCTCAATTTTACCCTTTTAAATTTTTCTGCCAGTTTTTACCCCACACGGCATACGCCGCGCTCTCTTTCTCATGCTCGCTCAGCCCCGAGATCGCGTGCGCAAACAGAGCTTTGTTCGCAGGCCCCTTCATTAGCGCCTTTAAGCTTTTGTAAATTTTATCCTCCTGATATGACAGCAGCCCTGCGACGATCACCTCTAAACTGCGCTCGCTAATGCCGTAGCGGTCGATAAATGCCTCGATAAATTTTATATGCGCGCTCTGATGTTCGGCATCCACCGCCTCAAAGTAGCGCCGCGCGAGAGCAAAGTATTTTTCGCTCTTTAGCGCGAGCCCAAATACTGCGTAGCTGCCGCTCATCAGGCACTTTTTGCCGTCCGTGTCGGCATAGAACTCAAACTTATGCTTTAACGCCTCGTTCGCGTAAAGCTCAAGCTCCCCGTCGAGCCCGTGCGCAAGCGCGGCGGCGAAAAAGCGGTGAGTTTGCGTGGGCGCAAGGCCTTTGATCGGCAGATAAACTTTCTGCGCCTTGGAGCTAAGCTTTACGGCGTAGCTCGCAGAAAAGCCCGCTTGCAGAAGCTTTACGATGAAATTTAGCGCCTTTTTATACGCGTCCGCCGTTTCATTTTTGATTTTCACGCGAACCTGTGCGAAAACGTCGTTCGCTAGACACTCTACGTCCGCGTCTTTAAATTTTACTAGCTCTCCCTTAAGCTCGCCCGTGCCGCGATCCAGATAGCTTTGCGCCTGCGCCGAGCCGAAAATTTTAGCCGCGCACTCCAAATCTTTGCGCGCAAGATTCACATCCCAACTATAGCGCTTAAATTTGATATTCCAAAACGCCGCCCGCACGAAAAACGCAAGCTCGCCCGCGTCCACGTTTTGCCGCGTAAAATCCTTTTTGAGCTCGTAATCTTTACTCCAGCCGTCACCTAAAATATCGTAAAATTTCGGCAGAAATTTCTCCTCTTTCCAGCGCCGCAGATTATTCTCTAGCGCGATGATAAAATCTTCCAAAAGTCGCCTGTTTTTGACGTCCTGTACCGCGGCGATAACCTGCTCAAGCAGCGCCGCAAGCGCCGCTTCGTCGTAATCCATAAGCGAAAGATCGAAAATGCGGTCCATAAACACGAAAATCTCGCGGCCGTCTTTGATCTTTTTATCGCGGCGGATGATGATCTCGTCTATATAATCATCCATTTTGCGCTTTAGCTCGCCTTTTCGCGCAGTGTTTTCAAAGTAAAATTTATGCTCGCAGCTGCGCTGTGCCAAGCTGCTGCCCGCGCCTTCAAATTTGACCGCCAAATCCAGCTTATACGCAAAAAACGGCAGATTTGCTTCAGCCAAAAACTCCTCCTCCGCGCTCTTTGCGATAAACGGGACGATAGCCTCAAACTCCTCGCGATCTAGCTCGTCTATCTCGGGCGCATCGGCTCTGAAACTGTCCGCGTCAAAGTCGTCAAGATAGAGCCTAATGCGCGATCCGCGGCACTCCACGCACAAAAAATCAAAATACCCCTCTTGCACGCGACACCCCGAATACGGCGCCTCGCCTTTGTACTGCGAGCCGAGCTTATCCCTGATCAGGCGCTTTAGTGCGCCTGAAATTTTGTCCGCTAGCGAAATTTGAGCTTCGTTCATTGATGATTCTTTTAAATTTGAGTTAAATTTGCGGCAAGGCGCCGCGACTAAATTTAGATCCGATTTTAGCTTTGATTCGGTAAGCACGCCTAGCTCAAAGCCAAAAATTTCCTAACCGTTATACAAAGTATCGTGACGATAAGTGCGATCATCCAGCGCTTTTGAGCCTTTTTACCGATCTTGTGCGAGGTTTTGACGCCCGCGTAAACGCCGGCTAGCGAGCCGACTCCGAGCAACGCACCGATCTTGTAGTACACGAGCCCGTGCGCGGAAAGGCTCAGAAAGCCCGCGCTTGAGGAAAATATCACGAAAAATAGCCCCGTGCTGACGGCCTTTTTGATGTCGTAGTTTAAAAAGCTGATCAAAATAGGCATCACGAATACCGCGCCGCCGATACCCACGCTGATCGCCACGGCGCCGACGAACAACCCCACGATAAAGAGCAAAATTTTAGATTCATTGGCCTCGCCGGTGGGCTCGGTCGGGGTTTTGAAGAGTTTGATTAAATTTATGATCTGCACCAAAATAAGCGTGCCCAGAAGGAATTTGGAGGAGAAATAGCTTACGATAAAGCCGCTACTAAGCGCGCCGCAAAAGCCTCCGAGCCCCAGCACCAGCGCCGGCGCGACGTCGAGCATTTTGCTTTTAAAATTTACGAACGAGCCGAAAATCGAGCTAAAGATCATCTGCATGATGCTGATGCCGATGGCGTACTTGACGTCGTAGCCGAAGAGCATCATCACGGGCACCACGACCGTGCCGCCGCCGATGCCGAAAAATCCGCTGATAAAGCCTACGCAAGCGCCGATTAAAATATATTCAAAAAACATCCGTATTCCTTATTTCAGCCTCTTTGGTCTCGCCGAATTCCGCTTTTTGCGGCTCGCCGTTAAAATTTATCGCTTGCAAGCGTTTAAATTTAGGCGCGAAATTTAGCAAATTTAAAGCTTATAGCCGTTTTGCTTCGCGCATCCATTCGCGGCAACGCTCGCGCGAAATTTTTATATTTTCATATCGCAAGGTGTCCGCGCGAAAGCATTTTAGGCTCAGTTTATTACCCTCAAAGCCCGCGAAATCAGCCTGCTCGTAGATGTCGTAACCGCCCCGTATGCAGTCTAAAACGTCTACATATCTCTGCTCTTCGCTCATCGGCTCGGCAAAGCTTACCAAATGCGCGCCGTTTGGGGCCGCCCAGTAGCAGCCGTCCACCGCTAGCGCGTCCCAACCCCGCAGATAGTGCACGCCATCCCAAATGAAGCTCTCCTTGCCGTCTAGCCAGGCGTCCGGCACGAAGCGCATGATCTGCGCTGAGGCTAGATCAAGCACGCTGTAGCCGTATAGATCCTGGCGAAAAACGAGGTAAAATTTGCCGTCTGCGTGGCGGATCAGGCTAAAAAATTCCGCCCTATCGTCTATGCAGCGCCAGCTTTTTATCTGCGGCGCGCCAAACAGCGCGTATTCGCCGCCGCCAAAGCTTGCCGTGCTGGGCCCATATGCGTCTTTTACGATCTCATATCCGCCGCTTAAATTTATCGTTTGGCACCGGGTAAAATTTCGCCCCTCGAAAAGAGTTTCCGCCTGTTTGATGCGCGCTTGGTACTGCGCGGAATTTACGGCGTTTGCCATCGTGCGCTCCTTAAAATTTTATGCGGATGGGTTAAATTTTGCGCTGCCGCCAACAGCTCGCGCTTCCTGAATTTCATCCGAACCGAATAAATTTAGCCTCGCATGGCGGCAAAATTTGACCGATAAACGGCAGAGCTCAAGCATTGGCGGCAAACCTACAACTACTAAGTGCAATTCGCGTGAACGCTATGCACCCGCGCCTAAATTTTAAATCTTGCTTTGCGAATTTCATAAAATTTACGCGCAGTTTCGGCGCCTGCGAATACTTACAATACCGCGCCGCTTTCAAACGCTACGCACGAGAGCCTGAAATTTTACGAGCGTTTGAAATGTGGCGTTTAAATTCCGCAATATTTAAAATTCCGCGGCATTTTAAAATTTAACGACGTTTTAAATTCCAGCGAAATTCGAAATTTCGCGAGTATCTAAAATTTCGTAATCTTTAAAATTCCGCTAGCGCCTTAAATTTTATCCAAGTACAGACAGTCAAACCGCCCGAACGGGCAGACCGCTCAAATTTGCTCGCCCGCGCTGTGCCGCTAGCGTATCGCTCAAATTTACTCTCGTCCGACGCGCCGCTAGCGTATAAATTTAAAATTTTACTCGCCCGAAACTGCGAATATTACTCGGATTTATCCCCCTCCTTGGCGCCTGAAATTTTATCCAGCACCTTTTTGCCGACCTCGCTTTGATTTAGCGCTTCAAGCATCGCGGCTAGCTGCGTGCCGCCCTTGGCGCTTAAAATTTCGCCGAATTTACTCATCCCCTCGCCTACGCTACCTTCGTTTGCGATGATCTTAAGATCCGCCGCGCTTAGCGCCTTGGCCTGCTCTAGGCCGATGTCGCGGTTCGCTTCGATCTGTTTGATCGAAATAAGATAGGTCTGGTATCCCTGATTTTCGCCGATCTCGCGCGCGAGCTCGATCTGTGCGTTTACGGGCGCGAGCTCCTTCAGCCTAAGCGCCTCGGCCTCTGCAGAGCCTATCTTTAGCGTACCCTGCGCCTCCTTATCCTTCATCTCCAAAAGCGCCGCGGCGGCGAGAAACTGCTTCTCTTTATCGCCCTGCGCTACCAAAATTTGATTTTCCTTGATCGCTTCGGCGTCGCGGATCTTGGCGTTTTTGCGCGCTTCGGCGTCGATCTCGATCTTGCGCTGCTCCTGCTCGGCCTTTACGATCTCCACTTGCTTTTTGATCTCAGCCTGCTTGACGTCGTTTACCCGCACGACCTCCATCGCCTTTTCCTGCGTGATCTTTTGCTGATCCTTGATGAGCTGCTCGGCCTGCTCCTTTGAGATCGCGACTTCGCGCTCGTTTTCGACGGTCTTAAGGCCCACCATCTTATTGGCTTCCTGCTGGCGCACTTCGGTTGCCTGCGCGGCTTCGATCTCGGCGATTTGAGCGAGCTTGGTGTTGTTTGCGACCTCGACGCGGCTCTCCTTTTCGATCTGGGATTTTTTCTTCTCCATTATGTTAAAGATAACCTTGCTGCCGCTGCTATCGCGGATATCCATCAGCTCGATGTTTTTGACGGGCTCGATACCCCAGTTTTGCAGCTGCGTCTTTACCGCCTTGGTAAAATCATCCCCAAGCTCGGAGCGGATCTGCAAGATGTCCTCAAGCACGCGACTTGAAAGGATCGAGCGGATCGAGCCTTGGATGATGTTTGTGAGCTGATTGTTCAAATCTTGAAAATTATTGACGCGCTGGGCGGCTAAATTTGAATCCACGATCCTAAAAAACGCCGTAATATCGACTACGAAAGGAAGCCTACCTAGATCATACGCCTCGTAATCCTCGATCTTGATGCTAAAGACCGAGACCGGCAAAACGATCTTCGTAACGCCCAGCGCCGGCACCCAGCTCGGGAATTCGTAGTAGCTGTTACCGTTGCCGGTATCTTTGCCGTAGCTCGTCGTCTTGCGCGCGCTCTGGACTATATGAACTTCGTTCGTCTCCACTACGCGTCTAAAAAACAGCGGCACGATGATGAAAAGCACCGCTAAAATCCCGACTGCGGCGCCGATCAAATATAAAATTTCACCCATTTTCTCTCCTTTAAAAATGCTAAATTTAAAATGGATTATATAAAAATTTACTTTGAAAAATAATAAATAATCACGGCGACAGCGGTTAAAATTTACGCAATTTTAATGAGGTTTTTTGTAATATCGCAGCGTATATTTCAATACCTTTTAGGAGAAAAAATGAAAAAATTTTTACTACTGCTTTTAGCGGGTGCGCTTTTTGCGAGCGCGGCAGAGCTTAGAACTATCAAGGATATGGACGGAGCTGAGGTCAAAATCCCCGCAAAAGTTGAGCGTATCGCGGCACTCTGGCACTCGAACAATCAAATTTTACTGGCTCTGGGCGGAGCGGATAAGATCGTCGCCACCACCGATAACATCAGCAAAAACGCATGGTTTCTTAAAATTTATCCGCGCCTAGCGCAGATCCCAGTACTGCTAAAAAATAACGACGTAAATTTAGAGGAGCTGATGAGCCGTAACCCCGACGTAGTCATCGTCTCAACCGCACTGGCAGGCGAAAATTTAGCTAAGCAGGGCTTTACCGTTTTAAAGGCGAGCTTTAGCGATTACGAGCAGATGAGGCGAAGCATCAGGATGTGCGGCGATATGCTAGGCGGCGACGCACCGCAAAGAGCAAATGATCTGATCTCAAATTTAGATAAAAATATCGCTTTGGTTAGCGGCCGCACCGCAAATTTAAGCCCCGACAAGCGCCCGCGCGTCCTTCACATCGTAGGCGGAAGCGATCTTTTAAAGATCGACGGCAAGGGCACGCTGATCGATTCGTGGATAGAGCTAGCCGGCGGCACGAATGCGATCACCGCTACCAAAGGCCCGATGAAAACCATCACCGCCGAGGAGATCATCGCTAGCAACCCGCAGATCATAATCGTGGGCGGTGATCACAACGAAGATGCGGTAGAGAAAATCAAATCAAGCCCGGTTTACAGCGGCACGGATGCGGTCAAAAACGGACGCGTTTACGGCAATCCGCGCGGAGTTTTTAACTGGGATCGATACGGCGCGGATACGGTGCTTCAAATTTTATGGGCAGCCAAAACCATCCAGCCGGAGCTCTTTGCCGACATCGACGTAAAAGCCGAAACGAAGGCGTTTTATAAAAAATTTATGAATTACGAGCTAAGCGATACGGAATTTGGCTATAT
>NZ_CALHHX010000183.1 GCF_938030685.1 uncultured Campylobacter sp. | reverse complement strand
GCGTGTTTGCGCTGCCGACCGCGCCGAAAACGCCGAACGAAATCTCATATTTCGCACTGATCGTCTCGCCCAAAACCGCGCTCGCGCACAAAATTAAAGTAGCAAAAAATTTCATCTCTACCGTCCTTCCGCTTTGCGGCGCCCCAATTATACGGCGCCCGTTAAATTTACGCTTTTTGCTGCTCGTAAGGCTCGCGCGATAATCTGCGCGGCGTTCGTAAAATTTACGCCAAAAAAGCAAAACTCGCGCCGCCTATTTCATTTTCTCCATAGCGCGATTAAATATCAGCCGCCGTTCCTTGCCGTCGTGAAAGGCCGCCTTGCCCGTCAAAGACACCGACTGTCGCCGCTTTTGTATTTATGGCGCATATACGGCTCGGCGCGCGCTTGCCAGAAATCGGAGCGATTTTATATTTCGTGCAGGCCGCTTCATCGCAAAGCGCGCCTGTGAATAAATCAAAATTTTATATTGCGGCTATGTTTGTACTTTGCACTAGCCGCTCCGCCGCGCCCATTAAATTTACGCTCTTTGCGCCGCGCATAAAGCTCGCGCTTAAAATTTGCGCCGTCGCCATTAAAGCGCTTGTTAAATTTACGCTTTTTGCGCGGCGCCGTTTTGTGCCGCAAATACAGCCGCGTCGGTTGCTTGCAAATCCGATCAAATTTAAACGGCTCGCGCAGGTCAAATTCGTAAATTTAGTCCTTCCAAAGCCACCATTTCAGCTTGGCTTTGTCGGGACGGGGAGTGTTTGCGTAGTAGCAAATCATGCGGTAAACGTAGAGGATGCACCTGTCGCTGCCGCGCCCGAGCGCCTTTGTGCGTTCAAACATCTCGTCCGGATCCGCGCCCTTTAGCGAAGCGATGCCCTCGTAGCCCAGCGCCAACAGATCGGCCTCGGTCGCCTCGCCGACATAGGGGATTTTTTTAAAATCGCTCGCGCCTTTACTCAAATTTTACTCCAATCTTTATTCAAATTTCGCCAGACTCGCCATTTGGACAAAATTTTAAAGCCCTTGAGAGTGCGGAATTTCAAAATTTCACTCGTGTGAGGCAAATTTTAAAATTTTATCCACGGGATGCAAAAAATCTTTAAAATTTTACCTCGCCGCCGGGCCGCCGCTGCGCTTATGCGCGCCGCTTTTTAGTGTTAAGACGCCCGCCGCTGCGCCCATTGTCGGAAATTTTATCCGCAAGCTAGCAGGGAGCTTGGGCGCGGCAAAGCTTAAACGTTTTTAATCCCAAACGTAGTAAATTTACGCTTCCGCCTTGCGCCAAATGCAAAAATCTGATACGTTTGTTTCAAACTCCAACGGATTTTGTAAAAAGACGGCAGCGGCGCTTCGACGTCATCCGAGCCGCCTTTGTGCGATGATTTAATTAAAATTTCTTTCGCGCTAAAACCATGCTTAAAATAATTTTTCACCAAATTCTACGCAGGCTCGAGCGCTAAATTTGACCTAAAATCCGTTCGCAAATTTCGCGCGGATCGGCGCTTTGATAGATCGGACGACCTACCACGATAAAATCCGCCCCCGCCTCGCGCGCGACGCCCAGATCCGCCACTCGCTTTTGATCCGCTGCGCTCTCGCCAAACGGCCTTACGCCTGGGCAGAGCGTGATAAAATCTGCGCTCGTTGCGTCCTTTATCAAGCGGCTTTCGAACGCCGAGCAGACCATGCCGTCAAGCCCCGCTTCATAGCTCATCACGCTAAATTTGCGCACGGCGTCGCTTAAATTTTGCTCGTAAACCG
>NZ_CALHHX010000182.1 GCF_938030685.1 uncultured Campylobacter sp. | reverse complement strand
AAAAGCGGCAAGCCTTGCATCGTCATACCGCGCAAGCTGCAGGAGTTCAAGGCGGATAAAATTTTAGTTTCGCTTACCGGCACTGCGGCATCTGCGCGAGCGCTCGATAATTGGCTGGAGCTTTTGCAGCGTGCCAAATCTATCACCGTCATTACCGCAAATCACTACCTTCAGGATGATCTTGCCGAAACTAAGCGCCGTATAAGCGATTATCTAGCCTTGCATGACGTTAAAATCGATGTTTTTGAGGCGTTAAACGCCGAGGGTAAGATCCCTGGGCAGGTGCTACTAGAGTACGCAGACGCGGGCGATTTCGACCTCATAGTCGCGGGCTTGCACTCAGACAGCGGCATAAAAGAAATTTTCTTAGGCGGCGCGTCGAAATACTTCCTGCAAAAGACGAAAATTCCGGTCTTAATGTAGCTTGAAGCTTAGGTGCCGTGTCGCGGTACACCGCCCGCACCGCGTCTAAGCTTAAGTCGGCTTTTAAGCGCCGCAAGCTAAAGCTTAAAATTTAATCGGCTCGCTTTGGCTTTATTAACCTGTCCGCAAATCGTGCAGTTATGCCATTTTGCGGATGAATTACGATTAATTTTTACCGCTAGCTTTGTTGACGAGCCGCGTTTGCTTTGCCGCGGCTAGCGGAAGCAAGTATATCTGCGGCGAGCGAGGGCTGGCAGTCGCGTCAAGTGCGCCGGTCCATCTTTAAGCGCGGCGAGTTTGGAATTTCCATGCTTGTCGTTTCGGCTGCGTCGCGGGTTTCGCATAAATTTGCACTTAAAATTTCCGCTTGCACGTTAAATTTTAAATTACAAGGAGCGCAGATGGCATTTGAAAATGCAATCATCACAAAAGATGATGATGAGAAGTATGGATTGAGTGAAATTTACTACAAATATAATCCATACTATGAGACTTTCATTAATGAATTACGATGGACTATCGATAGGGAGAGAGATTGCTGGGCTTGGTTTCTTTATAGCTTCCCAGGCTATGAATACGACCACGATTACGATACAAAGTCTATTTGGATATTATATCATAAAGGTGAAATTATAGAGATGATTATAGATCATGAGGTAAATATTGATAGAAAAGTAGTTCCAGAGGAATTTCATAGGACTTGGAAACTCCTAGATTTAAAACCAAATCATACGCAAAGTCTTAATAAGCAAGATATTTTGCATTTACTAAAAGAAATTTTAGAGGTATATAGAGATCGTGATTTGTTCGGAGAGGAGCCGAACTATACTATGGAACTACAAGATTTAACCGATAAGGAGGAAAAATAAAATGGAAAATTTAACACTAGAACAAGCAAACGCTAGATTAAAGGGTGCAAATTCGCTTAATGATATTATTGATATTTTAAAAAGTATTGATCTCTCATCATCGGGAGAAACAACAGTATTTTATAGTGGTGTTAGCAGCAGAGATCCAAAGATTGCCAATTGTATTAATAATGATAAGCTCAGGATGATTGATAAAACCGCCGCAGCTGATTTTTTAAATGTAGACCAAAAAAATGGTAATCCAATACTGAAAGAAGCACTGACACGAATTTTTAAAAAAGATGATCCAAATTTTAATATAAAAGATGACCTAGCAAAAAAGAACGGCTCCCTCGTTAAAAACTTCCTTTACAGAACCGATAATGGCGCTTGGGACACAGTATCTAAACGTTTTGCTGCCGCAACAAAAGGCGAAGTAGTAACCATAATAGGTGATGGAGCTAAAGTAGAGAGAACATTCTATCAAACCGAACTTCCCGAACTTCTCAAAAATGAAAATATCACTAAAATCAACGGTATGGATAAGGCGGAATTAGTTTCTAAGCTAAATTCTTGTGCTACCGATAGAGAAAAACTGAATTATATCATCAGTGATCAAAACGCCGTAGCAAAAATAGCAGGCAAAGAAATATCCGAACTAACGCAAGATGATTTCGATAAAGCACGCAAAAACACAAATTTCGAGGCGATATTCAAAGAAAATAAAAATGCGCTAGTTCAAAATTATATCAATGATATAGTCACAAATGATAAAATTCCGTATTCAGAGAAGGTCAAAGAGCTAACTAAGGCTTTTGGTCGCGATAAGCTACCGTTCATCACGAAAGAGCTAAATAGACTAGGGATTATGGGCGGACTAATAGGCTTTGATATGACTATGCAAAGAGCAGATCAGGCACTTAGTGCAGGAAATAGAGAAGAAGCAAGAAGTATCCTCAAAGAATACATGCTAGAAGAAACCGGAGCGAATATAGGCGGCTATATGTTTGCCTCGCTGATTATGCCTAATAAGGGTATGGGCAAAACTAAAGTAATAGCTCTGGCTACACTATTTGGTGCGGTAGGCTCATATCTGGGAAGCGACTATCTCCTAAATCTTTATAAGAATAGAGATTCGTTGTCATATTTTTTAAATCTATATGATCCGAATTGGGTAGGAAGAGACCCATGGTTGCTTGAAGTAATTAAGGAGCTAACGGCTCCTTATGTGGATAAGCTGGATGAATATATGACGAAGGCTTCGGATGCTCTTATAGATTTTACGATCGCAGCTGTCAATAAAATGAATGAAGAATTATCTAACAAACTTCAAAACACTAAGAAATTTTATATCGGACTTGCCGTTTCTATCTTGGAATTTTTCATCGTCGACCCTCTCGCCCTTGATCTTAACGGAGACGGCAAGATCGGCATCAGCCCTGCACCTAACGGCGGAGCCTACTTCGATCACAACGGAGATGGGGTATCTCACAGATCATCTTGGATAAGCAAAGAGGATGGAATTTTAGCCTACGATCGTAACGGCAACGGCAAGATAGATGACGGCGGCGAGCTATTTGGAAATTTCACGCAGATAAAAGATAAAGAGGGCAATCAAAGACTAGCCAAGGACGGCTACGAAGCTTTAAAGGAATTCGATAGCAATAACGACGGGCTCATAGATAATAAAGACGATAAATTTAAAGATCTTAAAATTTGGCAGGATGCGAACTCTAACGGGATCTCAGACGAAGGCGAGCTAAAGAGCTTAGATGAGCTAGGCATAGCCAGTCTAAGCCTAAATCACAATGAGGTAAACGAAGATCTGGGAGGCGGCAATACCCTAAGCCTAAAGGGAAGTTATACTAAAAAAGACGGCACCGCTCATAGTATGGGCGATCTAAATTTCAACGTAGATACGATAAACTCTAAATTTAAAGATGAAACGCCGTTAAGCTCCGAAGATATGGCTAGAGCGAATATCAAAGGCTTTGGATTACTAAGAGATCTAAGATCGGCCGCTGCATTAAATAAAGATCTTGCTGCCGCACTAGATAGCTACTCTCGCTTAAGTACCAAAGAGGAGCAGCTCAAGGCTCTGCCTGCTCTTATAAAAGCCTGGAGCGAGACTGCTGCAAGAAGCATGGGCGGAAATTCTAATGCCGCGGGCTACGAAGTAAACCTAAAAGGGGTGAAGCTTCCAAGCAATGTAAATCTAGGCGCAGGATCGAATATCAACGTAGATGCAGACGGTAACGTGATAAACTCCGGTAATCCAAACGCCAGAAGACTAAGCCTTACTCCGTCTCAATATCAGGCCCTACTAAATAGCTCTAATTCTATAGATGAGAGCTTGCTAAAGGAGTTTGAGAGTATAAAATATAAGATCAAAGTAATCGATGCTTTCACCGGCTCAAAGACTGCGGAGCTCTATTATATAAGCAATGACGATATAAAAGCTATCATCAAAAACACGAACGAGACCTATGAGAAAATTTTAAACTACTCCTATGCTTCGCTACTAGCTCAAACCAGACTAAAAGGCTATGCCGATCTGATAAGTCTAGATATGATCTCCGTGCCTAACGATACGGCTGCGAACGGTGCCTCAGGGTCTGCTAGCGGCGGCG
>NZ_CALHHX010000181.1 GCF_938030685.1 uncultured Campylobacter sp. | reverse complement strand
CCATCTGCTCGTCAAATATCGCCTGCGCCGCCGCGTCAAATTGTTTTGCCTGCGCTGAAGCCGCAGCCAGCGCGCCTAGTTTTAGAAAGTCTCGTCTTTTCATGGTTGTTCTCCGTTAAATTTAAATTTGATTGGTTTATTTGGTTTAAATCTAGCGGGATTTATGCGGTTGAGTTTTGCATGGTTTGCCTTTTAACGTATTACGCGACCTCGCGTCTTGGCGGCGATTTTACGAAATTTAGGCTTAATTTGCCATTTATCTATGGCGCTGCGGCGAAATTAAATTTTTATACGCAGTTCGTTACTAAAATAACTTATCTATCAGCGCATATCCCCACAGTACGGCATTGAGAAATAGGCTCATCATCACGGCCGTGCTTGCGGTGTCTTTGGCACCCTTGGCTAGCGGGTGGATTTCGCTCGTGGCAAGATCGACCGCGCGCTCTATGGCGGAGTTTACGCACTCTAGCGCTATAGTAAAGACCGCGCCGAAGATCAAAAATAGATTTAGAGTCGCGCCGAAATTCCAAAAAAATAGCGACAGCAGAAGCGGGACAAACACGAAAAGCTCGAGCCTAAAACTACGCTCGCTGCGCAGCATCTCGCAAAGACCCGCCATCGCGTAGCCCCAGTTGGCAAAAAATCGGTATTTGGGCTGATTGCGCATAATTTTCCTTTAAATTTAGTCAAAATTTCGTATAATCATACCAAAATTTTTGCGCCAAAGGCTAAATTTGAAACTGATTAGTTGGAATGTAAACGGACTGCGCGCAGTACTCGGCAAAGACGGCTTCGCGTGGCTTGCGGAGCAAAACCCCGATTTTTTGGGCTTGCAAGAGATCAAGGTGAGCGAGAAGGACGCTCCGAAAGGGCTTTATGAGCTCGGATTTTCTCAGATCGATCTAAATTCCGCCGCTCGTGCGGGATATTCGGGCGTGGCGAGCCTAGCAAAATTTAAAAGCGAGACGAGCAAAGCGCTGTTTTTCCCCGACGACGAGGGGCGCATGCTGCAGCACCGCTTCGGCGATGTCGTGCTTTTTAATATCTACTTTCCCAACGGCCAAAAGGACGAGGCGCGGCTAGCCTACAAGATGGAATTTTACGCGAAATTCCTAGCCTACGCGCGCAGCCTCGCGGAGCAGGGGCTCGGAGTGATATTTTGCGGCGACGTAAATACCGCGCACCGTGAGATCGATCTTGCGAACCCCAAAGCAAACTCCAAAACCTCGGGCTTTTTGCCGATCGAGCGGGCGTGGCTCGATGAGGTGGAGGCGGCGGGCTTCGTCGATACATTCCGTGCCGTGCACGGCGAGCTGCGGGACGCCTACTCGTGGTGGAGCTACCGTTTTAACGCGCGTGCCAAAAACATAGGCTGGCGGATCGATTATTTTTTCATCTCGGCAAATTTGCGCTCGGGGCTAAAGGACGCTTTCATCCTAAGCGACGTGATGGGCAGCGACCACTGCCCCGTGGGCATCGAGATCGAAATTTAGCCGGGGCAAATTTCGCGGCGCGAGCTTTGATCTTGCGCGGCTCGTGGATAAGGTGTGCGTAGCGGCGCGAGCTAATGCGCGGCTTTAAAGAGGCGGTGCGTAAACGCTGCGCGATAAAATTTTAAATTTAAGGAGAGAAAATGTTGAGCGATATCGAAATAGCAAATGCGGCGAAGCCGGATAAAATTTCAAACGTTGCGAAAAATTTGGGGCTTAGCGAAGATGAGATCGAGCTGTACGGCCACTACAAAGCCAAGCTAAATATCAAGCCGCGATCGCGCGCTTCGAAGCTTATTTTGGTCACGGCGACCAATCCGACGCCGTTTGGCGAGGGCAAGACGACGACCTCTATCGGTCTAGCCGACGCGCTAAAGCGCCTAGGCAAAAGCGTCTGCCTTGCGCTGCGCGAGCCGTCGCTGGGGCCAGTTTTTGGTATCAAAGGAGGAGCTGCTGGCGGCGGATATTCGCAGCTGGTGCCGATGGACGATCTAAATTTGCATTTTAACGGCGATTTTCACGCGATCACCTCCGCAAACAATCTCATTTCGGCAGTCATCGACAACTCGCTGTATCAAGAAAACCCGCTAAAGATCGATAAAATTTTGTGGAAGCGCTGCATGGATATGAACGACCGCGCGCTGCGCCACATCACCGTTGGGCAGGGCGGGCGCACCGACGGAGTGCAGCGCGAGGACGGCTTTAATATCACCGCGGCTAGCGAGATAATGGCGGTGCTGTGCCTCTCAAACGATCTTGCCGAGCTTAAAGAAAACATCGCAAACATCATGGTCGCCTACGATACGCAGGGAGAGCCGATATATGTGCGCGATCTGGGCTGCGCGGATGCCGTGGCGATCCTACTAAAAGACGCGATGAAACCAAATCTCATCCAAAGCCTTGAGCACACGCCCGCGCTCGTGCACGGAGGACCTTTTGCAAATATCGCGCACGGCTGCAACTCCATAATGGCGAGCAAGTTAGCTCTAAGTCTTGCCGATTACGCCGTGACGGAGGCGGGCTTTGGAAGCGAGCTCGGGGCTGAAAAATTTATCGACATCAAGTGCCGCCGCGCCGGCATCGCTCCGGATGCCGCGGTGCTGGTTAGCACGATCCGCTCGCTTAAATACAACGGCGGCGCGGATAAAGAAAGTATCGCGAGCCCTGATCTTGCCGCGCTTCAAAAAGGTATCGTAAATTTAGGCGGACATATTGAAATTTTACAAAACTTCGGGCTAAATCCGGTCGTGGCGCTTAATCGCTTCAGCTTCGATAGCGACGAGGAGATCGCTTTCGTACGCGAGTACTGCAAGCAGCGCGGCGTGCAGATGGCGATTTGCGAAAATTTCGCCAAAGGAGGCGAGGGCGCGCTTGAGCTAGCCCACCTCGTAGTAGATGAGTGCGAGCGCGCTAAGGAGCTGAAATTTGCCTACGAGCTTAGCGACGATACGGCGAGCAAGATCGAAAAGATCGCTACTAAAATTTACGGCGCGAGCGAGGTCGTTTTCGAGCCCGAGGCGCAAAAGGCGCTACAGCACATCAAGGCTTTGGGGCTTGAGCGGCTAAATGTCTGTATCGCAAAGACGCAGTATAGCTTCAGCGACGATGCTAAGGCGCTCGGGCGCGCGCGCGGCTTTAAGCTTAGCGTCAAGGACCTTCAGATTCGCACGGGAGCGGGCTTTATCGTCGCCGTCTGCGGCAAGATAATGCTTATGCCGGGGCTGCCGAAGGTTCCTAACGCGCTAAACATGAAGATCACGGATGGGGGCGTCATAAGCGGGCTTGCGTGATTTGAAATTTTATTTTAGGCGCTCAAAACCAAAGCCGAAAATTCCGCGCTTGGGCGGTAAAATTTGGCTGTGGGCTTCGGCGGCGATAAATTTTGCTTGCAGGTTGCGGCGAGTTTATCTCGCCCCGGTTTTAGTGCGCTAGGTTTTGATTAATCGAGTTTCGGCGCGCCGGGCTCGGCCTGCAAAATTTCATTAAATTTCGCGCAAGATTTACGCAGAAATTCGGCGCGAAACTTGCGCGGGTTTGCATTTGAAATTTCGCCCGCAAAATTCCGTGCAAAACCGGGCGCGAGATCTTAAACCGAGCCGCTCGCGAGTTTGCGAGCTCATCGCGGCAAGATTTAAAATTTCATAATGCATAAGCTCGCCGTGAAATTCAAAATTTCACGCGGCTGCTCACAGTGTCATGTGTCGCTACGAGATTCTAAATTTCATGTCGAGCGCACCGTGAAATTAATCTGTCGGTCGCGCAGCAGATCGCCGCACGATCTAAAATTCGCGCTTGCGCCGCGACATACGCCGCCGTGAGTTAAATTATGCGGCAGGCGGCTAAATTTTACGCTCGTACGATCAGTCATGTTGGCGGAGGTTTGCGGCGCCCGGATTAAATTTTACGCACCGCCGTGTATCGCCTGCGGTGGGCGCGGATGTGTCTGATCCGTTTTGCTTGCAAAGGCTAGGCGGCTATAACTGCGCGACATCGTAGAGCTAAATTTTACGAGCCGCTGCGTCACGGCAATGAAATTTTGCGCCGTGCTGCTCGCTGCGACTAAATTTGCGCGATGATATGTCGGCTACGCGCTTGTAAATTAAATTGCACTCCACGCGCCCGTCGCCTGATTGTCGCGCGGGATTGAAATTTGCGCGCCGCTTATCGCAGAATTTTAGGCCGCTGCACACCGCGCTATAGCTGTCGTAAAATTTTAAATTTCATGCTGTGCGTACGTACGAGCTCGCCGTGAAATTTAAAATTTTATGCAGGCGTGAAATTTGCTTCGCGTTACTCTGTGTCGTGCATCATCGCGAGCCAAATTATGCGCTGCTGCGGAATTAAAGTCTTGCATACCCGCTGCTACCGCTCGGGCGCTGTATGCCTGGCGGCTCCGTTTTGCGATCCGTTCGCGCCGTATTTGTTGTGGCAGTTATGTACGTCGCCGCGCCGCAGTGCGAGATTTTGCGTCGAGCTCTATTTTAGAGTTTTGATTTGCAGCGAGATTTTACGGCGCGCAATGGCGCTAAATTCCATCCTGCGTGAGATTTTGGAATTTTAAAATTCCCTTTCGCGGTATAATTGTATGAAATGCAAAATTTGCAGGATTTCAATAAAGGAATTTTAAAATTTATGCGGCGTGGCTTTGTGGCGCGCCCGCAAGAAAGGAGCGATCATGGACAAGCTGGATAAAGAGGAGCTAGCAGAGGCGTTTGTCGCTAGGCTCAAAGCACTAGCGCGTAGCGGAGGCGCCGATCTGCGTGAGCTTGATCGCGAGTTTTACGGATTTAGCGTGAGGCTTGGCGTGCGTTACGACTTCGCCGGCAAGTTTAGCGTCTCGCAGATAAGCGGCGGCGAGCGCGCACAGCTGCATTTCGCTGACGTCGCGCAGTTCGAAGCTCATGCGCGCGAGTGCTTACGCGCGGCGAGCGCGGATGCGGAGCTAAGCGAGGCTTTTATGCTACGCCTGCGTGCAGATCCCCAAAAAGCCGCTATGAATGCGGATCAGATCATAAAATTTCACGATTTTAAGCCCTTTAGCGTTCAGCTGCGTTGCGAGCATTGCGGCGGATCGGGCAGGAGACGCTGCAAAGGCTGCGAAGGCGCAGGCAAGACGCCGTGCGCTAACTGCGGCGGGCGCGGGCGCTTGATCTGCCCCGATTGCAAGGGCACCGATGGCTATAGCCGCGCGGCATTAAGCTCTACGGACGCTCATGCGCGCAACCTTTCTGGAGGCGACTCTGCAGGCTCTGCGCCAAATTCTATGGGTTATCGCTTCATCCCCTGCGCTAGCTGCGGCGGTAGCGGCTTGCGCATTTGTCCCGCTTGCGGCGGTGCGGGCAGATTGCGTTGCGAAAAGTGCGGCGGTGCGGGTGATTTTCGCTGCGAGCACTGCGATGGGCGCGGGTATTTCACTCGCACCGGCAAAATATCCGTTTATGCCCGCCCGAGCGTCAGCATAGGCGCTAGCTCGCAGGTTTTTGGGCGCGAGCTGCTGGAGTTTTTATGCAGCAAGGGCGTAGGCTTTGCTGCGCGCAGATTTTTATTTCGTCTAAACTCGCTGCGAGCGGTGCAGGGCAGCTGCGAAGCGGTATTTAGCGCGGAGGATGATTTTTTGCGCTTGAGTTTTGCCGTCTGCGGCAAGGCTTACGATGCGGCGTGCTTCGGAGGTGCAACATTCGTAAGACCTAATTTTTTGGACGAAGTTTTTGCGCCGGAGCTTGCGGCGGTGCGCGGCGCACCCGCTAGACTAGGGCGGGACGATGCGCAAAGCCTTTTTGCGCTATTTCGCGCAAAGCCTGCGCTGGATGCGGCGATGCGCCTAACTAGTGCTAAGCTGCGCGGCGAGACGCTAAATCTCGAGCAGTTGCGCGGCGCGGATAGACATTTTAACTCTGTAAATTCTACCTGCGGCACGGCTGATCGCGACGCTTTGAGCCTTGCAAAAGACGCTTCGCGCAAAGAAAATCTCAAGGGCGGCGCGAGCGTAAAATTTGCGAGTACGAAATTTGCTAGCGCTCCGGCAAATTCTATGGGCGCGGAAGATAATCGCCTGGGGTTGCGCGGAGAGCAAGGCAGGTTCGCAGGAGGAGTGAGCGGCGGCATAAAATTTGCAGGGGCGGATCTTTTGGAAGGTGGAGAGAATTCTGCCGGCGATTTTGAGGATAGGCAGCAAAACAGCGAAGCTCTCGCGCAGAATGGACCTAATTTTGCCGGCTCGCAAGAGGGCTTAAGCGGCACTTCTGATCGCGTCGCGGAGGATCTTTACGAATTACACGGCGAGCGAGATTACCGAGATTTAAGTGTCTTGGGTGCTGAAAATTCCACAAATTCCATAGACTCCGCCGCAATCAATTCCGCAAATTCCAAAAACCTCGCCGCTGCAAAATTTAAAAATCGCGCGAATACGCGAGATCCTGCCGCGTCAAATTCTAAAATTTCGCCCTTTGCGCGATTAAAGAAGTTCTTTTTCCCGCGTTCTTTGCGCGAGGATTGCGCGCAGAGTTTTGCCGCGGCGATTATGCGCGTTTGTGATGGCTTTATTTCGCAGCAATGCGCTCGTGATTTGGGCGGAGCGATGGCTGGGGCGCTTGGCGTGCTAAGTCCGCGATATGACCGCGCGATGTGGTGCATAGGCGGAGGCGCGCTCATCGCAGCGGCTGCGCTGGCGTGCGAGGGCTGCTTCGAGATGATCTTTGCGGAGCATTATTTTTGGACACTTGCATGTGGCGTGGCAATCGCTGCTGCGGGGCTGTTAGGCGGAGGAGTGCTGTGGCTGGCAAGCGCAGTGCGGTGCGCTGTAAAAGCTCGTAAAATTCCGCGAGAATATCGCTGCGGCAGAGGCGGCGCGGCGTTTGCTCGCTTTTGTAAAGCTCTGCTCTGCGCCGTTTTAGCTAGCGCAATCTACGGAGGCGCGGCAAATACGGGCTACGTGCCGAAAACCGGCGCAGCAGGGCTGCTGCGAGGGTGGATGCCTGCATTTTTTGAGGACGAAAATTCCGCTTCCGCGAGTGATGGCGTAAATTCTGCAGACGAAAATTCTACGAGTGCAAGCTCTAGCGGCTCTGAAAGCCCTGCTTCAAATTCCGCTTCCGGGGCGACTAAGGATTCCGCTGCGATGCAAAAGGATAAAATTTTATATATCCAAAAAAGCATCGGAGCCAAGCAGGATGGGATTTTTGGCGCACGCACGCTAAAAAAGGCGAGAGAGGTTTTGGATCAAAATCTAAGCAGCGTCGATGAAATTTACGAGGCTCTAAAAAGCAAAGAGCGTGCGAGAACGAACCCGAACTCCAGCGATAAATCCGTGCCTTAGGCTTGGCGGGCGATCTTAAAAAATCAAAAAGGACTAAAATGAAAAATAAAATTTCAGTTCTAGCGCTTATCGCGGTGCTTTCCGCAAATTTCGCGCTAGCCGAAAATTTTGAAATCACTGCAGACGATATAAGTAGGGCTACAAAATCCTGCGATAAGGGCGATGTGAAGGCGTGCGGGGCGTTGGCGCAGATTTATAATTATGGCTGGGGCGTGCCACAAGATCTGCTAAAGGCTGCGCCGTTATACGTCAAAGCTTGCAAAGGCGGCGATGTGGAGTCGTGCGTAAATTTAGGCATTTTGTATCAAAGCGGAGAGGGGATACCGCGCGATGAGGCGAAGGCGGCGGAGCTGTTTGACAAAGCCTGCGATGACGGGCACGCGATAGGCTGCAGTAACGCAGGCTCTGCGTATATGGGAGGCAGAGGCGCGCGCAAAGACGCTATAAAGGGCGTAGGTTACTATGTGCGCGGTTGCGATATGGATATCGCAGACAGCTGGCTTGCGTGTTTAAATTTAGCACGTCTTTACGAGGGCATAGATAATGTTAAAGCCGTGCAGTACTACAAAAAGGCCTGCGAGCTAGGCGGCAAGGATAGATTTATGAGCTCGGTAGCGGAACATGAAAGGGCATGGTAAAGCTCATGCGAAAGCTATGAAAGGCTTAAATAGCCCGCAAATCCATGCTTTGAAGCATACCCTCGCGCTCGTCGTGGCTACGGAGTAAGAACCATAGCAGATTTCGCATAAATAGCGCAAATCTAAACATCAAGTATCCTGTAGGAGCGGAAACATAACGGCGCAAGTTCTTAGCGGGCTCGTATTTTAGGAGGCAAGATAATGACGCTAGCGCTGATCCGCCACGTTACGCCGCCAATTGATCGCGGCGTATGCGACGCCGCAGAAGCGACACGGCGCGCGATCCTGTATGACGCTACGCAAAGCTTAGCTCTGTATGAAACCTATAAATTTAAAAGCAGCGCCGCATACGAAAAGCTCGCTCGCATAAGCCGAGTATGTTCCTCTCCGCTGCCGCGCATGATGGCGCTAAATTTTAACCTTCTCCCACGGCTCAATCCCGCCTGCAACCTCCTCAAAAACGCCTGCGATTTCTATATTTTTTACGCTTAAATTTCGCTCGTAAGCCTTGATATCGCGTGATTTTAGCTTCTCTTGCAAAAAGGCGAATTCATACT
>NZ_CALHHX010000180.1 GCF_938030685.1 uncultured Campylobacter sp. | reverse complement strand
TAGCGGATGCCGATGCCGCCGCCCACGTCGAAAAATTTTATATCGATCTCAAGGGTTCGCAGCTCGCGCAGCAGATCGCTTACGATCTTTGCCGCGTCGCAGATCGGAGAAATGTCAGTAAGCTGGCTGCCGATGTGAAAGTGGATGCCGACTGGATTTAAAAATTTGCTCTTTTTGGCATAAATATACATCTTGCGCGCAGTCTCGATACTGACGCCGAATTTGTTCTCATTTAGCCCCGTGGAGATGTAGGGGTGGGTCTTGGCATCGACGTTTGGATTTACGCGGATGCTGATGCGAGCGGGCTTATTTAGCTTTTGCGCGATTTGCTCGAGGCGCAGCATCTCGGCTTCGCTTTCTAAATTTATCAGCAAGATGTCCGACTTTAGCGCAAACTCGAGCTCGCTATCTTGCTTGCCGACGCCTGAGAATATGATCTTATAGCTCTTTGCGCCGATATACAGAGCGCGGCGCAGCTCACCGATACTGACGCAGTCAAAGCCGCTGCCCAGATCTGACAAAAACTTCAAAACGCTAAGGTTGGAATTGGCTTTAATAGCAAAGCAGACGATCGACTTGCGCGCTGCGAAGGCCTCTTTGAGCGCTATGAAATTCTTTTGTATATCGTTAAAATCGTAAACGTATAAAGGGGTGCCGTATTTGCGGGCTAAGCTTGAATAATCCATAGAATTTCCACCGATAAATTTTGCGTCATTCTAACAAATCAAGGCTTAACGATGCTTAAAAACCAAAAATGCTGCAAAGCCTAATAACGCTGTTATGGGCACGATAATGCCAAGTTCTGGGATGATGACGCCGTTGAGAGAAAACCTAATTAACACGAAAAGCACGCCCCAAGCGCATAGCGTAGCGATAAAAAATCCAAAGCTTAGTAGCGCAAGATTAAAAAATCGTCCCGTAACGGGCAGGTAATAATACAGAACCAATACTGCCAAAGGTGCAAACAACGGAAAAAATATCATATTATAAAGGCTTGCTTTTATGGTGGAGATATTCACGCCTTGATGCGAAAAGGTGCGGATCGAACGCAAAGCATCCCTGATCGAATATACATTACTCGTATCATAAACGCTTGCAATTGAGCTTGGATCAAAGCCCTTAAGCGCCTCGCTCTGCACGTTAAACTCACTTCTTAATCCACTTCCTCCAAGCTTAAGCTGCGCTGGTAAAGTAGTGGTATTTATATCGCGCAGATGCCAAATTTTGCCTGCGTATTCGCCAGAGCTTGCGTGCGAGCGTGAAGCAACGGAGTTATCCCCTATATTAAAGATCGTTATATCATTTGCGTTTTTGCCGTTTAGAGCTTTGATATAGATATATTTACCCTCAAATTTCAAAAACATATCTCCTCCCGTAGGCGATAAATCGGTTAAATTCTTTTGAAATTTTAGCGCGTATGCAAACGGAGTAGAATTTAAAGCTATAAAGCCCGCGGTGATAAAAAGAGCGATCAAAAATGGAGGGATTATCAGAGCGTTTTTGCTAACCCCAAGCGCATAAAAGCTCACCAGCTCATTGCTACGGATCATATTAAAGCCCATCAAAATAAGCGCAAAAATAAGACTTAGCGGCAGCGTGTAGCTAAGCGCGACTGCCGCGGTTAGAGCGATATACAAAAGAGCGGTATTCGCGCTTGAGGGAAAATCTTTGAGATTGGTAAGCACATCGATGCCTACATAAAAGCACTCAAGGGCTATTAGCAGGATAAAGAAATACTTCAGATAGGAAAGAGCCGCGTATTTTACGTATAACTTCACACCCTAGCCTTTTTAATCGTAAATTTTTGCGCGATCTGCTCTATATCCGAGCAAATGAGCTCCTCTACCGCGCGCGCGACGTAGGGTAAAATTTCGCTCAGCTTCTCGCGCTCGCTTTCGTTAAAATTTCCGAGCACGAAATTTGCCGCATCCTGGTCCTGCCGTTTTTTGCCCACGCCGATACGCACGCGCTCGTAATCTGCACCGATTAGCGCATCGATCGACTTGATGCCGTTGTGCCCGCCGCTACTGCCGCCTTTTTTAAATTTAACGGCGCCCAGATCCAAATCTATATCGTCGTGCACTATGATGATGCGCTCGGGCTTGTAAAAATCATTCACCGCCTTTACGGAGTTGCCGCTTAAGTTCATAAAAGTTTGGGGTTTTAAAAGAAGCAGCGAGCCCTTTTTAAAGAGCTCGCCTTGAAATTTAGACGCACCAAGCTCGCTAAAGCCGCCCGTCTTTAAAATTTCGTCGATTAGCATAAAACCGACGTTGTGTCTGGTATCTGCGTATTTCTGAGCAGGATTCCCAAGTCCTGCGATCAGTATCATAGGCGCCCCTATTTAGCCGAAGTGACTCCGACTACCGCTACCGAACCGTCTAGGATGATGCTGACGCCCTCTTTTACCGGAATGTCTCGGATCAAAAGCGAATCGCCTACGTCAAGATCGGTCACGTCCAGCGTAAAATCGTTTGGTAGATCTTTGCCTGCGCATTTTACGGCGATACGGCGCTTGGATTGCACCAAAATACCTTTGTTTTTTAGCCCTTTAGCGACGCCAGTTACCTTAACCGGCACTAAATATTTGCTTACGACGTCATCCTGAACTACGCGTAAATCTACGTGAGTTAGGGTATTTGTGACGGGGTGCTTTTGGTATTCTTGCACGATGACGCGATATGTCTTACCGCCCACGCTAACCTCGAAAGGAAGATCTTCTTTTGCGCGCATAGCTTTGATAAAGTCGTTTACTTTAAACGCTGCGTTAATATTTTCAAATCCTTTCGCATAAATATTAGCGATTAGATAACCATCTCGTTTTAGGGATTTTGAAGCCCTTTTACCGATACTATCTCTAACGATACCTTCTAACATTAGGTTTCCTTTGTGAAAAAATGAAGCGTGATAATAGCTAAATGTTGCTTTAAATCTATTTAAGCGCCGCGATGAAATTTAGAAGTAAAATCGCACGGAATTTAGCCAATTAAAATTTACGCTAAATCCTGCGAACTCAAGACATACTCGTATATGCACGGGCAAGCGAATAGAATTCCGCCTGCGCGGCGGCAGGCAGAATTCTTTAAAATTTTAAATTGCAAAATTTAGAATTTTAAAATTTACGACTTAGCGGATCTCTTTTAGCTGCACGACTTCGCCTGCGAGCATCTCCTCGGCGCTCTCTCCGGATTCTGCTGCCAAATCCCTTTTTTTGGCAAGGTCCACGTTTTTGATCTGTAGATCTAGGTCGTTTCGCTTAGAGGCCTTATCCAGCGCCTCCTCGCGGGTGATGACGCCGTCTCTGTAAAGATCAAGCAGGTGCTGATCGAAGGTCTGCATGCCGTAGGTGTTGCGACCGTCGGCAATCGCGTCTGGAATTTCATCGTCACGCGCATCAAGTATCATGTCCTTAATGCGGGTATTTTTGCGTAAAATTTCAACAACGGCTACGCGCTTTCCCTCGATAGTACGGGCAAGGCGCTGAGAGATGACCGCCTCTAGGACGGATGCAAGCGTCATTCGGATACGCTCCTGTTCGGCCTGCTCAAACATCGCAATGATACGGTTTACCGTCTCTTTTGCGTCAATAGTGTGCACCGTCGAAAACACTAAGTGTCCCGTCTCTGCGGCGTGAAGTGCGGTCTCGATCGTCTCCAAATCGCGCATCTCGCCCACGAATATTACGTCCGGATCCTCTCGCAGCGCGGCGCGAAGCGAATCGGCGAAGTTGTTGCAGTCCTCACCGATAGCGCGCTGATTGATGATGCATTTATCGTCTTTGAAAACGAACTCGACTGGGTCTTCGATTGTAACGACGTGGCTGGTTCTTTGTCTATTTATGCGATTGATCATGCTTGCGATCGTTGTCGTCTTTCCGCTTCCCGTAGGCCCCGTAAGTAGCACGACGCCGCGCATAGCCGTGTCGCAAATATCTTTGATCGAAGGCGGCAGACCTAGATCGTCGATCTCCGGAATTTTAACCGGAATCGTTCGGAAAACCGCGCTGATACCGTCGATCTGAAAAAAAATATTAACGCGGAAGCGATAATCTTCGTTTAGCTTGTAGGTAAAATCTACGCTCTTTTTCTCGATAAGCTCCGGAAAGCGCGTGATGAGAAGCTCCTTAGCTAGCGTCATCGCGTCTTCTTTCAAAAATGGCGTTTTGCTAAATTTTACTAGCTCGCCGTGGATACGACCTCTGATAACCGCGCCCGATTTTATATGAAGGTCGCTACCGCCATTTTGGATCAAAAATTCCAGATATTTATTTAGCCTATCTCGCTGCTTAAAATCCAGCGTAGAAGCGTCAACTTGATACTGCGAATAATCTATAGAACCCGCCATCATTTCTCCTTTTTAAGTGTTTTTATTATCTCTTTAAATGCCTCTTCAAAGGCTACTAGCCCGTCATCGAGTAGCTTTTTATACGCCTTTTTCATATCGATCTTCGCATCCGCTACGCGCGCGAAAAATTCCTCTATCTGCGCATCGCTAGGCGGCATTTTGGGCTTTTGATCGCCGCTTATAAAAGCCTCTATCGTTTCAAGCGGCGCGGTGTTTACGCAACCCGGATACATCAGCTCGCTTACGTAGTAATCCTTCGGCAGATCGTCTCCTTTTACGCCCGTACTCGCAAACAGCGGCTTTACGTAGTTTAAATTTTCTTTAGCGATGATATTGTAGCATTTTGAAGCGTTCATCGTGCCGATTTTACCGGTAGGAAGGCCCGCTGCGGCCATTTTTTCATCCAATAACCTATCGAAACGGCTAACGAAGATGCTAATTACGGTTTTTGGTAAATTTGCCTTCGGAAAGTAGCGACGAAAGCCCGCGATTCCCTCTTTTATCGCCTCGATGCATTTTATGGTCTGCTCGGGTGAAAAAACCAAAGTCGCATTTACGCTGATCCCCTTTTTCAGCAGATCGCGCGTCGCTTCGTAGCCCGCCTTGGTCGCAGGGATTTTGATCATTACGTTTGGCATGCCGATCGTGCCGTATAGGTGTTTGCCCTCGCGATACATCGCCTCGGCATCGTCTGCGAAATATGGATCGACCTCGATACTCACAAAGCCGTCATCACCGTTGATAAAATTTTTAAGCAGGCTCTCCGCCGCGCTTCTGATGTCCGCGGTGGCTAAAATTTCATACAGCTTTTTAGGCTCTTTTTTTCTAAATTCCTCTTTAGCCGAGTCGTATGCGGGAGAGCTTAGGATCGCGTTTTTAAAGATCGCGGGGTTGGAAGTCGCGCCGTTAATTATCCCTTTTTTGATCAGCTCGTCGAAATCTTTATCGATAAAATCGCGCTCCAAAAAGTCGCACCAAAGGCTGAAATTTAGGGCTTTATCATACATATTTCATAATCTCCTTTAAATCCTTTTTTTCAATGCATACGCTCGCGTGTTCTTTTAAAATTTCATTTGCGCAAAAGGCGATTTTAAGTCCCGCCTCGCAAAACATCGAAACGTCGTTCGCGCCGTCTCCCACGCACATGACCTCGCTAGTATCTAGTCCCATCAGCGATTTAAGCTGCGCAAGCAGCGCGCCTTTTGAGTATCCAAACATCATCTCGCCGCCGAAAAGCCCGGTTAAAATTCCGTTTTTTTCATGCAGATAGTTCGCAAAGCTCGCGTCAAAACCCAGTTTTTTCTGCGCGGCGTCCGTGGCTAGATGAAATCCGCCGCTAAAGACAATCACTTTTATGCCTTTATTTTTCAGATACGCGATGATCTCGCTAGCGCCGCAAACAAAAGGCAAGCTCTCCGCGATAGCTTTAGCATCGCTAAGCTTCATCCCCTTTATCAGCGCCACGCGCTCGCTAAGGCTCTCGAAAAAATCAAGCTCTCCCGCCATCGCGCGCTTCGTAATTTCGCTAACTTGTCGCTGCGTGCCCATTTTAGCGGCGAAAAAACCTATCGTCTCGCCGTCCATCAGCGTAGAATCAAAGTCGAAAACACAAAGCTTTATCATAAATATCCTCGCAAAAATTTAGGAATTATAGCTAATTTAAGTTTAAGTTTTTTGGAATTAGCATAAATTTTTCGCTTTTTGCGACCTCGTAAATTTTGCTCCCGGCCCCGAACGAGCATAAATTTATATATTCTTTTTCGCCAAAATATAAAATTTCATCTTGATGGTAGTGCCCCTCGATGATTAAATTTGCCGCATAAAAATCGATCTTCGGCGCGATTATATCCTTAAAATTTGGCATTTTTCTGTAGAGGTTTTTCCCCTCTTGCGATTTTAAGATCATCTTTGAAATTTTAAATTTTAAAGCGCGATCGAGCAGATCCATAAATTTCAGAAAAGCTCTGTTTCGTAGCGAAAGCAGCGCAAATTGCGTCAGACGCGGCAAAAAAAGATCGCCGTGCGCGATCTGCACCGCCTCGCCGCTCTCGCAGATAAATTTAACGGGCTGCGCGCCATTTGGATAAACTTTTGCGCGGGGGAAAATTTCGCGCAGATTAAAATCGTGGTTGCCCTCGAAGTAAAAAATTTCGCATTTTCGCGACAACTCGTTTATTAGCGCGATCTCCTCTTCGTAGAAGCGCTGCACGTAGGTCGTGTTTGCCAAAAAATCAAACATGTCGCCCATCATAAAAATTTGAGGCGGCGGCGTAGGCTCAGCCTTCAGCGCGCGCAGAAATTTCAAAAATTGCGGTCTGCTCGCGCCCGCGTGTGCATCGCCGATAAAGATCGCGCCGGGTTTTATCGTCTGAATTTGATCATTTTGCATCTAGGCTCCCGCGCATGAGCGCTTTTGCGAAAAAGTTCATCGCTTAAATTCCGTGCGCGATACGCGGTAGTGCCGTAGCTTCGGCGAAACCGCACATTAAATTTGCGTTTGCGACCGCCTGCGACGATGCTCCGCGCAAAAGATTATCGATCGCCGAGTTGATCCAAATTTTATCGCCCGCCGTTTTT
Organism: uncultured Campylobacter sp.; assembly: GCF_938030685.1. Taxonomy (GTDB): domain Bacteria; phylum Campylobacterota; class Campylobacteria; order Campylobacterales; family Campylobacteraceae; genus Campylobacter_B. The sequence goes on along the minus strand of NZ_CALHHX010000180.1, from coordinate 12,886 downwards.
ACAAAAATATCGCAAAAGTGCGTCCCTGCGACGTTTTTTATACTCACAGGCTCACTACGGACGCGCACGAAAGGCTCATTTTCGTAAAATTCCCGTAGCACCGCCTCTGCATCCACGCTCTTTTGTAGCACGCCAAACGCGCTAACTAGCATTCCGCGCGTAATCGGCAGCAAATTCGGCACGAAAAGCGTGCTAAACGCGCCGCCTCTTAAAATTTGCAGCTGCTCTTTGATCTCGTCTGCGTGGCGATGCGAGATCGGCGAGTAGGCGCCCGCGTTTTCGTTCACGCTTACGAAATGACTGGTTGCTTTAAGAGCCTTGCCCGCGCCGCTTACTCCGCTTTTTGCGTCGATAAATACGCCGGTATCCGGATCGAGTAGCCGCACGAACGGCGCGAGCGCCAAAATAGAGCAGGTAGGATAGCAGCCCGGATTTGCCGTAAGGCGCGCGGTACGGATCTTTTCGCGATTTAGCTCGGGCAGTCCGTAAACGGCGTGGGCTAAATTACGAGGGTCTAAATGCGTGGTGTAATTTTTCTCGTAAAGCTCGCGGCTTAGGCGGTAATCGGCAGATAGATCGACTACCTTGACGCTTTTAAATTTTAAAATTTCGCGGGCAAATTCCATCGCTTTTTCATGCGGCAACGCCAAGAAAATAAGATCGCATCTTTGCGCTGCAACGCGAGCATCCGCGGCTTCTACGCGCATCTCAAACACGCCGCGAAGCTGCGGGAAAATTTCGCTTATCTCGCCCTGCGCCGAAGCCCCCAAATATGAAATTTCAAAGCCCGGATGAGAAAGTAGAATTTTAATCAGCTCAAGCCCGGTATAGCCGCTAACGCCGATGATGCCTACTTTTTTCACGCTAATTCTCAAATTTAATCGGCCTGTATTCGACGCTTATGATCTCGACGTCGCGGGTGCCGGATGGGAGCTGAAGCACCACCTCATCGCCCTCAGCTTTACCTAAAAGCTGGCGCGCGAGCGGCGTATTGATATTGATGAGCTTACGCGAGATATCCGCCTCGCTAAGCCCTACGATCGTGTAAACCTCCTCCCGCTCGGTCTCGACGTCCATAAAGGTAACGGTGGAGCCGAATTTTACGCGGTCGTGCTCGTAGGTCGAGGGATCAATGATTTTTGAGCGAGAGACGATATCGCTAAGCTCGGCGATACGCGAGAGCAAAAACGCCTGCTCTTCGCGCGCCGCGTGATACTCGGCGTTTTCTTTCAGATCGCCGTGTCCGCGTGCGATGTCGATCTGCTGCACAATGTGAGGCAGCTTCACGCTCTGAAGCTCTTTGAGCTCGGAGGTGATCTTTTCATATCCGTAAAGCGTCATTGGTTCTGTCGTCATAATCTTCCTTTCTTTTTATCAAATTATATAAGCTTTAGCCTTAAAATTTTAGCTCGCAGGCTGCGTTAAAATTTTTGCCACGTTTTCGCTGGAACCGAATTTCAGATAATCTCGCAGCTTTTCGCTCGCAAGTTTAAATTTCGCAGCGTCGCAGCGCTCGTATGCAGAAAGTAGGTTTTGCGCGCTTACTTCGCCTTGCAAAAGCTCCTCATGTAGAGGCTCCTCGCCTAAAAAATCAAAAATAATATTCGCAAGCCCCACGTGCTTTAGCTTTACGAGCTTTCGCGCGAACCAAACGTCAAATGCCTTTGCTTTGTAGCACAGCACAAACGGAGTGCCGATGAGCGCCGCCTCAAGCGTCGCCGTACCCGAGCAGATGAAGGCAAAATCGCAATCCTTAAGCGTGGCGGGAGTATCGTTTGCGATGCTAAATCCGTCCAGAGACCTGTAAATTTCATCTCTTTGATCCATCAGATGCGGCGGGATTATTAAGACTCGCTCGCTATTTTCAAATTTAGGCGCAAGTGCTCTAAAAATCGGCATCAGTCTTGAAATTTCAGCCCTGCGCGAGCCCGGCATAAAGGCGATCTTGCCCTGTTTTTCGTAGCTTGATTTTTGGAATTTTATCTCATCAAGCAGCGGATGTCCCACGAAAGAGTATTTTGCGGTTTTAGCGCTTTGCTCGCTCGGGCGCGCGGCATCTTTATCTTTTGCTTCTTGTAGTGCAGCGTCTTTGCTCTTCGCTTTTCGCGGAGTAGCGCCTTTATCTACCTCGTAGTCCGCGCCGAAAAATTTTGCCTCAAAAGGCCAGATGGAGAGCAGATTGTCGCAAAACGCCTTCAGCTTCTCCACTCTGTGCGGCTTCCACGCCCAAACCTGCGGCAGGATATAATATGAAATTTCCGCGCGCGCGCCGCTTTCTTTGATCGCGCGGGCAAGCGGCAGATTAAACGCGGGCGAGTCGATCAAAAGCACGCGATCGCACTCCGCCGCAAGTCGCGTCATCTGCGCTATCGCACGCTTGGCTTTTAAAATTAGCGGCAAAATTTCTATAAAACCCATCGCCGAAAACTCGCTGCTTTTGTATATCGGCGAACCCAGCTTTTCGTCAAAAATTCCGCAAATCTCGCAAGCGGGATCGAGCCTTTTAAGATGCGCTAGAACCTCTTTAAAATGGAGGTTCGCAGAGGGCTCTAGGCAAGAGATTAAATATTTCAAATTTAGCCTTTTAAATTTTTGTTAATTATAGCAAAATGTGCTAAAATTAAGCCGACAAAGGATTTAAGATGAGAAATTTTAAAATTTTAGCGCTATGCGGCGCGTTCGTGATGTTTCTAGGCGGTTGCGGCGCAGCTAAATACCAAAAGCGTCAAGTCACCGAGGATCCCGCAGTAACGGCGCGTTTTGAGGCGCTTAGTAAGCTAGGCTCGCCCGAACTCGTCGCTAAAGCCGCAGCTAGCGAGATCGCAGCGGACACGGGCGGTGCAAAACCCCATGTTAAGGTTGCGCAATTTGCCTTCCTCGAAGAAATTAGCGCGCAAGGAAGCGATCTGATCTATGCCTACTCGCTAAGCCCTGGCTGGGCGAGCCTGAAAAGCTCCGATCGGCAAAAATATCTCAAATTGCTAGCCAAGGATATTACCGAAAATGACTGCAACGCACCTAGTACGCGAGCTTTATTGCGAAGCGGAGTGCGTGAAGTGCACCGATTTTTCTACGATTATCCAAGCTCGCACCTACTTGATTCGCAGGTAAGCGAGGAGATATGCCGCAAAGCAGGGTTATAGATAAGTCTAGCGTAATTTTATGCCGCGGATTTGCATCGGCGCGAAAATTTAAAAGGCGAGATTTTGCGGCGAGTTGCGGAGTGCGGTCGCAAAATTTAAGGAATTTCGAAAACTAAATTTAGGCGATGAAATTGCATAGCAGGCTATAAAATTTGTAGCAAAAAGACGGAATTTTTCTATGAATTTTGTGATCTAAGTTTCGTGATGGAATTTTTGCGAAAAAATTTGGCACGATGAAATTTTACGCCGCGCAAGCTAAGTAGCAATTTTTGCATAGTAAAGAATTGAGCGCTAGAATTTTTGCAGACGGAATTCTGCCCCGATAGGCCTGTCGTGAAATTTTAGCTAAAGAGAGAAAATGAAAGAAATTTTAATCACCAATGACGACGGATTCGAAGCGCGCGGTCTTTTAGAACTTGCAAGCGCGCTAAGATCGGTCGCAAACGTCACCATCGTAGCGCCAAGCTCGGAAAAATCGGCATGCTCGCACTCGCTCACGCTCACACGCCCGCTTAGATTTGTAAAGCTCGACGACGGATTTTTCAAACTCGACGACGCTACGCCCGCAGACTGCGTATATTTGGCGCTCCGCGCGCTGTATAACCGCAAGCCCGATCTTGTGATAAGCGGCATAAATCACGGCGCCAACGTCGCGGAGGACGTGACCTATTCGGGCACTTGCGGAGGCGCGATGGAGGGGGTCTTGCAAGGCATTCCCGCGCTTGCGGTGAGCCAGTTTTACGTAGCGGACTCGCTGCAGCGATACGGATTTGATCTCGCATGCGAGCTCGCGGTGGAATTGGTCGAGAAAATCTTTAAAAAAGGCTTTCCGCTGCCGCCGAAGCAGTTTTTAAATTTAAATGTTCCTGCCGTTTCAAAGCAAGATTTTAAGGGACTTTCGGTTGCGCCCTGCGGCGAGAAGCTCTACGATACCGACGCGCAGCTAAACCGCAATCCGCGCGGGATGGAGTATTATTGGCTAGGCAAATCTACGCTCAGTTTTGATGCAAGCAAAAACGAAAATAGCGACATTTCGGTGCTTTTTGAGGGGCGGGCGACGCTAAGTCCGATCAAGCTAAATTTAACCGCGCACGAGCAGATGAGCGCGCTAGAAAGGTGGATGAAAAACGATGAGTGAGGTCGTAGTAGACCGCTTTTCGCGCTCGCGCCTACTTTTCGGCGAGGATTTTGCAATACTTCAAAGCGCTAAAATTTTAATCTGCGGCTGCGGCGGCGTGGGCGGAGCGGCGATAGAGGCGCTGTACCGCAGCGGCGCGGTAGGTTTAAGCGTGATCGATTGCGATCGCTTCGAGATCACCAATCAAAACCGCCAGCTTGGAAGCGAGCAGGTAGGCGAGCTAAAATGCGAGGTTTTCGCGCGCAAATTTAAAGGCGTGACGCCGATCGCCGCTAGGATTGATGAGGAATTTTTATCAGAATTTAACCTCGGCAATTTTGATTTCGTAATCGACGCGATCGACGACGTGGGCGCTAAGATCGCTCTTGCGCTGCGCTGCAGCGAGGCTGGCGTAGGATTTGTAAGCTCGATGGGCGGCGCAAAGAGGCTCGATCCCGCTAGGATCGAAATCCGCTCAATCTGGCAGACGCAAGGCGATCCGCTCGCGCGCAAGATCAGATATGAGCTGCGAAAGCGCAGCTTTGTGGGCGATTTTGACGTCGTTTGCTCGAGCGAGCCGCCGCGCGTCAAATCGATGGGCAGCTTCATGGGCGTGACCGCGAGCTTCGGGCTTTTCATCGCAAGCTACGTCGTGCGCAGACTGATAGGCGAGCAGGCTTAACGCTTAAATTTCATAGCGCTTCGGCGCATGGCTCCGCCTAGTCGTGCTTGGCGGTTAAATTTTAGATATTTTGAGCTTTTGATCTGAGCGCGCTTTGCATGCGGTACGGCGCGGCAAGTGCTTTGCGGCGCGCGATGCGGTTAAAATTCAAAAGCGGCGAAAGCGGAATTTTACCGGACGACGAAGATAAAATTTCCTCGGCGCGAAGGTGAAAATTAATTTGCAGCGAAGGATAAAATTTTATCCGCAAAGATCGGCACAGGCTTGCGTGCGAGATGAAATTTAAGGACCGCGCAAGCTACGCACGTAGGTCAATCTATACGGCGGGTTATTTTAGCGGGCGCCAAATAGCGGTCTAGGATTAAAAATTTAAATAAGCGGGTCGTGAGCTTGCTCGTGAGCGAAATTTAAGCAAGCCAAGTTTACGCAAATGTTCTTTGCGGCGGATTTTCGCAGCAGCGCGATTTGAAATTTTATCGCAGTTTCGCGCGCTTTTTGATGCAAAAAGAGGCGTGCTCAGGCAAGCAAAACTAAATCTGCGCGCATCAAGCCGCCGCATAGCGCCTAAATAAGCGTAAAGTGTAAGCAGGGCTCAAGCAAACGCAGCGGCAAGCTTACTTCTAAATTCCATTTTTTACCGCTCGCAAAAAGCGGAATTTAGAAATTTAATTTAAAGGAGCAGCGATGAATGAAATTTTTACACGCACGAGCGTGCGGAATTTTACCGAAAAAATGCCGAGCGACGATCAGATCGAGCTCGTGCTAAAAGCCGCGATGCAAGCCCCTAGCGCAGGCAACCAGCGCTCATGGGAATTTTACGTAGTGCGCGACCGCACCGCCCTTACGCTACTTAGCAGCGTCGGCACTTACGGCGGCTGCACGAAGGACGCGCCGCTTGCGATCGTGGTCTGCACGCGTAAAAGCGGCTTAAAATTCCAGCCCTACGCTCGCTACGACTGCGCTTGTGCGGCAGAAAATCTCTGGCTGGCGGCGCACCATTTGGGGCTTGGCACCACGTGGCTGGGCGTAGCGCCCGATATTTACGCAATGGAGCGCGTAAGAGAAATTTTGGATCTGCCTGGGCATTTGGAGGCGTTTTGCATTATGCCTTTGGGCTTTCCGTCTCGCGTAACAAAGGCGCACTCGCGCTTTGAGCCCGCTAAAATTCACTTCGTAGGCTAGATATGTTTATTTCGCAGAGTAAAATCGACGATCTTATCGCTAGCGACGGCGCGTTTTTGGACCTTACGACCGAGCTTTTACAGGACTTCGTGGATTTAAACGCGCCCGCAAGACTTTCGATCGTAACGAGGCAGGATCTGATCTTTAGTGGCGGGCAGATTGCGCGCGAAGTGGCGGCGCGCTTTGGTTGCGAGACGCAGCATCTAGCGCGCGAGGGAAGCGCATTTTGCGCAGGGGATGAAATTTTTAGCGCGCAAGGAAGCTTCGAGAGCTTGCATAAAGCTTGGAAGATCGTTCAGATCGTGCTTGAGTACTCCTGCAAAATTTCAACCTACGCGCACGAGATGGTTGCGCTGATGCGAGAGGCGAATCCGCGCTGCGTGCTGGGCGCGACGCGCAAGAGCTTTCCTTTTGCAAAGGAGCTTTGCGTAAATGCGCTGATCGCGGGCGGCGGGAGCATGCACCGCCTGGGGCTGCACGACAGCATCCTGTTTTTTTCAAACCATATTCGCGCGTTTGCGAGCTTTAGCGAGTTTTGCGCGCAGATCGCTAAATTTAAAGAGCGCGCGCCCGAGCGAAAGATAATGATCGAAGTGGCGAACGAGCGCGAATTTAGCGAGCTCTTAAAATACGCGCCGGATGTGATAATGTGCGATAAGATGAACCTGGGTGAACTCAGAGCCTGCGTTTTGAGGCGCGATGAAACGGCGCCGCAGATTAAAATTTGCGCTGCGGGCGGCATAAATAAAAATAACTGCGCCGAGTTTGCAGCTACCGGCGCGGACGTGCTCGTAAGCTCGGCGGTTTGGAATCAGGGCGTATGCGATCTAGGCGGAAAGATAGAATTTGTCTAAATATTAAATTTTAAATTTAAGGCGCAGAAGTCTAAAACAAGGCATAAAAACGCGATTTATTAATAAATAAGAGTATATTTTGTAGAATTCTTAAAATTTCAAAAAAGGATTTTCATGAAAAAAATTGCTTTTATTTTAGCGCTTACAGCAAGCGTTTCGTTCTGCGCGGATCAGCTGATAATCGCAGCCGGCGGCGGATATAAAAAGCCCGTCTCGGCCGTGATAGAAAATTTGAAAAAAGAGGGCATGGATGTGGCTGGATCGTTTGCCAACCTCGGCCAGCTCGTCATTCAATCGCGCGAGAATAAAATTTCATTCATCGTGGGCGACGAGGCGTTTTTGAAAAAAAGCGATCTAAATATCACTAAATTTGAACGCGTTGGGCGCGGTACGCTTGTTTTAGTAACGCCGAAAAATATCAAAATAAACGATGTCTCGGAGATCGCAAAGTTCGATAAAATCGCGATGCCGGATCCTAAAAAGGCGATTTACGGTATCAGGACGAACGAGTTTTTACAAAACGCCAAGATGGACGGAGTAAAAGATAAAATTTTAGCCGTTGCGGGCGTGCCGCAGGTAGTCGCATACGTCATCAATGGCGAGGTGCAGGCGGGCTTTGTCAACAGCACCGAAGCGGTCGCCAAAAAAGATGAGTTCGGCTCGATCATCTACATCGACGAGAGCCTCTACAGCCCCGCATACATCGGCATCGCAAGGCTTAGCGCGTGCGGCGAGCAGGCGCTTTGCGAAAAGGTAATGAAGGAATTTAAATCGGACCGCTCAAAAGAGATTTTTTCAAAATTCGGTCTTAAATGAGCGATATCGCTTGGATCGCGCATCCTCTGATACTAAGCGTCAAAGCCCTATTTTGCAGCTTTTTGCTTCTGATTTCAATAGGGCTAGCAATTGCGTATTTTTTAGCTTTTAGCAAAGCCAAATTTAAAAAGATCGTCGAAATTTTAGTGATTTTTCCGCTCATCTTCCCGCCGATCGCGACGGGATTTCTGCTTCTTTACATCTTTGGAAAGAGCGGATTTATCGGCTCTGCGTTAAATTTAGACATCGTTTTTAACTTTTCTTCATTGGTAATCGCCGCATTTTTAGTGGGGCTGCCGCTGTTTGTAAAGCCGGTATGTGCGAGCTTTGAGCTCTTTCCGAAGAGTCTAATCGAAGCCGCGCAAATTTTAGGCAAAAACAGATCTCAAATTTTCCTCTTCGTAATCCTTCCAAGCTCGCTTAAAACGCTAGTCTCCGCGCTTATTTTGGCGCTCTCGCGCGGGCTTGGCGAAGTGGGTATCACGCTAATGCTGGGCGGAAACATCGTGGGCAAAACCGACACGCTAGGCCTTGCGATCATGGGCGCCGTGTATGACGGCGAGAACGAGCGGGCGCTGATTTTAAGCGTTTTGCTCGTAATTTTTAGCTTGATTTTATTCTTCGCGATAAACCTTTTAGATAAAAAGCGAAATTTATCTAAATAAGAAAAATTATTTTTTAAGTATTTTTGGATAAAATTGCACTCACATTTCATTTTAAAGGATTTTTCATGAAGAAATTTCTAATTTCATCAATTTTAGTCGCAAGCGCCTTGATCGCTCACGAGCACGGCGATATGCAAAATTTTGACCTTAAGACGGGGAAGCACCTCGTCATCACTATGGAGCAGCTGGGCGAGAAGGGCAACGTAACCGTCGGCGAGGTCGTAGCGATCGAGACGAACTACGGCGTGGCATTTTTCCCAAATTTAAAGGGTCTTACTAGCGGCGTACACGGCTTTCACGTGCATCAAAACGCCGACTGCGGCGCGACCGAGAAGGGTCTAGGCATGAAAGCGGGCGGCCACTGGGATCCAAGCGATACCAAAAAGCACTCGTTTGCTTGGGACGATAGCGGCCACAAGGGCGATCTGCCTGCGCTTTTCGTCGATGCCGAGGGCAATGCAGTCTATCCGGTGCTAGCTCCGAAGATCAAGAGCCTAGATGAGCTAAAGGGCCACTCGCTGATGGTTCACGTAGGCGGCGATAACCACAGCGATCATCCGAAGCCGCTTGGCGGCGGCGGCGCTAGAATGGTTTGCGGCGTTATAAAATAAGCTTCGTTGCGGATGAAATTTAATCATCCGCAATCTCTAAATTTAGCAGCCCTGCGGTTTAAATTTACGCGATGAAATTTCGCCGTCCGTAGCGCCGAGATACGCCCCTTTGCCGTTAAATTTACGCACGGCGGGCTTTTAATGCAATCTATGCGGCGCGAATTTATGTTAAATTTACGCGCCGCGCGCTCCTTGTCTCCCGCTTAAATTTTAAAATTTAGCCCAGTTTACGCGCATTACGCCCTGTTTTTGCCGTAGCAGCGCAAAATTTTCCAAATTTAAATCAAGACTCTAAATTTACGGCTCCGAGCTATTTTGGCGGCGTGAGCTTCATTTAACTTTTTCTTCACGACTTTTTATTACAATCACGCCAACTTTCACAAAGGAGAGAAAATGAAAAAGATTGTTTTAGCAAGCGTTTTAGTCGCGGGCATGCTGTTCGCCGCAGATTTTAGCTCAAGCACCCCCGAGCAGATCAATGCCGCAGTCGCGGGCGCCGACGCCAAGAGCTTAAGCGAAGCGGCGTTTGAGATCGATAAGCGCGCGGGCGAGCTAAGAGCGCAGGCAAGGGATCTCAAGCGCGGATTTAAGACCGAGTTTAAAAAGAAGCTGGACGCTATGAGCGTCGAGGATCGCGAGAAATTCCTAGACGAGTTTAGAAAAAACTATAACGCCCAGGCGGGCAAGCTAAGCGTCGAGCAGGCGGATAGGCTGGATATCGAGCTTAAAGATCGCGGTAATTTCGGCAAATTTAAAAGACCTGCTCATGGGTTTGGCCCGCACAGATCGCAGGTGGCTCCCGGCGAATGCGGCCATATGCCGCATAAAGGGATGGGCGGCGGCGCGGGTCTGGCAATGCCGCCAAGAGGCGAGATGCCGTGCAACCAAAACGCGGGCGCCGCTCCGTGTCCTATGGCGCAGTAGTGCCTCTTATGCGCAAGCTACGTAGTTCCGCGCACCATTTGCGCGGAATTGTGTTTTAGTGAAATACGGCGCGAGAATTTTAGAATTTTAGCTTGAATTTATGCGGCGTAGCGCCGATGAAATTTCGCAAAATATTATCGGCATAGGCGAGGTTTTGAAATTCTACGCGGCGAAATTTTAGGACGTGAAATTTTAAAATTTCGTAGCGGCAGAATTTTAAAACTCCCGTACTTTGCCTGTAAATTTTAAAATTCCGCGGCGCGAAAATTTTATATCGTAAAATTTTAGTTTCTTGCACTGCTCGGCGTGCCGCGCGAATAATAATACATAGGCGAGCAATCTAAATTTACGAAGCTTACCCTGAAGCTAAGACGTGCCGTTTTCGATGCGATAAAATTTGCCGTGAAATTTCGCAATTAAATTTTACGTGGAATTTCACAGGGTATAATTTCAAAAATTCTACGCAAGGAGGCGGGCTATGGCAAGGGTTTTGATCGTCGAGGACGAGGGGATACTGCTAGACATGATGTGCACCTACATGCGCGGCGCGGGGCACGAGGTAAGCGGTAGCAAAAGCTACGACGAGGCGCTTTCATTAGCGTACGAAAAAAGCTTCGATCTGTGGATCTTCGACGTCAAAATCATCGGCGGCAACGGCTTTGCGCTACTTCGCGAGCTGCGCGAGGCCGGGTGCGGCGCACCGTGCATTTTCACGACGTCGCTAAACACTCTGCAAGACGTCGAAAGCGGCTTTAGAAGCGGCTGCGACGACTACCTAAAAAAGCCCTTCGAGCTAAAAGAGCTGGCTTTGCGCGCAGATAATCTACTAAAGCGCACCTTCATCCACAACGCCGCCAGGCGCGAAAATATCGGCGGAAGCTTTAGTTTCGATATGGCTCAGCGCGCGCTATATCATGCAGACAGGCTCGTGCCGATGCCGCAAAAGCAGGCGCGGCTTCTTGCTCTGCTTCTAAAAAACCGCGATAAGCTCCTTAGCAAAGATGAAATTTTCGCTGCGCTGTGGGACTACGACGAAAGCCCGAGCGAGCTTAGCCTGCGCGTTTATATCGCGGAGCTGCGAAAAATTTTAGGCAAAGATCGCATCATAAACGCCTCCAAGCTCGGCTACAAATATCTTTAGGAGCGCGCCGTGTCCAAAATGCGTCAAATTCTACCGATTTTTTTGCTCTATACGCTCACCAGCGTCCTGTTTTTGGCGCTGGTAAGCAACGTATTTTACGAGCGGGAGAAGTTTTTTATCGCGGATCGCGATGCCTTTGCGATCAGGGATTTCAAACACGGTCTAGAGGCTAAGCTCGCACGCGGCGGACGCCTAAAAGAGAGCGATTTCGACGCCATGCAGGCATACGCGGCGGATCTGAATAGCAGCGATGAGATCGCGCGGGATTTCGAGCCGAGGGACGACGCACCGCGCGTGTATATGGAGGGGTCTAACAGGATCGAGCAGTTTAATCTCACCGGCAAGGATGGCACGGAGTATTACGTGGCGATCAAAACGGATGCGCTTGAGGGCAAGCTAGCGGCGCTGAAGTTTAAAATTTTAGCCGCGAGCGCGCTTGTTTTGGCGCTTATTTTGCTGATCGCGTATTTTATCATCCGCCTTTCGCTACGCCCGCTTTACGAAAAGATCGAGTTTCTAAACGGCTTCATCCGAGACACGACGCACGAGATAAAAACCCCGCTTAGCGTGATTTTGATGAGTATCGAGCTTTTCGATACCGATGCGAAAAAATATCTGGGCAATATCAAGGCGGGCGCAAACACGATAAACGCGCTGTTTGAAGACCTAACCGCGCTAAGCTTAAACAAAAGCGGCAGCGGGCGAGAGGTAAATTTAGGCGAGCTGCTGCAAAGCCGCATAGAGTATTTCGGCGTCTCTGCGGAGCAAAAGTGCATAAATCTACGCGCCGATCTGCGCCCGGTGGCCTTTTGCGCGGATGAGTTTAAGCTGCGAAAGATCATCGATAATCTGCTTGGCAACGCGATAAAATATTGTGATGAGCTCGGCTGCGTCGAGGTGAGCCTGCGCGAGCGCTCGCTTTGCATAAAAAACAGCGGCGCGGGCATCGCGCGGCAAAATCTGCCACATATTTTTGAGCTTTACACCCGCTTTGATCAGCGCAACGGCGGCTTTGGCATCGGGCTTTTTATCGTGAAAAAATACTGCGACGAGCTCGGGCTTAAAATTTCGTGCGATAGCAATGAGGATTGGACGGAATTTGAGGTGAAATTTTAACTTTACCCAAATGAAATTCTGCGCGAACGAAATTTTAGCGGGCGGGCTTGCTAGGCTTAACCGCGTGGGTTTAAATTTAGCTAGCGATTCCGTCCGCAAAATTTGCGCCAGATTATAATTAATGGCGAAATTTACGCATGCAATTCGGTCGCGTCCATAAAATTTTGCCCGTCGGTTTGCAGAATACACAGCGTAAAATTCTACGGAATTTCGTGAAATATAAGATCGCGGCGGCTAGGGATAAAATTTGCAGTAGCTTAGATAAAATCGCGCGCGATAACCGGCAAAATTTCGTGAAAATTTCGCGGCGCGCGTTAAGTTTACCCGTGCTCTGTTGTCTCATACATGCCGTATTCATAGCCCGCACAAAAGGCGGCGTCGCTTTGGGTTTTGATACTCGACGAAAGCTATCCCGCCTCTCATTCTTGTCGCTCGGTGCGTCGGCGTGGACTACGCGCGAGTAAATTTAAAATTTAGCTCCGCCCCGTCACGCCGAAGCGAAGCTTTATTAAAACGGGCGGAGCAGCTATTTTAAGTGCGCAGATGTTCTTTAAAACGCACCGATCTTTTAAAGCGCGCGGCAAATTTTAAAATTTGCGCGGAAGCAAAGAGCAAACGAGACAAAAGAGGCTAAA
>NZ_CALHHX010000179.1 GCF_938030685.1 uncultured Campylobacter sp. | reverse complement strand
GCTTTAAACGGCGATCTAAGCTTAAAATTTACAAAATCATAGTAAGCTTAGCCCATTTTTTACAAAGGTTTGAAATTTGAAAAGCATAATTTTAACGCTCGCGATCCTGGCGGTCGGATTTTATTTTTACTCAATAAATTTTATGGTCACGGTGCTGGCGATCAGCTTCCTCATCTTTTTTCACGAGCTGGGGCATTTTTTGGCGGCGCGGGCGCTGGGCGTGGGAGTGAACGTCTTTAGCGTGGGCTTCGGCGAGAAGGTCTTTACCAAGCGCATCGGCGCGACGCAGTACGCCATCAGCGCGATCCCTCTGGGGGGCTACGTGAGCCTTAAGGGGCAGGAGGATTTGGATCCCGCCGCGGCAAGCGCAGACCCTGACAGCTACAACTCCAAAGGCCCGATCGCGCGCATAATCATACTTTTTGCGGGGCCGTTTTTTAACCTGCTGCTTGCATTTTTGATCTACATCGCGCTGGGCTACATCGGCGTCGAAAAGCTAGCGCCCAAGGTTGGCAAAATCTCGCCAGGCTCCGCCGCAGCAAGCGCGGGTCTTATGCTAAACGATGAAATTTTATCGATCGACGGCAAGCAGATCCGCGAGTGGGACGACATCTCAAAGCAGGTGACCGCAGCGCCTCTAAGCTTGGAAATTTTACGTGGCGGCGAGCGGCTGAGCCTACAGCTCACGCCGAAGCTCGGCGAGAAAAAAACCATCTGGCGCGAGAGCATCAGAGTGCCGCTCATCGGCATTTCGCCCGATTACAACGCGACTGTGACGCTATATCACAAGGGCGCAAGTTCGCTTAGTTTCGCGTGGGATCAGACGGTGGAGGCATCAAAGCTCATCTTGATAGGGCTCGAAAAGCTCGCCAGCGGCGTCGTTTCGCCCAAGGAGATGGGCGGCATCGTCGCCATTACGGACATCACCTCAAAGGCGGTCGATTACGGCGCGGCGGTCCTGCTCGCGCTCGTGGCGCTAATATCGGTAAATTTAGGGCTCATCAATCTCTTTCCGATCCCTGCGCTCGACGGCGGGCACATCGCGTTTAATCTCTTTGAGCTCATCTTCCGCCGCCCCGTACCAAAGCGGGTATTCGTGGGTGCCAGCTACGTAGGAATGGGAATTTTGGCGCTTTTGATGATATTTACAGTGTTGAATGATTTCGCTAGAATTTTGGGATTTTATAAATGAGACTGGATGAAATTTTAAAGCGCATTGAGGCTGCAAAAGCAGGCGCGGGCGAAGTGCAGCTAGTCGCGGTAAGCAAAAACGTAGGCACGGATGAGGTGCGCGAGCTGTATTCGCAAGGACAGATCGCGTTTGGCGAAAACAGAGTGCAGGAGCTAAAGCGAAAAAGCGAACTACTGCGCGAACTGCCGCTAAAGTGGCACTTCATCGGCACGCTGCAAAGCAACAAAATCAATCAGCTCATCGCTCTGCGCCCGACGCTGTGGCAGAGCTGCAACAGTTGCGAGCTCGCGCTTGCCGTAAATAAGCGGCTAACTTATCCGCTAGATACGCTGCTGGAGATCAACGCCGCGGGCGAGAGCTCCAAAACGGGGCTTGATAAAAACCGCGCAGTGGAGGAGTTTTTGCGCATCAAGCAGGAGTGCAAAAATCTAAATTTAATCGGCGTGATGAGCATCGGCGCGCACGTGAGCGAGCCCGCGCAGATCGCGCGAAGCTTCGAGGTGAGCCGCGAGATCTTCGATGCGCTCGTGCCGCACGGCGCGCGGATCTGCTCGATGGGGATGAGCGATGATTTTGAGCTCGCAATCAAATGCGGCTCGAACATGATCCGCCTGGGTAGAATTTTATACGCCTAGGCCC
>NZ_CALHHX010000178.1 GCF_938030685.1 uncultured Campylobacter sp. | reverse complement strand
GTTTACGGGATCCATATCGATCTCGACGGGCAGATGCTCAAGCGCGCGCGCGGCGTTAATTAGCGGCACGTGCGAGCTAGCCCGCAGCAGAATTTCAAAGCGAAATTTCGACGCGATATAGGCGATGCCCGCCTTACCGTAGCCGATGATCTCAAAGCTCTCGCTCGCTTTCTCTTTCAAATACTGCACGGAATTTTCGGCAGTATTTTCGGCCGCTAAATTTATAAAATTTTGCGCAGCGCTCTTTCTTTCAGGCTTTAAATTTACGCTATCCGCGTCCCCGTCGCAAGCTGAAATTTGCGCGGCATTTTTCAAATTTGAGGTGTTTTTTTGATGGTTTAAATTTGCGTCGTCCCTGCACAGATCCGAGCTTTGAAATTTAAAATTTGATATTTGCTTACCGCCCTGCTGCGCAGAATTTTGCAAATTTAAAGCGCTTAAATTTGCTCTCCTCGCATCCAGTCCGTCATATGATGCAAACGCGCTGCCTCTCGCCTGTTTGCGACGCAAAAGCTCAAGCGCTACGTTCATTATTTCGCTCGCCGCGTTTTCGTTTTTATGCGAGATCAGCACGCGCAAAAGTCGCATATACGGCGGATAGAGCCCCTCGCGAAACTCCGCTTCGTCGCGCAAAAAATCGTCGTAGTTTTCGATATAATCCCTAAAAAAGCCGCTCTGGCGCGTCTGTATGACGACTCTGCCCTGCCCCGAGCGACCCGCGCGGCCAGCCACCTGCATCGCAAGCGCTAGCGTCTTTTCGCGCGCCCTAAAATCGGGATAGCTCAGATGCTCGTCGATCCCCATTATCACCGCAAGATCGACGCCGTGGTAATCGTGCCCCTTGCTAAGCATCTGCGTGCCTACCAAAATGTCGATTTTATGGGCGTTGAAGTTATTGAGCAGCGCCTCAAGCTTGCGCTGCGTGGTGATCTCGTCGCGATCAAATTTTGCGATACGGGCACTTGGGAAACGCGCCGTAAGCTGTGCCGCAAGCTCGCCAGTGCCGATCTTGCGCGCCTGCATCACCTCGCCGCCGCAGTTTTCGCAAGACGCCTTGTAAAACGTGCTAAAGCCGCAGTAATGGCACTTCAGCGCCGCAGCGTCCGCGTGGTAGCTCATCCCGACTGCGCAAAACGGACAGCGCACGATCTGCCCGCAGTTTTCGCAAACCATATATTTGTAGTTCGCGCGCGTCGGCAAAAACACGACCGCCTGCTTGCTAGCTTCAAGGCTGCGCCCGATCTCGGTTAAAATTTTAGGGCTCAGCCCCGTCTCGCTCTCATCGAAAATGAAGCGCTTAGCGCTGCTAAAATAGGTGCCGCGCAGGCGGAAATGCGGCTGCTTCGCGTAGGTGCTAAGCGCGGGCGTCGCGGAGCCCAAAACCACGCGGATACCAAGCTTCTTGCCGACGAAAATCGCGGCGTCGCGGGCATTTAGGCGCGGCGCGGCGGCGGATTTATAGCTGTCGTCGTGCTCCTCATCCACGACGATGAGGCCTAGATCGCTAAAGGGCAAAAACAGCGCCGAGCGAGCGCCCGCGATGAGCCAAATCTCGCCTGCGTTAAATTTCTCTAAAATTTCGCGCTTTTTTTTGGGCGAAATTTTAGAGTGCCAGACGCCGAGTTGCTCGCCGAAATAGCTCTGTAGCCGCTTCGTCATCTGCGGCGTGAGCGAAATCTCGGGCATCAAAAACAGCGCCTGCTTGCCCGCAGCGAGCGTCTGCGCGATCAGCGCGATATAAATTTCGCTCTTGCCGCTGCCCGTATCGCCGAAGATCAGCGACGTCTCATTGGCTTCGGCAAATTTACGCGCTTGTTCCTGCGCGGGGGTGAGGTTTGGAATTTTACCTATTTGAAGCGGAGATAGCGGCTGCGAAATGGGGCTTTGCGCGGTAGCGGCGGAATTTTGAATTAGGACGGAATTTTGCGCTGAAGTAAAATTTTGAATCGAAACGGAATTCTCTCCCTCGGTAAAATCCCGCTCTTGGATCAAATTTTGTGCGATTGCGGAATTTTGTTTGTGCGCAGAACCCGGCGGGGCAGCAAAATTTATGGCGGTCTTTATGGCGGCAGAATTTTGATCTGATATGAAATTTTGAATTGAAGCGGAATTTAGTTCATTGACAAAGCCCTCTTGGATAGAATTCTGCGCGGCGGTAGAATTTAACGCTAAATTTTGCGAGATAATATTTTGCACCTGCTTCAAATTTTGCTTTTGCGTAGAATTCAGCGCGGTGGCGGAATTTTGTGTAACGCCAGAATTCCCGTCGAGCGTAGAATTTCGTGCGGTGATGGAATTCTGCTCGGAAATAAAATTTTGTTCGCAGATAGAAGTTTGCTTGCAAGCGTAATTCCACTCGGCAGCGGGATCCTCCTGCAAATTCTGCAAGTCCTGCGTCGTCTCGCTCGCAGGCTCGAAAATCCCAAATGCAACGCCCTTTTCGCAGACATAGTAATACGCGATAAAATTTGCAAGTGCGATCTGAAACGAGCTAAATTTGAGCTGCGAAATTTCTAAAATTTCCTTGGTTTTAAAGCTCGGCTTTGAGACCTCACGCAGGATCACGGCGGATTTGACGCTCGATTTTACGGGAACTGATACGATTTGATAGGATGAGATTTTAAAATTTGAACTATAAGTAAGCGGCTTTAGGCTGGCGCCCAAAACCGCAACTTCATAATAGAGCATTTAGCTATTGAGCTAAGGATTGACAAAGATCGTCTTTGTGATCACAGTCGAATGAACCTATGTTTCTATTCTTGTTTGCACCGGAAGTAGGTATACTAGCTCTTGTTGGATAATAAGAAAAAGTAGTCTTTTTCCCCGCTACGTTAGCAATATATTCGGATGTGGCGTTATCACTACCGTCTTTTTTTAAAACCCAACCGTTTCTACCGCCGTCTCTCATAGGATAGATAGGTTGCTGCAAAACGCCTTCAAAAAGAGTGGCATTGTCCGAACCCTCCAAAGCAGGCCATGTAGTCACACCTCTCATCATATTCTCGCTTCTAACTAGCGAAAGTCCGCTTCTAATGGCGGCGATGTCTCCGCGCATCTTAGCGATCGTAGCATCGTCGCGCGTAGCGGCTAATCTAGGCACCGCAATGCCCGCCAAAATACCTAAAACGACGATGACAAAAACAAGCTCTATCATCGTAAAAGCTTTTAAATTTTTCATGTTAAATCCTTTGATTTAAAGTGAGATGATTATAGCCAAATTTAAATAAAATTAATTTTAGTTAAAGAAAAAATCCTGCATTTTAAATGGAATTTTGTGAAATTTCATTAAATTCTGCGATTTTTTGTCCGAATTTTACGGACGTATCAGCCGGGGTTTCAAATTTTAAAAACTCGCTTTGCGCTACGAGTACGATCGTTGAGCCCAGCTCGAAATTTCCCAAATGATCGCCCTTTTTAAAGTTTAAATTTTCATATTCGTAAAGCGCCTCAGCTCTATTTGCGCATGCATTCGTCTGTATTCGTGCGTCGAAATCAAATCTCATCTTACCTACGTTTAAAGCACCCACGAAAACCATCCACAAAATCCCGCCGTTACGCATTTTGCACTTTAAAATTACGCGCTCGTTTTTAGCGTAGAGGTTTGGAATCTTAAGTAAAAATTTCTTCGCCACGCTGTAAAGGTCAGCAGGTATGTAAAGCGCCTGCAGCACGCCCAGATCGCACGGCGCATGATAATGATGATAATCGCGCGGGCTTAGATAGATGTTTGCGTAGCTTAAATTTACGCCGCTTATATTTTCGCTGTCTTGGGCGTCCTCTGCACTCGTTTCGCGGCTCTCACCGCTTTCATCGCTATAAATTTCAGCCTGCACGCCGCTCGCAGCATAAGTTGCGCCGCTTTCATCGCCTCTGATTTTCGCTTGCGCGGCGCAAAATTTCATCCCTGCGCCGGCATCTTTTGCGCATCCGGTTCCAACCTCGCCGCTACCGCTCGTAGCAACTGCCTCGTCATCTAAATTTTTAACCGCTCCGCCGCTTTCGCTTGCCGTAAACGTGCGTCCTAGCAGCTCGCTAAGGCTATATTCGCAGCCCTTTACGCTAAAAGCCCGCAGATCGGCGCAGCTTCCGCTCTCAAAGATCACGCCGTCGCTAGGGCTTATGAAGGCTCGCTCGTCTACCGCTATCTCACGCGGACGCAGCAAGCGGCGGGTAAAAAGCGCGTTTAGGCTCGCGTAGCTCTGCGGCGGATCAAATTCGCTCATATCGATTTTGAAAAATTCCACATATTTGCGGTTGATAAAATTTTGTATAAATTTAGGGAATTTCACCGCGGCGATAATCCCGAAAATCCTCGAAATAAAACTTCTCATCTATGCCTTTCTAAGCTTAAGCAACGCGATCTCGGCATCAGCAAAGACCCTTATCGGCGGCCCCCAAAACCCTACGCCGCTGCTTACGTAAATTTGCTTCAGCCCGTCGTTATACAGCCCGTAAAGATACTTCTGGCTAAGCAGCACCAAAAGCGTCCACGGGAAAATTTGCCCCGCGTGCGTGTGTCCGCAGATACACAGATCGACTTCGTCGCGCACGAAATCCACGACGTATTTTGGCTGATGCGCGAGCAAAATTTTAGGCTTATCGGGGTCTGCCTGCGCTAGCGCAGCGCTTAGATCGGGCTGCATGTATCCGAAGCGAAAGCCGCTAAGATCGTGCACGCCCATTAAATTTAGCCCTTCAAATTCCACGCTTTCGTTTTGCAGCACCCGCACGCCCGCTTTTTGCATTGCCGCGATAAGCCCGCTTGCGTCGCCGCGGTAATATTCGTGGTTGCCCGTGACGAAAAATATAGGCTTTTTGATCGCCTCAAGAGGCTGCAAAATATCCCCGAGCTCATCCGAGCGCAGATCAAACATATCGCCCACGATCAGTAGCGCATCGTAATTTAGCGAGTTTATCTGCGCTACGACGCCTTGCAAAAATTCCTTTTTCAAAAACTCGCCCAGATGCACGTCCGAGATGACGACGAAACTTAGCTCGCGAGCTAAGTTTTTGATTTTTATTTCGCGCTCGGTGATTTTTGGAATTTTTAGTGCATTATAAAGCCCTTTAAAAATATAGCTAAACGCCATTATTACGAAGGTTACATCGATAAAGGTTTTTAAAAATTTTCGCCTATTTTGGCTAAATTTAACTACATGCGCAGCGGCGCTTAGCACATCGTAAGCAAGGCAGATAAAAAAGAGCGAAAAGGACGCCGCCATGCAAAATACACATAGCTTATAAAGCAGCTCGTTTTTGAAGCTTCCATTAAGCCCAAAACCCACAAAAAATATCGCATCTAAAATCGCCAAAGCTACGCAAAGTAAGTTCAAAGCGGGGCGAAAGATCACGAAATTTTTATATGGCGTAAAGCGCGCGCTGATCGATCTGTAGACGTAAAGATTAAAAAACAGAAATAAAACCGTGCCGACGATCGGGAAAATATAGGCGCTTTTCAAACTCTAGCCTTAGATATACTCGTCCAGCTTATCTTTATCAAAGCCCGTGATTTCTTGCTTATCGTCTAAAATTAGCGCGCCGCTCTTTTTAAATTTAGTGATGGTGCGCGAGAAGGTCTCGGGGGTGACATTTAGAATTTTGGCTATTCTGGTGTATTTCGTGCTTATAAAAATATCGAAATTCTCGCTGATAAACTTAGCGATCTTGCCGTCGCAGTTAAGCACGACTTGATTATCAAAGACCGCATTTAGCGCTCGGATCTTCTCAGACATCGATTTTAAAAGCTCCAGGCAAATCTTTGGATCGCTCATAAACTCGTTTTTAAATTTTTCATAATCGATCTTTAGCACCTCGCCGTTTGTCGAAAACACGCCGCTTGCAGGATAGCTCGTCTCTTCGAAATTTACCATCTCCGCCACGAGCGAGATGGGGCGGATCTCGCGCATATGGATCTCACGCCCCTTTGCGGAGGTTTTATAGATTTTTAAAATTCCTTTTAGCAGGATTAATAGATACTGCGAGCGCTCGCCCTCGAAAAATAAAATTTCGCCCTTTTTGTAGCTTTTATGGATGCTAATCTGTTCCAAACGATCGATTTGCGCTGCGCTTAGAGCTTTAAAATAAGGAATTCTCTCAAGCATCGCCGCAACCTATTTTTTAAGCAGGTCTCTTATCTCGCTAAGAAGTTTGACCTCTTCGCTAGGCTCCGCAGGTGCGGCAGGCTCCGGCGCAGGAGCAGGCTTTTTAAGCTTATTGATCGCCTTGATCGCGCAGAATATACAAAACGCGATGATGATGAAATCGACCGTTACCTGGATAAACGAGCCGTAGTTTATCGTAACGGCGGGGGTCTGCCCTACCGCTTCTTTTAGCACGATCTTAAGATCGGTAAAATTCATGCCTCCCGTAAGAAGTCCTAAAACCGGCATCATAATGTCGCTTACGAGCGAGGTTACGATCTTGCCGAAAGCCCCACCAATAACGACGCCCACCGCCATATCAATGACGTTGCCTTTCATTGCAAATTCTTTGAATTCCTGAATGAAACCCATATTGTCTCCTTAGATAAGATGCGCCGATATTAGCCTATTTTTGCTTTGTTTTTGCTTTTTATTAGGAAGTAAAAAGTATAATCCCAGCTTAAATTTAAACCCAAAGGACCTAAATTGTATCGCTTCGCTCCGTCGCCCACCGGCGATATGCATATCGGAAATTTACGCGCGGCTATTTTTAACTACATCTGCTCGCTGCAGGATAAAAGCGGCTTTATTTTGCGCATCGAGGATACCGACACTGCGCGCAATATCGAAGGTAAAGATCAAGAGATAATCGAAATTTTAAAGCGCTTCGGCATCTCGTGGCAGAGCCTGTATTATCAAAGCAAAAATTTAAAATTTCATCAACAGTTCGCAGCCAAGCTGCTCTCCGAAAAAAAAGCGTTTTGCTGTTTTTGCAGCGAGGAGGAGTTGGAGGCTAAAAAGCAAGCCGCCAAGGACGCTGGCGAGGCTTATCGCTACGACGGGCACTGCGAGCATTTAAGCGATGAAGAGGTGCTTGGCTGCGAAAAGCCCTTTACTATCCGCCTTAAAAAACCTGATCACGCGCTGGAATTTACCGACGCAATCAAGGGCCGTATCGCATTTGAGCCGCAGAATATCGACAGCTTTGTTATCATGCGTGCGGACAAGACGCCGACCTATAACTTCGCCTGCGCCTGCGACGATATGATGCAGGGCGTGAGCTTCGTAATCCGCGGCGAGGATCACGTCTCAAACACCCCGAAGCAAAACTGGATCCGCCAAAGCCTCGGCTACGAGGGCGAGATCAAATACGCGCACCTGCCGATCATATTAAATTCCGAAGGCAAAAAGATGAGCAAGCGCGAGGATAGCTCCTCGGTAAAATGGCTGCTTCAAAGCGGCTACCTACCCGAGGCGATCGCGAACTATCTGATCCTGCTGGGCAATAAAACGCCGCGCGAGGTCTTTAGTATGGATGAGGCGGTGGAGTTTTTCGACATCGCTAAAATTTCAAAAAGCCCGGCGAAATTTGACGAGGATAAGCTCGCCTTTATAAACCGCGAACATATCAAAAGAGCGAGCGAGCAGCGCCTGGCTGAGCTTTTTGAGCTTGAGCCGAAATTTGCACCTTTGATAAAATTTTACACTCAAGAAGCAAGCCTTATTCCGCAGATTAAAGAAAAGATCGCAGCGATCTACGGCGCGAAAGATATCCCGCAGGAATGGGCGGCGCAGGCGCAGGCACTGCGAGAGGCGATCTTAAATTTATTAAGCTCAAACGATGCACCAGCAGAATTTAATGATTTCAAAGCGGCGCTTTCGCAGGCTACAAGCTTAAAGGGCAAGAGTCTGTTTATGCCACTTAGATTTTTACTAACCGGCGCACCTCACGGACCGGAGCTTAGCGAACTGTATCCGCTGATCCGCGCCGATTTGAAGGAGATACTCGATGCTACTAAATAGCGTATTTTACGGCATTTTAGTGAGTATTCACTACGTGATTCAAGCTTATATGATGCTAATTTTCGTCGCGTGCGTTTTGAGTTTCATCCGTCCAAATCCGTTCGGTAAATTTTATAAAATCGTCCGCGTCATCTCTGCGCTTACCGAGCCTGCGTTTGCATTGGTGCGTCGCTATCTGCCTACGACTTTCGGCGGCTTCGATCTTTCGCCGCTTCTTATCCTACTCGTGCTTAACTTCTTTGACAGCGCGATAATCTATATCATCAATAGGACGGTCATTTGAAAATATTTCTGAAATTTAGCCTTGTTTTGGGACTGCTGTGCGCCGTATCGGGCGGTAAAATTTTAAGCTACGAACAGATCAAAGACGAGCCAAAATCCCTAGCCAAGGACTATTACATCTATCGCCTAATAGATGAGACGAAATACAACAAAGCGGAAATTAAAATTTTAAAACAAAGTATCTTTCGCTACAAAGGCAAACTAAAAGAGAAGCTAGATAGAATTTTTGGCGCCATTCGCCCTCCTAAGCGTCCGGATCGCTGCGCAGGCGTTACCTCCGCCAATATTTTAGATGCAAATTTAACCTGCAAAAAGGCGCGCTCCTATCCAAATTTTATCGCCAAGCTAAGCCCGTCGGTGCGCGAGACGCTCGCTTCGCAGCTTGAAAAGTACCAAGACGCAGCAAGTAGAAACGCTGTAAATTTACTGCGCGGATTTAACGACGAAAATCCGAGCGAGTATTTTATGCAAAGCCGCAATGCGCAAAACTACTTTTTATATTACAATTATCTAAAAAGCTCCGGCAAGGACGCTCTCATCGACATCGACGCTGATGCGACCTTCGTTACCGGCCTAAGCGCTCAGCCAAGCTTTAAGGCGGTTCTTAACGACGCGCTAATCAACCGCAAATACCCGCACTTGCGCCGCTCGCTCACGGGCGTCGATCCACTAGCCGTGGAGAAGGACGTAGCGTTTATGCTCGGCGTAAATGCCGTCATGCAGGGCGATGAAGGGGCTGCGCTTGCATTTTTTAGCCGCGCAGCAGCGAGCTTTGAGAAGCCTCACGATGTACACAATGCGAAATTTTGGATCTACCTGCTAAATGGAGATCAAAATGTCTTGCGCCAGCTTGCTAGCAGCGATTATTACAGCCTCTATGCGCTTTATGCCAAGGAGGTCTTAGGGGATAGGAATTTAAACATAATCATCCCAAATCCTGCTAAAAATTCCATCGAAGGCTACGATATTACCGATCCTTTCGCTTGGGTTCGCACGAAAAATAGCGCTGATCAGATGTCGCGCGAGCAGCTTTTGGAATTTGCTAAAAAATTCGACACCAAGCAAAGCATCGGCGAGTACTCATACATCATGAATAAAGCAAGCGGCGGCAAGGATAACTTCTATCCGACGCCGTTTATGGAATATATCGGCGACGGCGACAACCGCCGCAAGGCGCTAATTTTGGCGCTTGCGCGCCAAGAGAGCCGCTTCGTGCCCGCATCGGTATCTACGTCATATGCACTTGGAATGATGCAGTTTATGCCGTTTTTGGCTAACGAGATCGGCAAAAAGCAACTCAAAATCGACGGCTTCGATCAAGACGATATGTTCCGCCCCGAGATCGCTTACCGCTTCGCTAACATCCATATCGACTGGCTGGAGCGTAAAATTTACAGCCCGGTTTTCATCGCATACGCTTACAACGGCGGGCTCGGGCTCGTCAAAAAGATGCTTCAGCGCGGCGATATGTTTAATAAGGGCAAATTCGAGCCGTGGCTTAGCATGGAGCTCGTACCGTATGCCGAGAGCAGGGACTACGGCAAAAAGGTACTCGCAAATTTTATCATCTACTCGCAGATCCTCGATCCGCGCGCGAAAGTCTCGGTGCAACAGGAGCTACAGGACCTACTGATACCGAGCAGAAGCGACAGCTTCCGCTAAGCCGGCGGCGGGCTTGAAGGATGATTTTAAGAGGCAACGAGCGAGAAATTTTAAAAGCCGCCGCCCCAAAAGCGCAAAATTTGCCAGCCAATAGCTTAGACGAGCAGATCAAAACGGCGAAATTTTACCGCAAAAGTAGGCAAGGCTCTATAAAATCGTGCGAATTTATTTTGACTTCAGTGGTTAAATTTTATCTATTAATGCCTAATGACGACCATTTCCAGATCTGCACGAAAGGTGGCGTGCCATGCAAATTATCGCGACCGCAATTCTCATAGTAGCCGCCGTTTTGTGCGTATCGTCATTGAAAGACGAAAAGAAACGCTCCGCAAATTTAGCGGCTTGCCTGTTTTTTATGGCGTTTGCGTATTGCGTGCAATTCAGCGTAGGGGACGATAGCTACGTCCGAGTGGACGGCGCGGCGCTGATAGTCTTTTTTATCTTTGCGATTGCTTTTTTCGAGCTTTATTTATGGAGCGACGAGCTTTAAAATTCAAAATTCATTGAAATTTTATCGCGGCGTTTTGTGAGTGATTAAATTAACGCCCGAGCGTAAAATTTTAAGTAGCATGAAATCAAAATCGGGCGTTTTCGGCTATGGAATTTAAACAGATAACCTATCCGCAGCTTGCCCGCCGCAAAGGCTGCGGCAGGTTTAAATTTAGCCTCTTTACAGCTTGTTTGCGGCGATTTAAAATTTCGTAACTTCGAATATGCAGTCCGCCGTTTAAATTTCGGCAAGCTTTAAATTTTAAATTTGCGCTTGCCGACTGTGCCGTTTTAGTTAAATTTAACGGCGCGGGGCCTGCAAGCGCGGGATGATTTAATCGCGATTTAAATCGTGCGGCTCCGCGAGCCGTTTTAAAATTTAGCGATCAAATTTACTATTTGAAAAGCCTTTTAATCCTGCCGAAAAGCGACTTTCCGCCGCCTGCGGAGGTTTCGTCTTCATGATCTTCTGCGGCGGAATTCTCGCTGCCGTCTTCTATCGTATCGCCGCTGCACGGGACGGAATTCTCGCCGCCTGCCTTAATTGCGCCGCCATCCGCTTCCATTGCACTGCCGCCGCCCGTCGCATTGGCGCTGCGCAAGGTAAAATTCTCTCTGACCATCCTAACGCCTCCGCATGCCTTGCTGCGCCCTATCGCTTCGCCGATCTGCTGCGCTGCGATTTCCGCGTAGATCAGCGCGCCCTGCGTATCGCAATTAAAAAGATTTGAAA
>NZ_CALHHX010000177.1 GCF_938030685.1 uncultured Campylobacter sp. | reverse complement strand
GGCGTGAGGCTTCGGTGATCGGCTACGAAATCGCTGATGCTAAAATCGATCTCGTGTCCGACCGCCGAGATGACGGGCGTTTTGGCCGCGTAGATCGCGCGCGCCAAGGCCTCGTCGTTGAAGCACCACAGATCCTCGCGCGAACCGCCGCCGCGAGCGATGACGATCGCATCGTAGCCCTTCTCGTCGGCTACGCGCAGCGCGCTTATGATCGAAGCGGGCGCGCTCTCGCCTTGCACTAGCGCGTTATACAGATCGATCTTGCAAAGCGCGAAGCGGTCCTGCGCCGTGCGAAGCATATCTGCCTGTGCCGCGGAACCCGCGCTTGTAATGATCGCGATGCTTTGGGCAAATTTCGGAAGCTGCTTTTTGTGTGTGGCATCAAAAAGACCCTCTTTGCTAAGCTTATCTTTTAGCGCGGCAAACGCCGCTTCCAGCTCGCCCTCGCCGCTTTTGCGGATGTTTGAGACCTGGATCTGATACGCGCCCGTGGGAGCGTAGAGCGAGACCTTGCCGCTTACGATGAGCTTATCGCCGACGGCGGGGATAAAATTTATCCGCGCGGCGTTAAATTTAAACATCGCGCAATCGATCGCCGCGCTCGCGTCTTTGATCGTGAAATACCAATGCCCGCTCGTGCTTTGAATTCTAAGCTTAGAGATCTCGCCCTCGACCTCGACGAAGCTAAAGCTCGTCTCTAAAAGCGCCTTGGCTTGGGCGTTTAGCTCGCTTACGCTAAGCATCGTCGCTCTTCCGCGCGATTTTTTCCGCAATGAAAAGCGTGCTGACGTCGAAGCTGAAGCCCTTTTGCACGCGCAGCTCAAAGCCCGCATTTTTGAGCTTTTCGCTAAAGCTCGCGGCGTCTAGGAAGCTGCCAATGGAGCTTGGCAGATACTCGTAGGCTTCTTTGTTTTTCGAGATAAAGGCGCCGATTTTGGGTAAAATTTTGCTCACGTAAAAATCTCTGATTTTAAACGCGAGCCCGCCGCTAGCGGCTTTGGTAAATTCCAAAACCACGAGCGAGCCGCCCGGTTTGATGATCCGGTTAAATTCCGCAAGCGCCGCGTCCAGCTCCACGACGTTTCTTATGCCGTAGCTGATGCTTAAAATATCCACGCTCGCATCATCCAGCGTCGTAGCGCCCGCGGTCGCTTTGATAAACTCGCAGCCAGGGAATTTTTGCCTCGCCACTTCGAGCATCCCTTCGCTAGGATCGATCCCTACGATCCGCTCGATCTGCACGCCGTGCTGAGCCGCGCCGTCGCGCCATGAGCTTATCATATCGCCCGTACCGCACGCGACGTCGGCGATACTCACGAGCCTTCCTTTAAGCTTTTCAAGCGTTAGTTTGACCGCTTTTTTGCGCCACGAAACGTCCACGCCGAAGCTGATGGCGCGGTTTGCCAGATCGTAGGTAGGCGCGATTTCGTCGAACATCTTTATGATTTTTTCCTGTTTTTGCACGGACTTTCCTTATTCGTATGCTTTGATTTTACGCAGCGATCTTTTCAGCGCGCGCAAAAAAGCCTCTTTTTCATTTAAAATTTTTTTCTCCAACTCGGCGCGGCGGTCGTTTAGGCGGGCGTCCAGAGCCAGCAGATACGCAAACGCGACGCCGCTTTTATCGCTTGCTTTTTGATAGATCGCGATGAAATTTTGCCATACGCTGATATCTTGCAGCGCGCCGAAATCCTCGCAGACGGCCTTGGTGCGCTTAAACAGCTCCCTGACGCAGCCTTCATCAAAGCTTCTTGCAAAAATTTCAAGCGCGTATCGCAACCTCTTTAGCCCTATACGCGCGTCGTGAAATGCCTGCAGCGATGAGCCTTGCTTCAAATTTTTTAGCTCCGCGCGCAAGTTTTTAATCAATTTGCAGAGGCGGGCAGAGGCGAACTTTTTTGAAATTTTTTCATATTCGCTGCGCGCGTAGATGCCGTCCGCGCCGCTTAAAAAGCCGCTAATAGCGCCGTTTAAATCTGCAAATTCCGCGCTAGAGAGAAATTCCAAAATTTTATCCCCCGAGCGCTTTGTGATAAGATTTAGCTGTTGCAAAAAGTTCGCAGGCGCGTCGTCGGCCCTTAAAAACTCCGCAAAAACGTGAAGGTCTCGCAGCTGATTGGTGCGGCTCATAAATTCTGCGAGGAGTTTTAAAATTTCATCTTTTTTCTCCGCTTCGAAAAGTGGCGTGGATAGCTTCAAAACGGCTCTAAATTTACGTATCTGCACGCGCAACTCGTGAAGAGCTTCGGGGGCTAGGCTTTTTTGATACTCGCTTTTTGCGCCGCACGCCCTCGTCCACGCTAGCTCAAGCGCCAAACGCGCAAGCTTAACGCTGACCGCATAGGGCGGCGCGAAAAATTTAACTCGGCTAAATTTTTTAAAAACGTTGCGAGCATGCGCGAAATCAAGCGAGCGCGGTGGGATGCCGTAGCGCGCCAGATAGCGGCTTTTGTAGCGGTAATCGTCTGTGATCTCGCAAAAATCGGTGCTGCCGAAGGTTTTTGCAAAATCGAAATTTGCGCTTGCCGCCTCGCTTTGAAATTTCGCTCGTAAAATCACGAGCGTGCTTAGCTCGCCGCCGTAAAGCTCTAGCCAAAACTCCGCTTCGTCACTGGCAAAGCCGTAACGGTTCTTTTGCACGACTCGGGCGATCCTGCTTTTTAAAGCCTCTTTGAAATCATCTTTTGAAATTTTAAAATTTAGAGTTTGTCTGTCGAGATCCTCTTTTTTGTGGTGCAAAGAGCACTCATCGTTTTGGCGGATGTAGTAAATTTCGGGGTAGAACGAAGTATAAAACCAAGCGATCTTTACCTTGCGACATTTCAGTCCCGCGCGCTCTAGCGTCCGCAGAATCGAATCATCGCTCAATAAAAATTTACGCTTAGTTTGCATACCCGCTCCAAAAATAAAGTGGGTAATAATAGCAGAAAATTCTTTAAACTATCTACACTTTTCGCAGTCTTCGACCGTAGCCGTGATATTTAGCTTGCGGATGAAATTGCCCGCTTTGCGCTCGATGTTTTTCAAAACGTCCTTATTAAAGGCATCATCCATGAAAAGATCCGTGACGTTACCACATTTTTCGCATACGACGTGGATGTGCGGCATCTGATAAATGTCGTAGCGACTCTTTTTATTCGGCGCATTGACCTCGACTACGACGCCTTCGTCGAGCAGGGTGTTTAAATTTTTATAAACCGTCGCTAGCGAGATGGATGGATAGTCCTCCTTGATCCCCTCGTATAGGTCATCTATACTTGGATGTTCGTGGCGATCCAGCACCTTTAGGATGCACAATCTTTGAGGAGTTGCTTTCAAACCGCAAGTTTTGAGTAGTTCTACGTGGCTCATTTTTGTCCTTCAAAAAATTTTAAAGTGATATTATCAAATTTTACTTTAAACAAAGTTGATATTAACTAATACTTTTTATCACTTAATATTCGCTCGGTTAGAGTTTGGATATCCAAGCCCAAGCTGCGCTCCACGTCGGCGGTCTTGCCGTGCGGCAAAAAGATATCGCCGAACTCGAAGCTTACGATCTTTACGTCCGAAATTTCATTTTCTTGCAAAAATGCGCTTAAAATTTCACCGACGCCGCCCTTTTTGGC
>NZ_CALHHX010000176.1 GCF_938030685.1 uncultured Campylobacter sp. | reverse complement strand
TAGACTTGACGCGATAGTTGAGCTGTTTCAATTCCCAACGGGATGAAATTCTACTTAAAGGCTCTCGTATCCATTAAAGATAGCATTATGATGTTTCAATTCCCAGTGGAATAGAATCCTGCCTACTATAAAATTTTAAAAGTAATAAAAAGACTTTTGTTTCAATTCCCATGGGAAAGATTACCCACCAAATTTACTTAGCTAAGGCGTGAGATTTACCTCGCCAAATTTACTCCACCAGCGCGGAATTTACCCTGCAGGATAAATTCCGCCCGATTTTACTTTACCCTTTTTATCTCGATTTCGCTGTCACGCGCGTCGATTTCGATCCGATCGCCCGTTTTGATCTCGTCGCTTAGGATCATATCGGCGATCTTATCCTCCACTAGATCGTAGAGCGCCCTTCGTAGCGGCCTTGCACCGTATTCGATATCAAAGCCCGCCGAGGCGATGAGTTTTTTGGCATTTTCGCTTAGGCTTGCGTTAATGCCGCGATTTGCGAGCGTTTTTTGCAGACTCTTAAACATAATGCCCACGATTTTTATAAGATCGTCCTCGCTTAGGGCATTGAAGATCACGATATCGTCCAAGCGGTTGATAAATTCGGGCTTGAAATAATTCTTAAGCTCGCTCTTTACCGCCTCCTCTCGCTCGGCAAGCGCTACCTCGCGCGGCTTGTCCGTATTTTTGGCGTCAAGCTCCATAATCTTAGCCGAGCCGATATTGCTCGTTAGGATGATGATCGTGTTTTTGAAATCGACCGTAACGCCCTTGTTGTCGGTCGCGCGCCCGTCGTCTAAAATTCCAAGCAGGATGTTAAAAACGTCCTTGTGCGCCTTTTCGATCTCATCAAAAAGCAGCACAGAGTAGGGCTTTCTGCGCACAGCTTCGGTAAGCTGTCCGCCCTCATCGTAGCCCACGTATCCAGGAGGCGCGCCGAGCAAGCGCGAGACGCTGTGCTTTTCCATATACTCGCTCATATCAAAACGGATCATCGCCCGCTCATCGTCGAATAAAAACCTAGCGAGGCTCTTCGCGCTCTCGGTCTTGCCGACGCCTGTAGGTCCTAGAAACAAAAAGCTTCCGATCGGGCGGTTTTCATTCACGAGCCCCGCTTTGTTGCGCTTGACTGCGCGAGCGATGGCGTGCAGCGCCTCATCCTGCCCCACGACGCTCTCTTTTAGATGCTCCTCGATGTGGAGGAATTTCTCCTTTTCGGAGGAGAGCATTTTGCTTACCGAGATGCCCGTCCATTTGCTTAAAATTTCGGCCACACTCTCCTCGTCCACGCGGTTTCGCAAAAGCACGCCGTTTTCTTTCATCGCGTCCCATTTCGCCTCAAGCTCCTTGACCTTTGCTTGCGCGGCGGGGATCTTGCCGTATTCGATCTCGGCAGCCTTGCTAAGATCGCCGTTGCGTCTTGCTAAGCTCGCTTCGTTTTTGAGGCTGTCGATTGCTTTTTTAGCCTCGCTTATGCCGCCGAATACGGACTTTTCGTTTTCAAATTTAGCCTGAAGCGCGTTTTTCTGCTCGGTTAAATTTTCGATCTCTTTATCGATCTGCGCGAGCCTCTCGTCGTTTTTGCCGTCATCCTCCATTTTAAGGGCTTCCTTTTCGACCTGAAGCGTGAGGATGTCGCGCTTGGCCTTGGCAAGCTCGTTGGGCTCGCTTTCGATCTGCATTTTAAGCTCCGCTGCCGCTTCGTCAATGAGATCGATCGCCTTATCGGGCAAGAACCTATCGCTGATGTAGCGGTCGCTTAGCCTTGCAGCCGCCACAAGCGCGCTATCGGTGATGGTGACGTTGTGATGCACCTCTAGCCGCTCCTTTATGCCGCGCAAGATCGCCGTAGCCTCGCTCACGCTAGGCTCCGCGACCGTTACGGGCTGGAAGCGGCGCTGAAGCGCGGCGTCTTTTTCAAAATACTTTCGGTACTCTTTTAGCGTCGTAGCGCCGATAGCGTGCAGCTCGCCGCGCGCAAGGGCTGGCTTTAGGATGTTTGCAGCGTCCATAGAGCCTTCGCTTGCGCCCGCGCCTACGATGGTGTGAATTTCATCGATGAAAAGCACGACGTTTGCGGCTTTTACGACCTCGTTGATGACGGCTTTGAGCCTATCTTCAAACTCGCCGCGGTACTTTGCGCCCGCGATCAGCGCACTCATATCAAGCGCTATGACGCGTTTGTTTTGCAGGCTGAGCGGTACCTCTTTTTTGGCGATCAGCTGCGCAAGCCCCTCGACGACCGCGGTTTTTCCAACGCCCGGCTCGCCGAGTAGGATAGGGTTATTTTTCGTCTTGCGGATTAAAATTTGCATCATTCGTGAAATCACCTCGTCGCGACCGATGACCGGATCAAGCTCGCCCGCGATCGCCTTAGCGGTGAGATCGACGCCGAATTTGCTAAGCGCCTCAAGCGTCTCGTCGGCGGTTTGTGAATCGATGCTTTTGCCGCCGCGAAGCGCCTCTAGCTCTTTTTTGATCTCGCTAAGATCTGCAAATTTAGACAGAATTTTCTTTAGCGGATCTGCGTTTAAATTTGCGATCAGCCAGGTGTCTACGGCGATAAATTTATCGCCCGAGCTCGTCATCAGCCCCTTTGCGACCTCAAGTGAGTTCATCAGCTCGCGCGAGATTCGCACGTTTTCCTTCGTGACGTTTGAGCTCGTAGGCAAATTTGAAATTTCACTTTTGATCTCAAGCTCGACCGCGGTCTTTTCGATGCTAAATTTATTAAAAATTTGATTTAGAACCGAGCCGCTGTCGGCTACCAAAGCCCAGAGCATGTGTAATACGCCCACTTCGCTATTTTTGGAGTGGATCGCTAAAGAAACGCTGCTTTCGAGCAAAGAGCGCATTTTGTCGGTTAAAATTTCAATAGTTTCGTTCATAAATTTTCTCCTAAAGTTGACGTTAATTGCATTATATAACTTTAGTGTGTTTATGTCAAGGTTTTTTAGTGAGATTTTAAAATTTTCGGTTTAAATTTATCCGTAAATGCGTAAATTTCGTATGAAATTTACCTTATTTTTAGCCAATTTTCTATAAAATTCACTCCATTTTACTTTCAAGGATATGCTTTGCGACAAAAACACCTCTTCTTCGGCTTGGGATTCATATTTTCTCTATTTTTAGGCGTTAGTTTTTTTACCGGAAATTTACAAGCCAGAGAGGTCAACGCGACTAAAAAGCCAGACAGCGAAAAAACGCGTTTGGAGGCGCTAGCTAAGCTTACCAAAACGCTTGCGATCGTCGAGAACAATTATGTCGATGAAATGACTTTTTCCGAGCTTGTGGACAAGACGATCTCGGGGCTTATGAACAACCTTGACGCGCACTCAAGCTACATGGACGAAAAGGCGTTTAACGATACGAAAGTCCAGACCGAGGGCGAGTTCGGTGGGCTTGGAATTCAGGTGGGTATGAAAGACGGCGCTCTGACCGTCATCTCGCCTATCGAGGGCACTCCTGCCGATAAGAAAGGCATTCAGGCTAACGACGTGATCTTGCGTATCGATGGCAATGCGACCTTCGGCATCACGATCGACGATGCGGTCTCAAAAATGCGCGGCAAGCCGAAAACCAAAATCACTCTAACGATCGTGCGCAAGGGAGTTAGCAAGCCTTTCGACGTCGAGATTATCCGCGACATAATCAAAGTGGAATCGGTCTATGCTAAGATGATCGAGGATGATAAAATTTTATATCTGCGCGTTACGAATTTCGATCAGCACGTAGTTCCGGATGCGAGCAAATTTATAAAAGAGCATAGAGACGCCAAGGGCATTATTTTGGATCTGCGAAACAACCCGGGCGGGCTTTTGGATCAAGCGATCGGACTCGTAAATTTATTCGTCAGTAAAGGTCTTATCGTCTCTCAAAAAGGGCGCGCTAAAAACGAAACCGAAGCACATAACGCCGATCCTAAAAAGAAGATCACCGATCTACCGCTTGTGGTTTTGGTTAATGGCGGCAGCGCAAGCGCGAGCGAGATCGTAAGCGGCTCGCTTCAGGATCTAAAGCGCGCCGTGTTAGTTGGTGAAAAAACTTTTGGCAAGGGAAGCGTGCAGGTGATCCTCCCGATCGAGGATAAAGAAGCCTTGCGACTAACCATAGCGCGTTACTATCTATCAAGCGGCCGCACTATCCAAGCGGTGGGCGTGACGCCTGATCTCATAGTGGCGCCGGGCAAGGTGCCGAG
Organism: uncultured Campylobacter sp.; assembly: GCF_938030685.1. GTDB lineage: Bacteria > Campylobacterota > Campylobacteria > Campylobacterales > Campylobacteraceae > Campylobacter_B. The sequence goes on along the minus strand of NZ_CALHHX010000176.1, from coordinate 23,463 downwards.
CCGTGACGAGGATGAATTCTCGCTAAAAGAAGCCGATCTTAAAAAGCACCTGCAAGGCGAGTTAGCCAAGGTCGAGACTAAGAAAAAAGATGCTCAGAAAAAGGATGAGAAAAATTTCATCACCGCAGAGCAGATTAATAACGATATCCAGTTAAAAACCGCAATAGACGCGATAAAAATTCTAAACATCAAGTAAGGAGAGTGTGATGCAAGCTACCAAAAAAGAGCTTATCTACGAAGGCAAGGGCAAAAAGATGTGGTCGGTTAACGAAAGTGACGACCTTTTGATTTCGGAATTTAAAGATTCGCTGACGGCGTTTAACGGCGTCAAAAAAGCCGAAGAGAGCGGCAAAGGCGCGCTGAATTGTAAAATTTCGACGCTGATTTTTGATCTGCTTAAAAAGCACGGTATCGCTACCGCGCTTGTTGAGACGATCAGCCCGACCGAGCAGCTAGTGAAAAAATGTAAAATTTTCCCTCTTGAGATCATCGCTCGCAATATCGCCACTGGCTCGCTTACAAAGCGCCTAGGCATCAAAGAGGGTACGAAGCTTCCGTTTGCTCTGGTGGAGTTTTGCTATAAAGACGATGAGTTGGGCGATCCGATACTAAATGACGAGCATTGCTTGCTGCTTGGCGCCGTAAAGAGCCAAAGCGAGCTTGATGAGCTCAAAAAGATCGCGCGCAAGATCAATGAAATTTTGATTAAATTTTTTGATGAGCGAAATTTAAAGCTTGTGGATTTCAAAATCGAGCTTGGCAGAGATAAGGACGGCAATATCCTACTTGCAGATGAGATCAGCCCCGATAGCTGCCGCTTTTGGGACAAACAGACCGACAAGAAGCTCGATAAGGACGTATTCAGACAGGATCTCGGTAGCGTAAAAGTGGCCTACGAAGAGGTCTTGCGTAGAATTTTAGGATAAGCGATGAGGGTAGTCGTAAACGTAAGGCTTAAGCAGGGCGTGCTCGATCCGCAGGGCAAGGCGGTTTTGCACGCCCTCGCTTCGCTTGGCTTTAGCGGAGTGCGAGATGTGCGCGTAGCCAAACAGATTGTGCTTGAGCTAAACGGCGAGGATAGGGATAAAATTTATGCCGACGTCGCTAGGATGTGCGATGAAATTTTGGCAAACACCGTCATCGAAGACTATGAGATCGTGATATGAAGGTAGCGATCGTCAATTTCCCAGGCACCAACTGCGAGCGCGACACCAAATACGCCTTTGATAAGCTTGGTTGCGAAACGCAGATAATCTGGCATAAAGAAACCGACATAAATGCCGATCTGATCGTGCTTCCCGGCGGCTTTAGCCACGGAGATTATCTGCGGACGGCGGCTATTGCCAAATTTAGCCCGGTGATGAAGGCGGTTCTCGCTCATGCTGCGCGCGGCGGCTATATCCTAGGCATCTGTAATGGCTTTCAGATGCTTTTGGAGCTAGGCTTGCTCGCAGGCGCGATGAATAAAAATATAAATTTAAGCTTTATCTCAAAATTTCACAATTTGCGCGTCGTTTCAAACGACAATAAATTCCTGCGCTGTTGCGATAAGGGCGAAATTTTAAATATCCCGATTGCGCATGGCGAGGGCAACTACTATGCGCCTGCAGATACGCTAAAGTCGCTATACGACGAGGATTGCGTGCTGCTAAAATATTGCGACGAAAATGGCGCGGATCTAAATCCAAACGGCTCAGTGGACACAATCGCGGGGATTTGCGATAAAAACAAAAAGATTTTCGGTCTGATGCCGCATCCTGAGCGCGCGATAGAGCCTATTTTGGGCGGCACGGACGGAGAGAAAATGCTAAAAGGCTTAATTTGCTAAAAAGAATTCTTACTATTTTAGGTGTCTGCACGCTCGCGTTTGCTGCGCCGGAGATTGAGATCGATTCGCTTGATGATCTAAGTAAATACGCGCCGAAAAAAGCTGAGGATAAGCCGGACGAGCCGCAGACGCGCGATAATTCCAAAGTGATGCTGAAGTATAATAAAAAAGAGGTTATGTCGATGGATAATCTAAGCATCGACGATCTTAAGGCTTTGGCGCCTACTAACGAAGTCGATCTTGATGTATCCGACGATAAGGTCTATCAGGACATTAAGCCCAAGGAGCTTACGCTAAAAGCCAGCGGGATGCCTAGGAAGGTGTATTGCAATCAAATTTTTAAGATTGATTTCGCCGTGTATTTGGGGCAGAAAATCACCGTTAAGCCAAAGCTAGAGATCAGCCGCACCAATGGTATGAAGTGGCTTAATGCCGACAATCTTACGTGGATTGAGGGCGACGAGATGTTTGAGACGACGCTGTGGTTTGCGGCAAGCGATAAGAGCGATAAGATAAATGAGCTCGTTTTGACCTTGCAGCGTAACGGAGAATTCTTTGAAAAAAGCTCTATTAAGCCTGATAATCCGGAATTTATGAAGCTTGATACGAAGCCTAATTTTTCGCATATCGTAGCCGACGAGCTGAAACTTAAAAACTACAAAACTACAAAATTTGACGACGCATCGAATTTACTCACGCTCGATCTTGGTATCCGAAACGGCGCAATCAGCGCTTTTAGCATAGATAATCCCGCCATTATCAAGCAAGGTGTGGACTCCGTACGCGGCACATACGCAAGTCAGAGTGGATATTATTTCGCCGTCGTGGATAAAAATATCACAAATTTAGACTTCAGCTATTTCAATCTTAATACTAAAAAATTTGAAAATTTCGGTCTTGAGCTTAATCCGCGCGCCGAGGATCTTAGCACGCAGATCGGACTAAATCCGAAAGAGAGTAAATTTGAAGCTTACAAGCAGATCGCGATCTACACGCTAGCTGCTGTGCTTTTGGTGATGTTTCTGCTTAGTAAAAATATCACGCCGCTTATCTTTGCGGTGCTAATTTTGGCAGTAAATTTCTACGCGCAAAGGCCTTACGGCACGGGCAGTATTGCGCAAAATTCCCCGGTTAGAATTTTGCCTATGCAAAGCTCCACCGTGTTTTACGTGACTAAAAATCCCGAAAAGGTTGAAATTTTGGGTACGAATAAGGAATTTTATAAAATCATGCTAGGCGGCAACAAGATCGGCTGGGTTAAAAAAGATGAGCTTAGCAAGGATTAGAGCGCTATTTTACGCGATTTGGTTTATTTTTACCGTCGTTTGCGTCGTGATCGCTATGGCGGTGAAAAACTCCTCTCATCGCCGCTTTCGTCGCATTTGGGGGCGCTTCCAGCGCTACGGCATCGGGTACGATATCCAGATCATAGGTACCCCCGATCCGCGCGCGCAGCTAGTAATCGCCAACCACCAAAGTATAATGGATATCGTCGTGCTTGAAGAGACTCATCCCGCCGATATCTGCTGGATCGCTAAAAAGGAGATCGCAGACATCCCTATCATCGGCAAAATCATCACGCTTCCGAAGATGATCCAGGTCGATCGCTCAAATCCGCGCGATCTGGTGCGGATCGTGCACGAAGTTCAGCAGCGCGTGAGTGAAGGGCGCGTCATCACGATGTTTCCCGAGGGCACTAGGCATCGCGGCACGCAGCTTTTGCAATTCCAAAGCGGCGCCAAAGCGATCGTTAGCAAGCTTGGTCTGCGTGTCCAGCCCGTGGTACTCATCGGCACGCAGCACATCGCAAACTCTCACGATTTCACCGTCCATAGCGGACATGTCAAAATCATCTACCTAGACCTGCTCGATACGAGCGATAAAGATTGGCTGCAGCACGCCAGAGACACGATGCAAGCCGTAATCAATGAAAACGAAACCGCCGAAGCATAGGCGGGATTCATAAATTTATCGATAAAATTCAAACGCGACTTTTACTAATTCGCGCGATTTCTGTGCGCTAGCGCGTTTATTTGCGCTTTGATTTGCGGCGGCAAAATTTTATAAAATTTCATCCGCTCGTGTTAAGCGGCGTGGAATTTTAAAATTTCGTTCGTGCGCGTGGACGACGAAATTTTAAAATTTTATCCATGCGCACAGGCGGTGGAATTTTAAAATTTCATCTAAGCGGCAGGCGGCGAGTTATCGGCAAGAGATAGGCAAGAAAACAGCGCCTGTATAAAAGCGAAATTTTAAAATTTACGCGGCGCGGCAAGATGAAATTTAGCATATATTTAGCCATTTGCGCGAATGGCTAAACGATTTGTCGTAAAAGCAAAGGCGGCGGCAACCCGTAAGCGGTCTAAAATTTTAAATTTCTTGAGGAGGAAAGAATGGCGTTTATTACAGAGCGTATTTCAAAAGAGGATGTCGAGAAATACGATTTGCTAAAACCATGCAATGAGATATGCAATAAGTATTATCAGGGTGAGCTTGATTGGGTAGATTTAAATTCAAGAAGTTGGTGCATAGATCGAGAAAGAGGTATTTGGCTTTTTCCAATATGTAGTATCACTATCGGAGATCCTAGAGATATGAACTATAGCGGCGAAGATATATGGATCTTGCACTACAAGGGTAAAGATATAGAAATCGATCTGAGGAATATACATAATGAATATACCGGTAAAAAAGATACGGATAATCCGTTTATACTAATATATGAACTGGAATCTATAAGAAGCGATATCGGGGATATACCAAAACAAGAGATTGTAGATATTTTAAAAGAAATTTTAAATGAGTTTAAAAGAGGGGCTATAATAGATTCTATCCCCAGAGAAAATATTCAAGTAACTTTTATATCAAAAATTTAAAGCAAAGGGGATAAGGTGGCGTTTGTTACAGAGCGTATTTCAAAAGAGGATATTGAAAAATATAGTTTATTGGAAACGATAAACAAAATACGCAAAAAATATGATGATGATGAAATTAGTCTATGGTTCCTAGAAAGATTAGATTGGTGTATAGACCGAGAAAATAACACTTGGCTAATTCGTATATCGCATGATCATTTAAGAGATATAGGGGATTATGCCTTAACTAAAACGATATGGTTATTGCATTATAAAAGTAACGATATAGAGCTGGACTTGAGGCGGATTTTTAATGATGAAACGATTGGCGATCCGCATAGAATTATTTATGAGCTTCACGATATAAAAACAGATGCCGAGAATACAACCAGCGATGAAATTATAGATATTTTGAGAAAAATTTTAAGCATATATGGCGGTGGCGGAGTTGGGCTGAAAAATTTTACTCCAAAAGAGAAATTAAAGGCAAGCTTAATAGTTAATTTATAGCAAAGGACAACATACGAGTCACAAGACAAAACAAGCAAATGCCGAATTAAAGAAATAGTATAGGATAAACCGCCTGCGATTAAGAAAACTATTTGCTTTAGCCTATCATAAATATGCAGTCGATTTAAAATTTTACCGCCATAATAGGATAAATTTTAAAACTACGTTTGCTTAAATCAGCGTCGGCTTTAGTTTGCGTGCCGAAAAGTCGGGCCTCTCGCCGCGAGCTAGAGCGATGAGCTCATCCGTCGTAATTAGATAAAAGCCCGCGAGGCCTCTGCCGAAAAGCCTTTGGATTTCATCGCTTCTGCCGTCTAAAAAATCAAGCGCGAGCTTGGAATTTACTAGCAAAAAATCGCTTCCGCTATCAAACGCGTCAAATAAAATTTCGCCCCCCAGCCGCAGCGCGCACTCCCGCTCGCGCTCATATATCTGCGCTCCAAGCGGCGCACCTTCACATTCAAAGTGCACGATCTGCGCGCCCAGCCTGCTAGCCAGCTCCTCCGCAGCCTCGTCGTACCATACGGCGACGTTAAAGCCGCTAAAATCGTGCTTCGCGCCCGCTGCGTCAAATTCCGTCATGCTCTGCGCGCTTAAAATTTTATTGCTGCGCGCAGGCTCAAATTTTAAAATATCGCAAAACGCTCTGTATGCCGCGCGGTCGTCAAACTCCATCCCCACGGCGTCGCACTTCGTAAAATACGCCATTTGCGGCTCGATGATCTCCAAAATCCTCATGCGCTCGCTAGGGTGCGTCTGCATCAGGCGGTGCGCGAAGATAAAGGCGCTGTTGCCTAAAAACTCCTGCGAGCATGCGGGGATTTTCGTCGAGTAAAAATAGGGCGCGAGGCTTTTGTAAAACTCGAAATCAGCAGCGTCCGCGATGCTCTCAAAGGCTTTAAATTTATCCAAAAACGCCCTCGGCTCGCAGCGCAGATCTTTAATCGCCTCTTTTTCGCTAAGAGGAGCGATGATTAGCTCGCTTCCAAAGTGCGCTATGAGCGTATCTAGCAGCTCTTTTACGCTTACGGTGGTGCCGCTGATTTTTACAAATTCCACCCCCTGCGCGCTGAAATAGGGATCGTGCGCGCAGATGTCGTCAAGCAGTGCCACAAGATCGGCAAAGGGCGCGCTTTCATAAATATAGGGCTTGAAGTAGCTCGTGACGTCGCAGCGGGGGTCGAAGCGAAAGAGCCTGATTAGCATTTTTCATCCTTTTTTTATGGCGAATGATACTAGAATTTGCCTTAATAATGAGTTTTTTAGGCTCAATTTTATAAAATTGCGCCTTAGATTAACGCAAAGGCGGGCTATGAAAAATTTATACACCTTAAATCACGCGCCGATAAATGCGCATTTTAGTAAAAACTCAAGCGATTTCGTCGTGCGCGAAGTACCGCTTTACGAGCCTAGCGGTGAGGGCGAGCACTGCATTTTGCTGCTGCAAAAAAAGGGCATTAGTACGCACGAGGCGTTGCGGATTTTAAGCGAACGCACGGGAGCTAAGATGCGCGAGTTCGGCTACGCGGGGCTTAAAGACAAACAAGGCCTTACGACGCAGCACGTTAGTATGCCTGCTAAATTTGAGCCCGCGCTGGGCGGATTTTCGCACGAGAGCCTTAAAATTTTAAGCGTGCAAAGGCACAAAAACAAGCTTAAAATCGGGCATCTAAAGGGCAACGACTTTTTCATCCGCCTAAAAAAGGTCCTGCCGCCCGACGCCGTTAAGCTCGCAGCCGCGCTAGATACACTAGGGCGCGAGGGCTTTGCGAACTACTTCGGCTATCAGCGCTTCGGCAAGTTCGGCGACAACGCGGCGCAGGGCGAGGAGGTGCTGCGCGGACAGAGGTGGCTTAAAAACCCCAAAATGCGCGACTTTCTAATCAGCGCCTATCAGAGCGAGCTTTTCAATCGCTGGCTTAGCAAGCGGGTCGAAATTTCAAAATTTGCAGCGGAATTTGGCCTTGGCGAGTTTGCTAAAATTTACGGACTAAGCAAGGAGGAGGCGCGCGAGATCGCGGCTCAACCGCAGTTTTTCAAGCTTTTAAGGGGTGAGATTTTAGGACACTTTCCGTATGGCGCGTTTTTTAGTTGCGACGATCTTGGCGCGGAGTGCGAGCGGTTTGCGAGGCGAGAAATCACGAGTGCAGGCCTTATCGTGGGGCGAGCTAAGCTGCGAGCTAGCGAACTTGGCGGCAGATTTGAAGATGAGATTTTTGCGCCCGCTCGCGAGTTTGAGGCACAGATGAACGGCTCGCGCAGGTTTGCGTGGAGTTTTATGGAGCGCGTACAGCACGCCTACGATGCGCAAAATGCGCATTTTAGCTTTAGTTTTTACCTGCCGAAAGGCTCTTACGCGACGGTCGTTTTGGAAGAAATTTTGCACCGAGATATATTCAAAGGCACCGCGACAGACGAGGATTGAGCCGTATCGAGCCGCGGAGTAGGGCTCATGCCGCGTCAAACGGCGCCGCAGAATGAGGAGGTTCACGCCGCACTTGCGCTACGTCGCCGCGCCCCACGTCAAACCGCGCCGCGCCGCACCGCGTGGAATTTTGCGAAATATTAAAACCAACTGCGTGGATTTAAATTTATGCGGCGATGAAATTTTATGAAATTTCGTAAAATTTCATCGCAGTAAGCGCGCCGCTTTGTCTAAATCATAGAATTAAAATTTAAAATTTTATTCTGCTCGGCCGTAGATAAAATTTTATAAAATTCTATTTCGCGACGATCTGTTTTTGCCGCACCGAAATTTTAATCGATCCGCCTTTTGAAAATATAAAGCAAATTTAGATTATTTTTTACACTCTTTTATCTTGCAGTTTTTTAGCTCGGGGAATTCTTTATGAAATTTCTCATGCAGACGAAAAAATAAAAGCCCCGCATCGGTAATCTCTCTGTAATAATCTTTAAATTTCTCATCCGACTCGGATAGTTGCGAGAAATTTTTTACCAATTCTTTCGCATCCGCTAGGATATTCGCTAACAAATCGTCGTTTTTCTGCAAAATTTCTACCATCTAGCCCGCTCCTTGCTATAGAATTTTGATAAATTATATCGCTGAATCATCAATCTTTGCTTAAATTTAAAACCGTGGTTTTGAGACGAAATATGAAATTTCTCCGCGCAAGTTCGTGTAAATTTAGAACGACGATTTTTTTGTCTGGTACGAACGATCCCTGAGATGCGACGAAATTTAAGCCAAAAAAGCTATAATTGCGCTCGGGTGTGGCGTGCGGTCGCTCCGCAAGGAGAGGAAAGTCCGAGCTGCGATAAGACAAGGTTGCGTCTAACGGACGCCGGGGGCAACCCTAGGGAAAGTACAACAGAAAGCAAACCGCCGCGCAAGCGGTAAGGGTGAAAGGGCGGGGTAAGAGCCCACCGCGCGCGTGGAGACACGAGCGGCAATGCAAACCCAACCTGCAGCAAGAACGGGTGGTTTCGTCTTATATTCGAACCGTTCGCTCGAACCGATTTGCAAAAATCGGTCTAGATAAATGACCGCTGTAACGGAACTCGGCTTATAACCACACCTCTTTTTACGCTGAATTTATTTGCTTGGAATAAGGAAAAAATTTTGAAAAGCTTAATTTTATGCGGCGCGTTTTGCGCCATCGTTTTAGGGCTCGGAGGCTGCGCGAGTGCAGGTCCTGATAAGTCAGTAATCTTGCAAGGCGACGCTCACGATCGCGCTTGTGCAGAGGTTTATGAGCGCTACAAAGAGCTTGAGGCGGAGCTCTTGGCGGTCGAGGATCGATATGCAAACCCAAGCGTTGCGAACGATTATATACAGACTTACGACGAGTACGAGCGCACCATTGCCTACTACAACGAAAATTGCGCGACCGATAAATAGGCGGCGCAGACTGAGCGTGATTTGGTATAAGTGTGGCGCGGCGCAGCAGCGCAAAATGCTCAAAATTTTATAAAATCTCTAAAAACTATTGAAAATTTTATGCGAAACAAAAAGCATTTAAAATTTATTACGTACGCTTGGCTCTAGCGATACAAAGTCGCGGTGTGAAGCATGGGTACGATGCCTATTTCATGTCCTTATTTAGCTTGGTGCGTTAGCGCGTCAAGTTGCAGAATCATATGAGGGTGCCACATACTCGCGCATTGGCTAAGGTGCGCGCGATTTATTAATTGAATCGGCGCGAAGCCTTGAAGTTGCGAAGTCGCGCTCAAAAATTCCGTCAAGTGGAGTTGGTTGCTGTGCCCGTTTATGCGTCCACTAAAGCCTTGTAGCCTCAAAATTCCGTCGCGTAGATTTGATCAGCGCCTAGGCGCTTGGATCGATCGTAAAATCAGGTTTCAAAAATCCTATCACTCGGTTTTCGACCTGCTGCGCGATTTTCGCGGCGTATAAGAGCGGTAAAACGAGATCGTTAGGGTAGCTTTAAGGTGCAGTGCGATTTTTTCGCTTGCGTATGCGGTTTTGAGGCGCTTGGTAATTTCAGTTTGCTCGCAGAATTTTAAGATACGCGGTTTTTTGAGACTATAGCAGCGAGATTTTTTGGGTTTTTAGCGCGAAGGTATTTGGCGAATTTGCAGTGCTATGGCTTTGATTTTTGCCGAGAAATTTTAGAATTTTACGATTTCGCAAGAGAATTTTGTGTGTTTTGGCGCCGCGTCGAACTTAAAATTTCATCTTGCCGCCGCGTAAGATTGCGCGTCTAATCTTTCCATTTTTTTAAATACGGCGTATGTTTTGAGATTCGCGTCCGTTTTTGAAATTTTACTCCGAATAAACACCGAATACACAAAATAGGTAGCCCAGCGATAATTTTAGAAAGCCGTGCAAGCTTACAATGCAAAAGCTAAAGCTTTATGAGAGGCGGAACTTAAGGCGCCTTTGTCGATAATTTAGCCGCTCAAAATGCCGCCGCGTTGTAAGCTTGCTAAAGCACTCCAAGCCGCATTGTGCTGGTTTGCCCGCCTTACAGCTCGCTAAAACGCTCAAAGCGGGCTTTTAGAGATTTTGCATTTTTGTTTAAAAGCTCCGCTTGCGCAGCGAGCTTATCTGCGTATGTTTGAAGCGACGTCGCATACTTAGCATGCGCCTCAAAGTCCGATTTTAGCGCGTAAATTTCATCTTTTACCGATTTTATATTTTGCGCGAGCGCCTCGTCTTTTACGAAGGTGCGGATCGTGCCTAAAAGCGCCAGTAGCGTCGTGGGCGATGCCGCAAAAATGCCGATTTGCGCGCAGTATTCAAGTACCTGTGGCAGCTTCTCGCAGACATAGACGAAAACCGCTTCGCTGGGTACAAATAGCACCGCAAACTCCGTGCTAAGAGGCGGTATGATGTATTTCTCCGCGATATCTGCGGCGTGCTTTTTCATATCAGTGGCGAGTTGCTTATCCGCACTAGCAAGCGCTGCGGCGTCGTTTGAGGCGGAGGCGGCGATGATCTTTTCATAGCTTTGAAGTGGGAATTTTGAGTCGATACAAAGAATTTTTTCTTTTGCGATATGTAGCGCGCAGTCTGCGACCTTGCCGTTTGGTAGGTGCTTTTGCAGCTCGTAAAACGCGGCGTTTTGCCCATAAATCATCGATAAAATTCTCTCTAATTGGTACTCGCCGAAGTTGCCGCGCAGCTTGACGTTGCCTAAAATCGCGTTTAGCCTTGCGATTTCATCACGCACCTGAAGTGAAGTTTTATTTTGCTCGCTCATTCGCGCTAGATTTTCCGCTATGTCCTTAAAGCCGCGATCCAGCGAGCTTAAATTCTCGCTAAGCGCGCTATTTTGGCGCTGCAACCCCTCGCCTAGGGATCTATTAAGATAATATAGCTTATCGTTAAAGCCGTCGTTTAGGCTTTGATTTAGCTTAAAAAGCTCGGCACTTGCTCTCGCACTTTGAGCCGTGAGCCTTTCGCTTAAAAGCTCGCTAAGCGCGGAGTTTGCGTCGCTTATACGGCGGTTTTGTAGCACGAGCGCGATCAGCAGGGCAAGCACTAGCGCAGCAAAAAACGCAAACGCCGCGAGCAAAATCCCATCAGCGCCCATTTTCTTGCACACTTTGCGGATCTAAAATTTCATTTTTATAGCGTAGATATTCGATGTCGTTGTTAAGCGCGCGATTTTCTTCAAGTAAAACCTCGTGCTTGGTGCGAAGCGCGGCGATGTCGCGGCTGATGTAATAAATTTCGTTGCGGATGTAAATCGCCGGCACCGTCAGCAAAAACGCAAATCCGATCAGCAGATAAACGACTAAAAGCTGATAAAGCGTGAGATTTTTCTCCTTTTTTTTCTCGGCATCGTAGTTGCGTAGTAGCTCGTCTTGTGCGCCCGCGAAACTGCCGTAACCGCGTCCTTCAGCAAGGCTTGCATAATCATGCGCGCCCATATCCGCGTAATTTTGATTTTGCGTGCCTGTAAAGTTCGCACCCGCAAACGCCGCGTAATCCGCCTTGCCGACAAAATTGGCGCCTGCGAAATCGCCGTAGCTCGCTCCGGTTGCGGATTTTTCGCTGCCTCGATTGGCTAAAAGATTTGTGTCGTCGCGTCCTTTAAATTTTGCTTTGTTGCTTTTATTAAATTTTGTTCCGCCGCTTTCTGAATTTAGGTAGTTTTGGGTGTTTGTAAAGCCTGAACTTTCGAATCCCAAGCTAGTAAAATCGTCGTAACCGCCCGCTGTGCCCGCGTAGTTTCGTTTTACGGAAAGATCCGCGGCAAGCTTATCCTCTAGCTCCTCATCCGTCAGATCCTCCATAGCTCGTCTTTTTGCAAGCTCTATGCCCGCTAGATCAGATGTCCCTGCGAAGTCGTGCCCGTCATCGTCGTCGGCAAAATATTCATATTTGTTCATTTAAAATCTCCATAAATTTAAAACCACGATCTTATCTTTACTCGCCGCCAAGGCGCCTGCGTCAAGATAAATTCAGCTCGAAGTCCGCAGCTCGCGTGTACCCAGCAATGAGCCGTTAAGGTAAAATTTAAAAGTCAAAGTTACGGGCAAAATTCTTCTTTGCAATTTTACCTCGGTAAATGGAATTTTATCTTAACTTGCCAAATTCTATCTTGGCAAGCAAAAGCAAAATTTTACTTTAACGGGCTATTTCGTTTATTTATCTGGCTCTTTGCACCGGCAGGCTCGTGGAATTTAGGTAAAGATCAATTCCGCCGTAGCGAGCAGAATTATGCTGATTTTACCCATTTTTTATACGCTGCCGGCTTGCAAAATTTATATTGGCAGTAGAGTTATATGCTCTAAATTCCGATATCTAGTTTAAAATTTTTACGTTGATAGTTTTTGCATTTACGGCGAAATTTCATTTACTTCATCCGCTATCTATCTGCAAAATTCTATCTTGGCAAGCGAAATTTTAATATCTTTGCCTATTTACACCGCCTCTTTGGGAAATTCATTTTGACAGGTAAAAATAGAGCTCACTTTACCGAGATTGACTATTTATAAAATTTTGTCAAATCATCTGAAAAACCGCTTAAAATTTTTACTGCGTCTTCGATGCGCCTTAAAACGCTAAGCGAAGGATATCGCTTGCAAGATAGGCTTTATCATCTAAAGGTCGATGAAACTACAAACTACTGCTCGCTTACAAAATTTCGTTAAAGCAAAGGACTAGATTTGGCATTATGCCGCTTGCTTTAGGCGCCAAATTTTAACTTTTGCTCGGTTTTATATCTATGTTGCCACTTAGTTTTTAAAATATGCAGCAACTAAATCTCATAAAATTATACGTTAAATATAGCGTAAAATTCAACGTTAAATTTTATGATTTAGACATTGCGCGTTTGAAATAACGCTGAAAATATCATAAATTTTAAAGCGAATCTTTGAAAGCTGAATTTTAAAATTCCATAAAATTTTAAAATTTAATGCCTGCAAATCTATAAATTTTACAAAATTTCGTCAAAATTTAAAATTCATAGCAAGCAAAGGCGGTTATTTCAGTCGAAAAATTCTTAGCTTTGCGCTCGCTGCTCGCGAGTTTTGCGCGAGTTCCTGCGCATCTGCCGTTATAGGGCTTTTGGTTAGGATTTTGCCTAACGAATGCCCGCCGCCGCATTCGCAGCGCATAAACTCGCTAGGGCAGACGCAATCGCGCTCCCACGCTCTAAATCGCTCCTTTACTATGCGGTCTTCAAGCGAATGAAACGAGATTATAGCGACAGTTGCATTAGTTAGAATTGAATCACGCGATTTTTGCTCAATGAGCGCGAGCAGGCGCTTTAGTTCGCCAAGCTCGTCGTTTACCTCGATGCGGATCGCCTGAAACGCTAGCGTAGCCGTGCTGATGCTGCGCCCTTTAACGGGCTTCGTTCCGATTAAATTTGCCAAAGCTTTAGCGCTTGTTAGTGGTGCGTTAGTCCGCGCAGTAGCTATTTTAGCAGCGATTGCGTTAGCGTTTGTTAGCTCGCCGTATTCGCGGAAAATGCGCGCCAGATCCGCTTGCGAGTAGCGGTTTACGACATACGCCGCATCAAGCGCCGCGCCCGCGTCCATTCGCATATCCAGCGCGTCGCTTTTAGTGGAAAAGCCGCGGCAGTTTTTATCCAGCTGAAGAGATGAAACGCCGATGTCGGCTAATATCCCGCGAACTGCGCGGAGCTTTTGCTCGGGCAGAATTTCTAAAATTTCGCTAAATTTTGCTTTGTGAATTTCTATGCGATCTTTAAATTTACTAAGCCGCTCGCGCGAAAATTCTATCGCTTCGGCATCTCTGTCGCAAGCGATAAGCTTAAGGCGCGGATTAGCGGTCAAAATGCCCTCGCTGTGCCCTCCGTAGCCTAGTGTGCAGTCGATAACGTAGCCGTCCTCAAGCTGCGAAAATGCGGCGATCGTTTGCGAAAAAAGTACCGGAATATGTGGAGCTTGCACCTGAATTTATCCTTTTGAAATTTCTAATCCTATATAATAGCGAAATTTTTTATAAAGGCGAGAGATGGACGAGTATTATTATGAAATTTTACGCAAAATTTCGCTTTCGATGTTTAGAGATAGGCTTTTTGGGATCTTTCACGGCTCGATTTCAGCAAAAATTAAAGAAAACCAATTTTTGATCAACAAAAAAGACGCGATTTTCGATAGCCTGGATAGGGATGATTTTATAACGCTGTTTTCAAAAAAAGACTACCGCTGGCAGGATGCTAGCATCGATAGCGATATACATATAAATATTTACAAAAATATAAAAGAGGCGAAATTCGTAACCTACGCGACACCACCATATCTCGTCGCATATACGCTGGAGCATGATTTTATTTTGCCGCGAGATTACTTTGGGGTGAGCAAATTTAAGCGCATTGAAATTTACGATCCTAAGAACTACGACGACTGGCACGAGCGCGCGCCGTACGAAATTTGTAACTATATGATAAATGAAAATAGCGATATAATGGTGATTCGCGGCTATGGGGTTTTTGCCCATGCAAGGAGCGCGCAGCAAATGGCAAAAAAAATAGCGATTTTAGAAATGAGTTCAAAGCTGCTTTTGCTAAGCTAAGATTAATGTATACCAAATCATTTACTAACGCGTTATAATTCGCTAAAAATGCCTATTTTTCAGCCTTACATAAGGTTTTATCTGTATAATTACTAACAAAAATTTTCTTTAGTTAGCTATTTAAGGATTTAGATGATAGAATGGATGCAAAAGCATAAGAAGTCGCTTATACCGACGATCTGGATAAGCACGATAGCCTTCGTGGGCGCAGGCTTCGTCGGCTGGGGCGCATATGATATGAACGCTAACCGCGCAGGCTCAATCGCTAGAGTAGGGCAGATTTCCATAACCAATCAAGAATATAAGATAAAATCAACCGAGTTATACAATAGATTAAACGCTATGAGCGATGGGCAATTTACTCAAGAACAAGCCAAAAATATGCATCTAGATCAGATTGCAGTAGATCAGCTAATCGGTGAGGCATATTTTCTAAATTTTGCTAAAGACTTAGGTGTTCAGGCTAGTGATAAAGATGTGGCGGAATTTGTACTGAACTCGCCAAATTTCCAAGAAAATGGCGCATTTAGTAAGGAACTTTACAACAACGTAGTAAAAAATTCCGGACTTACTAAAAAGGAATTTGAGCGCAATCTACAAAAGGTCCTAACTTTAGAAAAGCTCGGCAAAGCGCTAAAAATAACGCCTAACCCTAAGATCGTAGAAGCATTTGCAGCATCGCAACTGATGCAAGATAAAGTATCGGCCGAGATCATCTATGCAGACGCTAACGTTACCTTTAGCGACGATGAGTTGAAAAAATTCTGGGAAGGCGAGAAATCGCGCTTTATGACGGAGAAAAAATATAATTTAGGAGCCTATTTCGTAGCGCCTAGCAATGCCGATGTGAATGAGACCGAACTAAGTAAATTTTATGAAGAACACAGAGGCGAGTATAGAAGCCTGGATGATAAACTATTGGATTTTGCAGAAGCCAAACCTAATGTCTTAAAAGATTACCGAATGGATCAGGTTAAAAAAGACGCTACAAAGGATTATTTGGAGATCAAAAAAGGCAAGCTTGATACTAATGAAACCATAGTCGCTACGGCTAGCAATTTTCCAATATCTGAGATTGAAGTTGCAAAGCCAGGAGATGTCATCAAGCCTTTCGAGTACAAAGGCGGATATTTGATTGCTAAACTAAACGGTGTAGAACAGCCTAGGCAGATGAGCTTTGAAGAGGCTAAGTCTTTGGCTTCTAAAGAATTTGAAACGAAAAAACGTAAAGAGCTACTTGAAAAAAGAGCTCAAGATGCGCTTAAAAATTTTAAAGGCGAAGATTTCGGCACCTTATCTCTAAGTAGTAAAAACAACACCAAGCTAAGCGATGACGAATTTTATAAATTTCTTATCGATATGTTTAATAAGCCTGCCAAAGAAGGGATAGTGATGTTTGATAACAAAGCCGTAGTGTATAAAATTTCACAGCAGAGCCTGGGCAGCAGCGAAGAGATAGATAAAGAAAAAACGATCGTAGCCGATAGGATAACTGCGTTATTAAATTCCAATCTACAAGACGATTTAACCAAAATGCTAGAAAAGCGCTATAAAACCGAAAGATATTTTAAAGGTAAAGACAGTGAGTGAGTATATTTTAGGTCTAGATATAGGCTCAACTAAAATTCGCGCGATAATCGCTAAAAATGATGGCATTTTTACGGTCTTAGGCGTTGGCGGAGCCGATACTTTAGGTATCAAAAAGGGCGTCATAACAAACATAGAGCAAGCCGCGGGCTCAATAAAACAGGCGGTGAAAGCAGCGGTAAAAGGCGCTGGTAGAAGCTATGATAAAGCCATTATATCGATCTCTGGCTCATATGCCAAAAGCGTCAAATCTCGCGGTGTCATAACCATGGAAAACGAGATCGGGCTGGATGAAATAAAGCGCGCTATGCAGGTTGCCGAAGCTCAGGCTAACGTGCCTAGCGATAGCGTAATCTTGCATGTACTTCCGTATGATTTTAGGGTTGATGAGCAGGAACACATCGAAGACCCCCTTGGTATGAGTGGCACGCGTCTAGAGGTATCCACGCATATCGTTATCGCTCCCGAAAGCTCGATTAAAAATTTGAAAAAATCCGTAGAGATGGCGGGAGTAAAGGTAGATAACATCGTCCTTTCAGGCTACGCATCATCCATATCTACGCTTAGCAAGGACGAAAAAGAGCTCGGCGTAGTGCTGATTGACATGGGCGGCGCTACATGTGATATAGTCATCCACCTGGGGAATTCCTTGCGTTATAACGATGTTGTGATGTTTGGCTCTAATAACGTTACTAACGATCTATCGCGCGCTCTGCACACGCCGCTTCCATATGCGGAAAATATTAAAATTACCTATAACGATCTAATTAATCAAGGCAATAGCGAAGTTGAATTGCCTGCTTTAGGAGATAGCGAGTCAGAAAACCACATCATAAGCCTTGAGATCATCTCTCAAGTCATCCTTGCTCGCGTTAAAGAGACCTTCGATATGATAGCCGATAAGATCGAAAGAAGCGGCTATAAAGACCGCATAGGCGCAGGTATCGTAATCACGGGCGGTATGGCGAAGCTAGACGATGTGCGCGATTTAGCGGCGATAGTTTTTGATAACACATCCGTTAGGGTTGCAAGAGCAAAAAGCGTAGGCGGTCTACACGAGATTGCTGATGATATTTCAAATTCTTGCGCACTAGGACTTTGCATGTATGGTTTCGGCGAATTCACCCCTTACGAGATGGACTCTAACGGCAAACTCCGCTACAAAGACGAAGTTATAAACAAGGCTCCGAAACGAAATGTGAACGAATATTATGAAAAAGAGGTCAGCAAGGCGATAGAAAAAGAGGGCGTCAGAGCGGATAGCGGTGCGGCTAAGAAGGAGGATCTAAATATCCAACTTCCCAAAAAAGACGGACAGAATTTTTTCAATAAAATTTGGTCATCTATGAAAAATTGGTTTTAAATTTTAAGCTAAGGAGATACTCGTGAAAGGATATAGTATGGAAGAAAGAAAGGGCATCTACGGTGCCAAGATGAAGGTTATCGGCGTCGGCGGCGGCGGATGCAATATGATCAATCATATGATTCGCGAGGGTTTTACCAAAACCGACGTTGAGCTTATGGTGGCTAACACCGACGCACAGGCGTTAGAAAAGTCGATCGCAAATACTAGAATTTTACTAGGCGAAAACACCACCAAAGGCCTTGGCTGCGGTATGGATCCAGCGCTTGCTAAGATGGCTGCGGAGGAGAACTATGACGATCTTAAAGACCGCTTGGATTACTCCGACATCGTTTTCGTGGGCTCCGGTCTAGGTGGCGGTACTGGTACGGGCGCTGCACCTATCGTTGCAAAAGCTGCGAAAGAGAAAAAAGCGCTAACTATCGGCGTCGTTACTACCCCTTTCGGTTTTGAGGGTAAAAAGCGCATGAGATTAGCACAAGAGGGTCTTGAAGAGCTTAAAAAAGAGTGCGATTCCATAATCGTTATCCCAAATCAAAATTTATTGAAGATCATCGATAAAAAAACCGGCCTAAAAGATGCCTTTAAGATCGTAGATAATGTCCTATTCCAAGCCGTAAACGGCATGATCTCCGTGATCTTAGAATCGGGCGATAGCGATATCAACGTCGATTATGCCGACGTTAAAAAAGTAATGACTCACCGCGGCCTAGCGCTGATGGGTATCGGCGTTAGCGAGGGTGATGGCGCGGCGGAAGAAGCGCTAAAAAGTGCGATCCAATCTCCGCTTTTGGATAATACCTCCATTCACGGCGCTATGGGCGTGTTGGTGCATTTTAAGATGTCGCCTGATTGCTCCTTGCTTGAGATCGAATCTGCGATGAATATCATCGAAGATACCGTAGATAAGGATGCCGACGTTACCTGGGGCACTACCACCGATCCTAAGATGGAAAACAACCGCGTCGAAGTTACTCTCATTGCCACCGGCTTTGAAAGGAGCGTCGAGGAAAAAAAGCAGGTCGCCAGCGATAATGTAGCGGATCGCAGAAAGGCGCTTTTAGAGAGCATGGGTCGAAATTCTATCTTTTCTAGGCAAAAGGTAAGTAGCGGCGATTTTAACGGGGACGAAACCTACGACGAGCTCGACGAGCCCGCATTCCTACGAAACCAGATGGACTAAATGCGCAGACGAGATAGGCAGCTAAGCGAAGATGAGGCGTTAAAAATCATCGACGAGAGCGAGTATGCTACGCTTAGCTGCATAGACGATAGCGGCGAAATTTTTAGCGTGCCTATCTCGCCGGTGCGCGATGCAGACATTATTTATATCCACGGCGCGCCTGCCGGCACAAAGGCGAAACTCTTTCAAAGCGGACGCGCGGTAACGGCAGTTTTTGTTAGCTATAACCGCGTTCCTACCCCAAGCGACGAAGAATTCCGATCTATCGCAAACGACGCTGCCGCTTTAGGCTCTAGAGTTTATACGACGGAGTACCGCAGCGCGATCGCCGTTTGCGAAGCAAGCGAAGTAGAAGATGATGAGCGTAAAATTTACGCCCTGCGGATACTATGCGAAAAATACACCCCAAACTACATGTCGCGCGTGGAGTTCGCCTCCAGAGCATCATTAAAGCGCATGAAAATTTACGAACTCAAAATGAAATCTGTAACCGCAAAGGCTAAAATTTTATAATACATCCAAATTTGCGCTTCCTGCGCCATGCCTTACTTTGCGGGGATCTTTTCTTTTATATGTTTTTGTCCTTTTTGTCGACCGCCCTACTTTACCTGCGATCGACATTCGCTTGGGTTTAGTGCGGTACCTCTTTTCAACGCCGCTATTTGATTTCAGTTATGATAGGCTTTTAAGGAGCGAAATTGAAATTTTTTATAACCGCCGTGAATACGGAGGTAGGAAAGACATTCGTTACGACTTCGCTTTTGCGGGCGTTTTTGCAAAGCGGTCGCACAGCAATCGCGTTAAAGCCCGTGCAGACGGGATGCGAGATACGTGACGGCGTGCTAATCGCGCCGGATGTAAGCGAGTATACTAAAGTAAACGCAGATAGCGACATTGCGCCGATTTATGCGTTTAAATTCCCGGCTTCGCCGCATTACAGCGCGAGTTTGGAGCGCCGCGAGATCAAGACGGATGAAATTTTAAAATTTATCGACGCTCATTCGGCGCAGTGTGAAATCACGCTGATCGAAGGCGCGGGCGGTATTTTCGTGCCGCTAAATCCGCGCGAGAGCTTTTTGGACGTGATGAGAGCGGTAGATGCGCCGATCGTTTTGGTCTGTAAAAACGAGCTGGGCGCGATAAACAGCGCACTTTGCAGCGTCTATGTCCTGCGCTCGCACGGGCTTAAAATCGCGGCGCTTGTTCTGAATTTCACCGACGAAAAGGACAAAATTTGCGTATCGAACGCAGCGTATCTGAAAAGCAAGCTCAAAGGCATACCCGTCATATCGCTACGTAAATTCCAAAAGGACGACTTTGCCGCCGCTGCGCGCTCTTTTGAAAAGTTTATCGCCTCGCTAAATTTTAACGATCCGTCGCAGATGGACGCGAGTGCGGCAAATTTAAACGAAACCGCTGCGGTAGCCTTGGATGCGGCGCAAAGCGGGCAAAGGAGCGCAAATTTAGATGAAAATTCTAAAAATAGCGATGCTCGCTGCGCTTTGGTCGCAGCGCAGATCCGCAAACAAGAGGATGAAATTAAAAGTAGCCGCGCCGCGCCGCCTATGAGCGCTTCAAACACAAGCCCCATTGATCTAAACTTCGATGCGAAGCATCTTTGGCACCCCTACACTTCCGCGACGCATCCGCTTAAGGCGCACGGCGTGCTCCGCGCCGAAGGCAATAAAATTTACACGACGCAGGGCGCGCTGATCGACGGGATGAGCTCTTGGTGGTGTGCCGTTCAGGGATACGGCAGCGAGGCGCTAAATGCCGCGGCGACCGCGCAGATGAAGGAATTTTCTCATGTGATGTTCGGCGGGCTTACCCACGCGCCCGCGGTAAATTTAGGCAAAAAGCTACTCTCGATGTTGCCGCAATTTGATCGCATCTTTTACGCGGACAGCGGCTCGGTAGCGGTCGAGGTCGCGCTAAAGGCCGCGATCTGCTATCAGCAAAACGTCTCGCCTAAAAAGAGTAAAATTTTAACCGTCAGAGGCGGGTACCATGGCGATACGTTCGGCGCGATGAGCGTTTGCGATCCGGTCACCGGCATGCATTCGCTATTTAGCGGTATCTTGGCGCGTCAAATTTTTGCGCCGCGCCCGAGCTGTCGATTTGACGCGCCGTTTGACCCATCTAGCACGGATGAAATTTCTAAAATTTTTAAAGAAAACAAAGAGGAGATCGCAGCGATCATCATCGAGCCCATCGTCCAGGGAGCCGGCGGGATGTGGTTTTACCATCCGAAATTTTTGGACCGTCTCCGCGAGCTGTGCGACGAAGCGGACGCGGTGCTCATCTTTGACGAGATCGCCACCGGCTTTTGGCGCACGGGCAGGGTATTTGCATACGAATACTGCGACGCGGTACCCGACATAATCTGCATAGGCAAGGCGCTAAGCGGCGGATTTATGAGCTTTGCGGCTGTTTTGACGAACGAAAAGATCGCGCACGGCGTGAGCAGAAACGGCGGTGTTTTGATGCACGGACCGACCTTCATGGCAAATCCTCTAGCTTGTGCCGTTTCGCTTAAAAATTTAGAAATTTTATGCGCGCAGGACACGGCGCAAAAGGTCGCGCAAATCCACTCCGACCTGCAAGAGGGCTTGAAAGAGTGCAGGAGCTTAGACGGCGTGGCGGACGTTCGCACCTTGGGCGCTATCGGCGTCGTAGAGATGAAGGAGGCGGTGGACGTAGAGGCGCTGCAGGAGTTTTTCGTAAAAAGGGGCGTTTGGATCAGACCGTTTGGCAAAAACATCTATCTCATGCCACCGTTCATCACGCCCAGAAGCGATACGCAAGCGCTTTGCGAAGCGATCCGCGATGCGGTAAAATTAAAAATTTATAAAGGATAAATATGCAAATTTTAATCGTATTTATCATATTTCTACTTTTGCTAGGCTTCTTGGAATTTCGCAAAAAGACCGTCCTTGAGGGCTTTTTGGTCGCGGACAGAAAGGCGAGCGCTTTTGAGATTGCATTTTCTATAGTAGCTACCTGCGTGGGCGGCGCAGCTACGGTCGGCGTGGTATCGAATATGCAAAAGTACGGGTTTGCCGCGGTTTGGTGGCTTTTAAGCGGCGCGATCGGACTGATGATTTTAGCGATTTTTATTGCAAAAATTTTACGCGCGAGCAAAGCGCTGACATTCGCGCAGATAGCAGAAATTTTTATCGACAAAAGAGCCAGGCTCGTTAGCGCAGTCATCATTTGCGTGGCGTGGTGCGCTATCTTAGCGGCGCAGTTTAGCGCCAGCGCGCGCATACTCTCGACGTTTGATCTAAATTTTAACTCCTCGCTGCTCATCGGAGGCGTGGTCATCATCGTTTATACGATTTTGGGCGGACAAAGAGCGGTCATTAGAAGCGATGTATATCAATACGCTATCGTAATCGCGGCGTTTTTGGCAGTTTTGCTCTGGCTAAATTTTAATTCGCCGCAGGTGTTTGAAAATGTAAATTTTACGCTCAAAAATGACGCCTTCGGATACGACAAGATCGGATATTATCTGCTGGTTATCGGTACTAGCTACGTGATTGATCCGATGCTGTTTTCTAGAATTTTAAGCGCAAAGAACGAGCGCGCGGCGATCCTAGGCTCTATCTTCGGTGCTTTTGGAATCGCAATCAGTAGCATAATGATCGCTTTTATAGGTTTTGGCGCGATGAGCCTTGCGGCCGACGGCACGAGCGGCGAAAATCTGCTTAACGTAAGCCTTTTTAACGCGCTGCCTGCATCGTTGGGCTCGGTTTTGATGCTGGGGCTATTGGCGGCGATCATATCCTCTGCGGACACCTGCTTGATCACGGCTTCTAGCATCTTCGCGCACGATATTTTGCGAAGCGAGGATCTAAAAATTTACCGCATCGCTACGCTAGGCTTCGGCGCGATCGCGCTACTTTTAGCAAGCTTCGGCGGCGAAATTTTAAACTATCTCTTCGCGGCGAGCAACATCTTCGTAAGCGGCGTGGCGACGGCGCTATTTTTCGCCATCATCTTTCGCGGCAAGATCGATAAGGATCTCGTTTTGTGCGCCATGTACCTAGGCGGCGCCTTGGGGCTAGCCGCGGCTATTAGCGGTATAAATGCCTTTGCCGTAGTGGGGATCATTACGGCGTGCATTTTATGCCTGGCGGCTAGGTTTAAATTTAACGTAGCCTTTTCAAAGCCCGATCCAGACTGCGTCTGCATACCCCAAGCAAGCAAGCACGAGAAAGAGTGAGCCCGCGGTGTGATAAAATTTCACGCGAGCGGATACTGCGCGCATTTAATAAGATCATTATCGCATAAGAGCAGAGCTACTAAATTTATCCCGTTTTGCATTGCAAGATTGATGGTCTCTTTATGCGCCGCAAACGAGATCATCTGCGTAGCATCTAAATTTAAAAAGGGGCGAGAAATCTCTCGCCCCTGAAATTTTAAGTATAGGATTTGATTTTATAGATGTATGAGCTAGAGCTTACGCATCTCTTAAAATTTAAAACATAATCTCAAACCCTGCATTGATAGCACCGCCTCTTGTTTTACCTACGTAGCCCTTGCCTCCTAGGCTAAAGATAAGGTTTTTGCTCTCATACTTATAGCCGGCTTCAAATACTCCGGTCGAGCCTTTTAGGCTAGGCTTAGGAGCGTCAAGTCCCATAGTAGATGCTTTAGCAT
>NZ_CALHHX010000175.1 GCF_938030685.1 uncultured Campylobacter sp. | reverse complement strand
CTACTTTAAGCAAATTCGCCCTACTGCAAGTAAAAAACGAAGTAGGGCGCTTAAAATTCTACTTCAATTTTACATTTTGATTTTACGCTTTAATTTGTGCTCCAGCGTACGCAAAGCTATTAACGCACAGCAATAGCAAGCGAACGAGCACGAAATTTATAGGATAGCCTGCTGCTAAATTTTAAATTTAGCAGCAGCGAGAGTTGAAATTTTAAAATTTGCCCGCTTAACTACTCCGCGCGATAAATTCGCTAAAAGAAATCTCCTGCGCGTAAAATTTAACTCCGAGCGAGGCGAGTTTATCTTGCAGCGGCAGTGCTAGCTCCTCTATGCCGTTAAATACGCAAAGCGGCAAATTTTGCGTTCTCTCTTTGGTTGCTGCAAAGCTCTCGTCGTCAAAAATTTTCTTTAAAAACACGAGCGTTTTTACCTTATCCGCGCCCAAGTCCAAGGTAAAAACGCTGAAATATTTATATCCCGGCTCCGCGCGCGCTTCATCTTCCCGCGCGTAGTCGTCCGCCAGCTCGCGGTAAAATTCGTTGTTTAAATCGGCAAGCGGCGCAATCGCATCAAGTGAGCAAGGTGCCTCAAGCGCGGCAAGAGCGGTTAAAATTTCTTCAAATTTAACGATGTCGTCCGCGACCTTGATCGGCTCCCAAGAGCCAGCGCCGTGATAGGCAAAATACACGGGCGAAGCGTCCCCCAGGGCAAAATCCACGAAAAACGGATCGTCCATGCCGTTACGCGCGATGACCCGCCAGCTCTTGCGCCACTGCCCGGGTGCGTCGTCTGCAAGCTCCTCGCCCGTTTTGCGGCTAGCGAGCCTATACCCCTCCTGAAAACTCTCAAACTCGCCCTCGTCGGGGTAGAGAGAAGGCAGTAAAATGCACTCTGAAACGATACGTTTGCGGATAAAATTTCGGATCAAATTCGGGATTTGCACGGCTCGACCTTTGGGCTAAATTTGAGCAAATTTTAGCAGAGTTTTTAATACGCGCAAAATTTGCGTTCAAATTTGACGGATTACAAAATTTGAACGCAAAAAGACAAGCGGAAGTATTTTAAGATGGATTTGAATGTTGCGACGAAAATTTCGTCCCAAGACTAGGCAATTAGCCTGTCGCAGGGCGAAATTTTCTAGCTCATTCAAAGACGCTTAAAAGACGACGCGCTACAAAGATTGTAGGATTTTCGGTTTACCAAACGCCTGTATCGGCTTAATCTCCCCCTTAAATTTCTCAATCTGCGCTAGAACGGTGTGAGCCGAGTTGCTTTGTGCGAGACTTGACGTGCCCTTATCAAACGTAAGCACATTTACGCAGCCGTGCTGGCAGAGGCTCTTCTCGCCCCAAACCTCGGGATCGTACCACGCACCCTCGCAGATCGCTGCGACGCGCTCAGGCACGATGTCGGTAACGAGCACGCCCGCCAAAATTTCGCCGCGATCGTTGAAAACGCGCACGATGTCGCCGTTCGCAAGCCCGCGCGCTTCGGCGTCTTTTGGATTTATTAGCACCGGCTCTCTGCCGCTAATTTCGGCAAAATTTCTGATGATCGAGTTGTTTAGCTGGCTGTGCAGGCGGTAGCGAGAGTGCGGACTTACGATGTGGATCGGATACTTCGCCGTCTTTTTCGCATCGCCTAGCCACTCTTTTGGCTCGATCCAAGTAGGCATCGGCGGGCAGTCGGCATAGCCCATCTTAGCGATTACCGGCGAATAAAGCTCGATCTTGCCAGACGGCGTGCCGAGGCGGTTTTTGGCGGGATTTTCGCGGAATGCCGCAAGGCGCGTGTATAGCGCGCTGCTCTCGTCGTCCTTTTCAAAGCGCACGAAGCCTTTGTCGTAAAATTCCTCAAAGCTAGGCATCGTTATATTTAGGCCTTTGGCTTGCTCTACGGCATCGGCGTAGAATTCCTTCATCCAGCCTAGCTCGTCCTTGCCCTCACTAAAGACCTCACCGTATCCCCAGCGCTTGCAGATCTGCTCGCAGATCCAAAAGTCGCTCTTGCTCTCGCCCATCGGCTCGATTGCAGGCCTGTAAGCGACTATATATTCGCCCGTAGCGCCTGTTTGGTTGATGTCGTTGCGCTCGACCTCGATCGCGACGGGAAGCACGATGTCGCTAAGCTTCGCCGTACTCGTCCAGTAAGGCTCGGCGGTGATGACGGTGTCAAATTTACGCCACTGCTTGACGATGTTATTTACGTCTTGATGGCGCGTAAACATCGACCCGCACGCCATATACGCGACTCTCATATGCGGCAGCTTAATTTTAGTGCCGTCATAGTCGATCTGCTTGCCTGGATGCTCCAGCGCCTCTATGCTGCGAGAGGACGGGATGGTGATATTTTTCGCGTTTTTCCAAGGCGCAGAGCCCGTGTTTTCGTATTTCTCATCTATGCGCGTGCTAAGTCCCTTTAAAATAGGAGCCACTTTATTCGTAGCGCCCGCAGAGCCGTAGCCCAGGCTAAATTCAAAGCCGAGACCCTCCTTGCCGATATACCCCAGCATCGCATTAAGCGCCACTAGCGCCCAGAAAGGCTGCTCGCCGTGATCTGCGCGCTGCAAACCGCGACCGATCAGGATCGTGCTCGGCTCCTTTGCAAGCGCCGTAGCAAATTTCGCAATAGCCTCCTCGCTAAGTCCGCAAATTTTGCTCGCCCAAGCGGCGTCCTTTACGATTTTATCGCTCTCGCCTAGAAAATACGCTTTAAATTTATTAAATCCGACGGTGTATTTTTTGATAAATTCCTCGTCGTAGAGGTTGTTCGTAAACAGATAATGGCACATACCGATGATGAGCGCGGTGTCGGTGTTCGGGCGCACGATAATATCTTCGCTGCCGAAGTAACGCGCGGTGTCGTTTCTCATCACGTTTACGCTGTAGGTTTTGATGCCCGATTTTTTAAGCTCTTGCATGCCGATGTAGCCGTCGTGCGTAGGCGGAATGGATGAAATTTGATTGGTTACCGCAGGATCGGTCGCCCAAAATACGACGTTTTTAGCGTTTTTGACGATCGCTTTCCACGTAGTAGGCGCGTCGTAAACGGCGCTTGAGCCAAGCACGTGAGGCATGATGACGAGCCCCGCGCCGGTGGAGTAATCGCCGCTTTCCTCTACGTAGCCGCCTAAAATTTTAAGCATTCGGTGTGCTACGGTGCGTCCCCAGCCGATCTTGCCGCTACCGCCCCACCAGTAGCACTCGCCGTAGATCGCCTCGGCGCCGTGTTTGTCGAAATTTTCTTTCAAAGCCTTCGCCGCTAGATCAAGCGCTACGTCCCAGCTAACGCGCACGAATTCCTCTTTGCCGCGCAGTTCGCTCTTTGCCGCGCCTTTTGCCTTTAGATAGCTTTTGCGCACCATCGGATAGAGCACGCGGTTTTCGTTCTGCACGGAATCGGGCAGGCTGTAATTCATCGTATTTGGAAATTTATCGCCTTCGAAATCGCTTACCGAAACGATCTGCGACGAGTTTAAATTTAGCCAAAAAGGGCCGAATCTATTCGCGCCGAATACCTTTTTGTTATCAAAAATCGTCTGCGTAACACCCTCGATCCTGCTAGCGCTTGCCGCGCTTGCGCCTAAAATCCCTGCCTTTAAAAAGTCTCGCCTTTTCATCTGATCTCCTTTATCATTCAGGTTTTTTTGCGTTGTGTTGTAGATATTTTACGATCAAATTTAGCTCGTCGCCCTCGAGCGCTACGTAGTTTGCATTGATCATCTCTTGTAAATTTGCAGGCCACTGATTTGCCGTGAAGCTATTCGGCTCGTGAAGCCTATGACATGCCGAGCAGATCTGCTCGTAGTTTGTCTTTGCCTCCGCATAAAGCGCCTTAGCGTCCTTGGCTACGGCATCCGAACTGATCTCATAAATCCCCTCGGCTTCGTACCAGATCTCGCCGTAATCGTCCTCGAGCTTTTTGCCCTTTTTAAAATTCGCTTCGGCTTCATTCGTAAAAATCGCGTAAATTTCAGCTTCTTTCATATTTTTTTGGATTTGAAGCTGATAGTTTTCGCTCACGACGCCTTTGATCTTAATCTTGGTAACGCCGCCGTCGCCGGGTAGCACCTTGATCGGCGTTAAAATTTGAACCTCGCCGATAGTTTTTCCGTTCTGCGAGATCGCCGTGGTTTTGGAGATCACCTCGCCGCCGAAAAGCGAACACGCACAGACAAATGAGATAAAAATTTTCCTCATAAAGCATCCTTTCTGGGTTGTCTTTAACGCGAATTATAAATCAAAAATAAATTTAAATTTGTCGCGATTGCGACGAATTTATCCTTTTTGAGTAAAATTTACGTGAAATTTTATGCAAAGAGCTGCTATGATAGATAGACTAAATAACGATTACAGCGAGAAATTTGACTTTTTAAGCAGGGAGCGTATTGCTAAATTTAGACGCGAGAGCTACGCTCGCGGCGACGTGATCTACGCGCAGAAGTTTAAATTTATCATTCTACTGCGCGACAGAGCGAAGCTAAACTGCTACGAAAACGGCAAGAAATTTATCTTTAGCTTCGTAAGAAGCGGCGCCTACGTCTGCTTGGATAAAAACACGAGCCTTGAAATTTTAAGCGACTGCGAGACGCTGCAGATCAACATCTCAGAGCTTTTCGAGCTGCTAGGAGATGAGTTTGCAAGCTCGATCATAAACGCGCTTATTAAAAACCTCCACTCGCAGCGGATTTTAATAAAAGAGATCGTCTTTGCGAAAATCCAGACGCGGATTTTAAATTTTCTAAATCGCATCGCAAACGCAGATAAGATCGTGGAGCTTCCCTTTAATATAATGACGCTGGCAAGCCTACTCGGCGCGCCTTGCCAAAACGTCTCCTCAGCGATTACGAAGCTAGTAAATGACAAAAAGATCATGAAATTAAAAGGAAATAGAATTAAAATCTTATAGATTAAATCCGCAAGGCGAGTTTAAATTTAAACTATTTTGGCGAAAGCCGCCCGCGAAATTTTAAATTTAACCCAATAAAAGGGCGCGTGGCGCGAATCAAACGAAAGGACACGCAGATCAAAAAGACAAGCGGAAGCATCGCAAAGTAAGATGAGGCTCGGATAAATTGGAGACCGGGCGTTTGCGCGACCAAGCAAATTTCACGCGCAAAATGCGGTGCAACGATTTAACGCTCTTGGCACGAATTTTAAATTTAACAAAGCGAGGCGGCGCGCTAAATTTTACAAAGATTGCAAAATTTTTACAGCGTCGTAAGTTTTCGCCTGCGCTTTTAGAAACTCGCAAAGCTCTTTCTGCTCGCACAGACCGTGCGAGAGCAGAAATTTCGCCGTCATCTCGTCATCCAGCACCACAGCTACTTTGATAAGCGTTTCGATCTCCTTTTTATCGATGCTTGCAAAGCTTTGGAATTTTAAAATTTCGTCCAAATAGCGTAATCTCTCGTCGCGGAATTCTTTAAATTTGGCGCCCGCGGCAAACTCCCTCGCGGCAAGCGGCAGCGCCTCCTTATATCCGAGAATGGAAACGTTGTTATCGCTTAGAAATATTAATTCGCTGCCCGCAACCGAGCCGACCACGTCTTTCGTATCTCGCGCGCCGTTTGCGATCAAAAACTTAAATGCCTCGAAATTATCGTTTGCCGCGGCATCTCGCAGCAGCCCGCTAGTCTTGGCGTTCGCGCCGTTTTGCACCAAAAGCTCTAAAAGCCGCATCGCATCGGCGCTATCAAAGTGATAAAGCTTTGCCGTCTCGCCGCTAAATTTCGAGCCGAAAAAGATCGCGAGCTTTAGCGGCGAGAAAAAACCGCCGTCTCCGCCGTAATTGAGATTTGGTTTAAATTTAAGGATTTTTTCTATCCGCTCGAAGTCAAATTTTGAATTTCGCAGCACCTTCGGATTAAAAATAAAAGCGGTGAAAATTCTATCTTTAAACTCCCCGAAATCCTCGTCGATCCTGCCCCTGTTTTGCGCCGCGAATTCTAAAAGCGCGTCCAAGCCCGCATCTATCTGCGCATCGCTAGCATTTTCATCGTAAAAAATTTCAAAATTTGGCTGCGGCAAATTTGACGCCGTCTGCTGCGTAGTAGAAGCCGCCGCATCCTCTTTAGCGGCACCGAAAGCGCAGCCCGCAAGCAAAAGCCACAAAAAGATAAAATTTTTCATATCGCCCTCGCTTAAATTTTGTGCGATTATATCAAATCTAAGGCTAAATTTAACGGCGTCTTGAAATTTCATAAAAAGCAAACGGCAAATAAATTTAGCCCAAAAAAGCGCCTTTTGATTTTAATTTCGCTAGAATTAGCCATAAATAACCTAAACAAAGGAGCGGCAAATGAAACTACTTTTTACTTTGATCTTGCTTTGTGCGGGGCTTTTTGCAAACACGCTGCAAGAGATCAGAAATAGCGGCGTCATTAGAGTAGGCGTCAGAGACGGCAGACCGCCTTTTAGCGAGATTAGCGGCGGTAAATTTGAAGGCTTTGAGATCGAGCTTGCCAATGCGATCGCAAAGGCGATTTTCGGTGCCAAACAAGGCGAAGTGCAGTTTGTCTCTCTAAGCGCCGCCGATCGCGTCTCGTATCTAGTCAATAATAAAGTCGATATAGTTGCAGCTACCTTCGTTATCGATTCGGCGCGTAAAAATCACGTGGACTTCTCGATGCCGTATTTTTCGACCAATCTCGGCGTACTAACTCGCAAAGCGGACGCCATCAAAGATATATCGCGTTTGCGCGATATGAGGCTCATAACCGAAGAGGGCACGACCGTAGATAATTACCTCAAAAAAGAGAAATTTAGCAACGTAAGCTACTGCAAAAGCACAAGCGAATGCTACGCGATGATCCGAGACGGCAAAGCTGACGGATACATCAATTTAAATATCACGGTGCTAGCCTACGCCGTCGTGGACGATACGCTCGAAGTGCCGTTTCAAAACTTCGGTAAGCCCGATTTCATCGGTATTGGCGTGCAAAAAGGAAATAAGGAGCTACTTGATTTTATCAACGCAGAGCTTGTAAAACTAAGCAAAGAGGGCTTTTTCAAAAAGGCTTATCAGGACACTTTCGAGCCTTTTTACCGCGGTACGGCGGATAAAAAATACTTCCTGCTAGATGGAATTTATGATTTGCTATAAAAGCGAGCTAGGAATCAAAATATAAAATTTATCGCAGGTAGCTTGTATAACTAAAATCTTGGGATTTAAAATTTTTCAAATTCATTAAATTTTAAATCCCCACTTCGCCCCTAAATTTCAAACCTACATACGCGCGGTGATTAAATTTTAAACCGCTTGCATTTATTTTCTCTAAAATATATAGTGCTATAATTATTTCAAAACTAAAAAGTAGGGGGCTTTTTATGAGATTACTTTTTATTTTAGCCTTATTTTGCGCTAGCATTTTTGCAAATACACTAGATGAAATCAGGCAGGCAGGTGTTATCAGAGTGGGCGTGCGCGAAGGTCGTCCGCCGCTAAGCGAGTCTAATAACGGCAAGTTTGAGGGCTTTGAAATCGAGCTTGCTAGCTCGATCGCCAAAGATATTTTCGGCGATAAAAAAGGCGAAGTGCAGTTCGTAGCCGTAACCGCGGGCGATAGAATCCCGTTTTTGAAAAATAACAAGGTCGATATGGTCATCGGCACCTTTATGATTACGCAAGAGCGCAAGAAGCAGGTAGATTTCTCGCTGCCCTATCTATCGGTAAATTTTGGCATCGTAACGCGTAAAGAGGATCAAGTGAAGGACTTCGCGCAAGTTCGCGATATGAGAATTTCGATCGAAAAAAATCCCAACGGCTCGATGACCGAGCGCTATCTGCGCAAAGAGAAATTTAGCAATTTAGTTTATTGCAAAAATACCTCCGAGTGCTACGCGATGATGAAGGATGGCAGAGCCGACGGTTACGCCAATGACAACATCATCGTCCTAGCCTACGCCGTCGTGGACGATACGCTCGAAGTGCCGTTTAAAAACCTAGGCGCGGCGGAATTCTTAGGCGTCGGCGTGCAAAAAGGCAATCAAAGCCTGCTTGATTTCATCAATGCCGATCTAATCAAACTAAGCAAAGAGGGCTTTTTCAAAAAGGCTTATGAGGATACTTTCGAGCCATTTTACCGCGGCACTGCGGATAGAAAATACTTCCTTTTAGACGGAATTTATAATATGCTTTAGAGCTTAGAATGCTAAGGCGCGGAATTTTGAAATTTTGAAAATTCCGCTTCGCACGCGGCGAGTAGATATTCTGGAACCTGCAAATTCTAAAATTTTAGTAATCGAGAAATTCCGTAAAATTTCAAAATTTAAAATTTTATCTCACGCTCGGTTTAAAAACATCTATTCCATTCAAAGCAAAATTTCACGCTATGATAGAATTTTAAAATTTTATGCATGACGGAATTTTAGAATTTTACCCGCACCGAGAATTTTAAAATCCCATGCTACAACAGAATTTCGTAGTTGAGGGCTTTTGCGCTGCGATAAAATATAAATTTATCGTGCGGTGTAGAATTCCGCAGATAAGCACGATAAATTTAAAAGGATAAAATTCCGCGTGAGGCAAAATCTAGCTCTCAGCAAAAGTGCAGTCGCCGCAGATGATATCATTAAGCTTTCAGTCGTTAAATTTTACTCAAACGCCTTGTAATGCGCCTCGTCGGCAAACTCTAACATCTCGCGATCGCCTCTACTGTCGCCGTAAGCGATAACGCGATCGAAAGCCTGCACGTCGTATGCTGCGCGCACGCGAGCGACCTTTTGCGCGCCGTAGCAGTTCTGCCCCTCGATCTCGCCCGTGATGATGCCGCCTTTGCGCCGTATTTTGGTGCCCAAAAGCTCCAAGCCCTGCGCATCGCACCACGGACGCAGCCAATCTTCGAGCGAGGCGGTGACAATGACGACCCTATCGCCCGCGGCTTTGTAGCTTGCGATCTTGTCCATCGCGCTTTGTTTTAGGATATCTTCGATATGGGTGGTGGAGTATTTTTTGCAAATTTTATCGAATTTATCGGCGCTCATACCCGCAAAAAAGTAGCCCAAGAGCTTTCTGCGCGTAAAATTATTGCTCGCAAGACCTAACTTATACGCCGCTAAAATGGGCGATAGCACCAAAATCCCGCGAAAAAATTTCTTAAATCCGACTACGTAGGCGACGAACTCGAGCAGCGAATCATCGCGCGTGATCGTGCCATCAAAGTCGAATAAAACAAGATTCATTGCCTCTCCTAGCAAAATTTCAGAAGCGTAAATTTTAAAATTTGCCTATAAAAAAGGCGTGAAATTTAAAAGCTAAATTTCACGCCGAATTTTAAAATTTCATTTTGAAATTCTATTTTTTCGCCATTCGTCTGCGCGTCGTAGGGTCTAAGTATCGCTTACGCACGCGGATATTTACGGGCGTAACCTCCACAAGCTCATCCTCCTCGATCCACTCCAGCGCGCGCTCTAAATTTAACACGCGAGGCGGCACGAGCTTGATCGCATCGTCACTGCCGCTGGCGCGGACGTTGGTTAAATTTTTACCCTTGATCGGATTGACGTCCAGATCGTTCGGACGGCTGTGCTCGCCGATGATCATACCCAGATAAACCTTCGCCTGCGGAGCGATAAAAAGCACGCCGCGATCTTGCAGGTTCCACAGGCTGTATCCTAGCGCCACTCCGTTTTCCATACTCACGAGCGCGCCGTTTTGTCGCTTCTCGACTGCGCCTATGAAAGGGCGGAATTCCAAAAAGCTATGGTTCATTACGCCTTCGCCTCGAGTATCGGTCAAAAACTGCGAGCGAAAGCCGATAAGACCGCGCGCCGGGATCTCAAACTCCATACGCGTCTGCCCGTCGCCGGTAGGATTCATCACCTTCATCTCGGCCTTTTTGCGACCGAGCTTTTCGATGACGGTGCCGGTGCAATCATCGGGCGCGTCAATAACTAGATGCTCGAAAGGCTCGCATTTGATGCCGTCGATCTCTTTGATGATAACTTCCGGGCGCCCGAGGCAAAACTCAAAACCCTCGCGGCGCATATTCTCAGCCAAAATCGTGATCTGCAGCTCGCCGCGGCCGCTTACTTTAAATTTACCCTCGCCCGCGTTTTCATAGCGCATCGCGATGTTGGTTTTCATCTCAGCTTCCAAGCGCTCATCGATCTTATTTGAGGTTACGAATTTGCCCTCCGTGCCGGCGAGCGGTCCGTCATTTACGCTGAAAATTACGCTAAGGGTCGGCTCTTCGATATGCAGCGC
The DNA here is from genome assembly GCF_938030685.1 of uncultured Campylobacter sp. GTDB lineage: Bacteria > Campylobacterota > Campylobacteria > Campylobacterales > Campylobacteraceae > Campylobacter_B. Next base: position 18,323 of record NZ_CALHHX010000175.1, on the reverse strand, counting down.
ATCAAGCGGGATCGGATTATTGGGATCTACGATGCTATCGCCTACGTCAAGCGCGTCAAAGCCCGCGATCGCCACGATGTCGCCCGTGCCCGCCGCATCGATGTCGGCACGCTCAAGCCCGTTAAAGCCGATGAGCTTTGAAATTCTGCCGTTTATGTGCGTGCCGTCGGCTTTAGCTAACATAACGCTTTGGTTCTTGTTTATCGTGCCGTTGAAAATCCTAGCGATGCCGATCTTACCGACGTAGTTGTCGTAATCGAGCGTGAAAACCTGCAGCTGCAGCGGATTCTCATCGCTGCCGCTCGGAGTAGGGACGTGAGAGATGATCGTCTCAAAAAGCGGCTTCATATCGGCGCTCTCATCGCTTAGATCGTATTTTGCGTAGCCGTTTTTGGCGGCGGCGTAGATGACGGGGAACTCGAGCTGCTCGTCGTTTGCGTCAAGCGCTACGAAAAGATCGAAAATTTCATTTACCACGCGGTCCGGATCGGCTGCGGGCTTGTCGATTTTATTTACGACTACGATCGGTCGCAGTCCCAAAGACAGCGCCTTTTTGACGACAAATTTTGTCTGCGGCATAACGCCTTCTTGCGCGTCGACGAGCAAAAGCACGCCGTCTACCATCTTTAGTACGCGCTCGACCTCTCCGCCGAAATCGGCGTGGCCCGGAGTGTCGATGATGTTGATTTTAACGCCGCCGTAGTGGATGGCGGTATTTTTGGATAGTATCGTAATGCCGCGCTCGCGCTCTATGTCGTTGCTATCCATCACGCGCTCGCCGACTTCTTGGTGATTACCAAAGGTGCCGGACTGTTTTAAAAGCTCATCTACGATAGTGGTCTTGCCGTGATCGACGTGCGCGATAACCGCAATATTTCTGATATTTTCCAAATTTTTCTCCGTTTCTAATTTCAAAAGCTGATGATTATACTAAAAAAATTCTTAAGATAAAAATTTACGAGTACTCTTTGACTTCGCAGACAAAAAACTCATAAACGCGCTGTTGGATTAGCGCATCCTCGTCATCATCTCCGATCAGACGGCGCAGATGCGAAAAATCGATCTTTTTGATATATTTTTTGTTATTTTTGATATCTCTGTCGATCTCTTTTAGAAGCGAGTCTAAATTTAAGCTTTTATAAGTTTTCGCCTTTAAGATATACTCTTTTACGATAGAAACTAGCACGCCGATGCGCTGCTCGTCGCCCGGATAAATTTCGCCCGCTATATCTTTGATCGCGTCGTAATCCTCGTCGGTCTGCTTCTTTTTAGCAAGTAGCATCGCGGCAAAAATTTTAGCTCTGAACTCGATAGAGCGATGATGAGGGATAAAGACCTCGCGAAATACGGATAGAAGATGATTTTTGAAATTCATTTATAACCTTACTTTAAGAAACATTTCCATATAATCCCGTTTGCCCTTTCTTAGACCTGTGCAATGCTTTTTTTAGGCACCGCTTCAGGGTAGGAATACAGCAGAGCACTTAGATCTCGCATGTGCCGCAGCCATCTGGGAAGGGGTTTTATAAATCGATCCTATTAAGTCCGAAATGTTCTTTGAAATCCTCGCAAACACTCTGAAAATCGACGCCTTCGATTTTTGGCTTGGCTTTGAAAAACTCTAGCATCGAATTATACCCGCTAAGCAACTCCTTGCTTTTCACGCCGTAACTGATCGAAATTCCAGCCTCAAAAAATGCCGCTAGTTTGTCGCAATACTTAAGCGCTTTGCCGTCGATTGCGCGAAATTTGTCTTCATTAAACATCTTTAGGCTGCCTTCTGCAAATTTAGGCTCCTTGCCTAGCTCGAAGGTGCGGTTTTCAAACTCGTCTTTTATAAATTTACCGCCCTCTTTACGGATACCCAAAATATAGCTAAAATCATCTCGCATATGTTCCGGCACAAAGGGTAAAATTTTATCGTCTATTAACCGCATCTCATATTCGCTGATAATGTCACTAAGGCCCTTTACGCCGTATTTTACGGGGCTAATGATGTCGCGAGTGAGGCTTTCGGGTAGATCGTGAAATAGCGCGCAGAAAAAATTATATGCCGTGCGCGAGCAGCACGCACCCACTTCAAGCGAGAAAAAGTAGCTTAAAATCGCGACTACCAGCATGTGTCCCAGCACCGATGTCTCAGGGATGCGCGGCGTCTGCGCCCAGCGCTTTTGAAAACGAAGTCTGCCGCTAAGATCAACTATGCGGGCAAGTTTTTTATTCATCACGATCTTTCGCACGCCGATTAGCTCGTAATAATCCTCGAGCTCCTCCTCGACCTTGGCTTTAAGCTCCTCAATATCGTTTAGAAACTGGCTCGTTTGATAGACGATGTTAAATTCCCACCGCGTAGAAAGGTAGCTTGCCGCCTTTAAGATCACCGCTTCTTTCTTATGATCCTTGGAATTTAGATATTTTTTAAATCGCTCGAAAAATGCGCCGTTTTGAATAGGCAAAAGATCGCTTTCGAGGACGCTTAAAACCCATTCGTTGATCTTTTTTTTCTTGGTTTTTTGTATCTGATGAAAGACATCCGGACGGATATCGGTCACGACGATGCGCGCTAAAAACTCGAAAATCCCCGCTTCGATGACGTAGTTGATATCCACGTCTCGCTCAAAGCTAGCGATAAAATAAGCGATGATAAATTTATGCGCCTGTTTGTCGAGCTCGACTAGACTTACCATCTTTGGGTAATCGTTCCAGCGGCTAATGCTTGCGGATTTAAAAATTTGTTCGACTAAATTTGAGCTTATCATCGGTAAATTTGATCCGAGTTTATTTCGATTACGGTGTGGACATTGCCGCGTGGATTAAAATCGCCCGTGATTTTCATAAATTTAGGCTTTAACTTGCTTTGCAACGCGCCGTAAATTTCATTTATGCTATCCTCGTGGCTAATATAGCGGTTCATAAAGGAATTTATGTAAATTTTAATCGCTTTAAGCTCCACTACGAGCTTATCCGGGATATATTCCAAATAGATCGTCGCAAAGTCCGGATAGCCCGAGCGCGGGCAGCGGCAGCAAAACTCAGGTAGGGTTATTTTTATAAGATAATCGCGCTTTTGTTTATTGGGCCAAACTTCCATCTTTTCTATGTCAAATTTCTCAATTTCCTCTTCGCCGTATCTCACTATGATCTCCTTAAATTCGATATATCATTCGGTTTTTCGACGCAAAATCCCTGAATATAATCGATACCCATTTTATAAAGTTTCATTTGAAATTCCTGCTTATCTACAAAGCGCATTATGGTTTTGACGCCCGATTTAGCGCAGGCTTCATTAATGCCAATAAATATATTTTTAATCTTTTCATCGTCTAAATTTTTATTAAATTCTATGTCATAAACGATAAAATCGACGTTTAGAAACTTTAAATACTCAAAGCTCGCGTTTGAACCGCCGAACTGCGACAGCGCGAAGCTAAATCCAAGTTCGCGGAATTTAATCAAAATTTCGTCAAAGCGCTTGATCTCCGAATAGATAAGCTTTTCGTTAAACTCAAACACGATCTTTTTCGGATCGATTAGATTATTATCGATGAGCTTTAAAATTTCATTGCGAAACTCATTGTTTCGCAACGTCTGAGGCATAATCTCGATAAAAATTTTAGCGTCGATATCCTTAAAATAGATGATTCTAGAAATTTGCCTCATCATCGAAATATCATATTTGATGTCGTAATGATTTAGAAGCAAGATATCTAAAATTCTACTTTTTGTGATCTTTTCGCCGCTTCGCAGATCAAGCTTCGGAATTAAATTTATATGAAATTTTACGCCGTTTTTATCCGCGACGCGCTGATATTTAAAACTAAAATTTTCACTATCGATCGCTTCCATTACGTCGGCGGAAAATACGTCGATTAATACCTTTTCGACGTCGATAGACTTCTCGCCGTGCTCTTCGTCATCCAGGTGATTTATCTTATAAAATAGCGCATTTACGATATTATTTAAATTTCGATCATATGAACTTGGAAGCATTGCAAATTCGCTTTTTATCTCTACATTTTTAATCGTTTGACTTGAAATTTTATGCTCAAACATTCGCAAAATATGACTTAAATTTGTAGCTTTTGATTCTACGCCGAATACAAAGTAGCCGTTTATAAAGCGCCCGATTGGAAGGTCCTTAAAGCCCTGTTCCGCCATAAAATTTGAAAGTTCCTTGCAATACTCGTATAAAATTTCATCGCCGTTTTTGTAGCCGTATCGATCGTTTATGTCGATGATATTTTTAATTCGTAAAAGCACAATATTTATTTGACGATTTTTAGCTAGATCGTTGCTTAAAATTTTCTCGATCTCCTCGCGCACGAATACGTGAGTAACGGGATCGATCAGCGTTTTTTGAAAGCCGAAGTAAATTTGATAGATGACATAATAAACATAGCAGATTAAAAGTATTAAAAATAAAATTACGTCGTCAAATTTAAACTCGCCATTTCGGAATAAAATAATTCCGAAAACAATCAAAACGCAGGTAAACGGCACCGAAATTTTAAGCGCCGTTATGAAACGGTTTTCACGCTCTTTAGTCTCACTAAATAGAACAGACATTATATATCCAAGTGTTTAACATCTTTGGCATGGTCTTGAATGTAATTCCTACGCGGTTCAACCTCGTCGCCCATGAAGAGATTAAAGGTATCGCTAGCACTCTGTGCGTCTGCAATGCTAATTTTTAAAAGCCTTCTATTTTCAGGGCTCATAGTTGTTTCCCAAAGCTGCTCCGGATTCATCTCTCCAAGACCTTTATAGCGCTGAATATAAGCGCCTTTTTTCGAGCTTTTTTCGATTTCATCTAAAATTTCAATAAAATCCTTACCGAAGCTTACATCTCGCTCTTTGATCTTTGAATAAACTCTGATCGCCTCTTCAAAGATATAATTGCCAAATAAATTCTCATCTATCACAAGCTGTTCCAAGCCGCTTGGCGTCTGGACATAAATTCTAATGCCTTCATCATTTACGTAGGAATTTAAGATATTAAATCCTTCACTTTCCAAGCGGGGTTTTAAAATTTTAAATAGCTCCTCATAGCCAAGGCTTCGCGCTTCATCGTTTTCTATCAAAAATCTGATCGCGCTAAGCACGCTGAAGCGCTTTTTAAGCTCATTTAGAAGCGAGCGGTAGTTTGAAACTATTTTTAGATAATCAATCAGATCCTCGTTACCGATGCCTTCAAACTCGCTCATATCGATGCCAGTTTCGATCAAAAACTCGCTCAGCGCCTTTTCGTCTTTCAGATAAATCTCTTTTTTGCCCTTTTTATATCTAAAAAGCGGCGGCTGCGCTAGATAAACATAGCCGTTTTCGACAACAGGGCGCAAAAATCTAAAGAAAAATGTTAGAAGTAGCGTCTGAATGTGGCTACCGTCGACGTCCGCATCGGTCATAATGATGATTTTGTGATAGCGAAGCTTCTCTTCGTTAAATTCCTCGCCGATACCGCAACCAAAGGCCGTAATCATATTTTTTATCTCTTCGGATTGCAAAATTCTATCCAGGCGCGCCTTTTCTACGTTTAAAATTTTACCTCTAAGCGGCAGGATCGCTTGAAACACGCGGTCTCTTCCCTGCTTCGCCGAGCCGCCCGCACTATCGCCCTCGACTAGATAAATTTCGCTAATGCTTGCATCTTTACTCTGACAATCGGCTAGCTTTCCTGGAAGGGTTCCTACGGAATTTAAATTATCTTTTTTGCGCGTTAAGTCGCGTGCTTTTTTCGCCGCTTCGCGACCGCGCGCAGCCAAAAGAGCCTTATTCATAATGGCGCGCGCTTCGATCGGATTTTCTTCAAAATACTTGCTAAGCACCTCAAACGCCATCTTTTGCACGATCGGCTTAACATAGCTGGAGCCCAGCTTACCTTTAGTTTGTCCTTCAAACTGCGGCTCGGGAACCTTTACGCTAATTACCGCTATAAGTCCCTCGCGAACGTCATCGCCGGTGATCTTCGTGTCCTTTTCACGCGCGGCCGCATTTGCCGCGACGTAATTTGTTATCGCGCGCGTAAGACCCGCTCTAAAACCAGCCTCGTGAGTACCGCCGTCCGGAGTTTTGATATTATTTACGAAGCTCAGTAAATTTTCGCTATATGTTTCGTTATACATAAGCGCAAAATCCACCATAACATCATCCGCACTATCACTAAACGATACGGCTTTGGATATGGCAGGCGCTTTATTCATATCGTTTACGAAGCTCTCCAAACCGCCTTCGAAGTGAAAGTGCTCGTCCCTGCCCGTGCGATTATCTTTAAAATTTATCGTAATTTTTGGATTTAGATACGCAAGCTCACGAAATCTTTTTGATAAAATTTCATCGTCAAATTCTAAAATTTCAAAAATTTCGCCGTCGGGCCAAAACTCGATCGTCGTGCCCGTGCGGTTAGTAGTTTTTATCTTTTCAAGCTCGGTAGTAGGAATTCCTTTGGCAAATTCTTGTCTATAAATATTTCCGTCACGTTTGATCGTAGCAACGAGCTTTTTTGAAAGCGCATTTACAACGCTAACGCCCACGCCGTGCAAACCGCCGGAGACTTTATAAGTGTCTTTGTCAAATTTACCGCCTGCGTGGAGTACCGTAAGAACCACCGTCGCGGCAGGAATTTTTTCAGTCGGGTGTATATCGACGGGAATCCCACGACCATTATCGCTAACGATACAACTTCCTTCGCTAGTGATCTCGACATCGATCGTGTCACAGTAGCCCGCCATCGCCTCATCGATCGAATTATCCACGACTTCGTAGATCATATGATGAAGTCCGCCGATATTGGTATCTCCAATATACATTCCGGGGCGCTTTCTAACAGCCTCAAGACCTTTTAAAACTTTAATATTACTAGCGCCATAATTTTGTTTCATATTTTTCCTTTAAATATTATTTATCGGCATGACGACCGTTTTTAAACCATCCGCGCTAAGCACAAACGCCGTATCGGAGCTGTTAAAATCAAGCTCAAAAATTTCACTCTCGATGCTACTTAAAAAATCGAGCAAAAAGCGATTTTTCACGCCGAAGACTATCTCGCCGTTTATATCGATCGCCGCTTCAATTTCGGTCTTTGCTTCGGAATTATCTTCGTTGATACTTTCAAAAACCATTCCGTCCTTCTTAATGGTAACCTTCATCTCCTCGCACATTGCATTTATCGCTCGCACGCCGCTTACCATCTTATCGCGCGGAATTGAAATTTTATACGCCGTATCGCTTGGGATCACACGCTCGTAGTTTGGAAATTTGCCGTTAATAAGCTTTGTAAAAAACTCAAAATTCTCGCTCACCGCTAGCAGCACGTTTTCGTCGTAGTAAATTTTAATTTTGTCCGAAAATAGCTTTTGAATTTCGCCTATTGCCTTTTTAGGGATTAAAATTTTAGTATCTAGCTCGCCCGCTTTTGACTGAGTGATCAGCTTATAAACGCTAAGTCGTTTAGTATCGGTCCCGACTAAATTTAAAAAGCCCTCTTTTACGTCGATCAAAGCTCCGTTTAGCTCATATTTTGGGTTGTTGGTGTCGATCGAAGGATAGATCTTTTTAAGGCTTCTGCCTAAAATTCCAGCATTTACGTCAAAGCTGTTTTTGCCCTCTATCGTAGGAAAGCTCGGAAAATCCCTCGTTTCAAACATCGGAAGCTTATACTTGGATTTTTTTTGCTTTACAAATAGCGCTCCGTTGACAGTTTCTAAAGTAACGTTATCGTCGCTTAGGCCTTTAATAACGCTAAGAAGCTTACCTCCGTTTGCCGTGGCTTCTCCCTTTGTTTCTATTGAGACATTTTGTAGATTGTAGCTCAAACCGATTTCATGATCGGTAGCTTTTATACTAAAAATTCCATCTTTAGCACTCATTAAAAGATGTGATGTTATCGAGCTTAGATCTTTTTTATCAAGATAAGAGCTGGCATTGGAAACTATCTCTTCTAAAAGTTTTTTAGTGATTAACACTTTCATATTTTTATCCTTTTAAATTTTTATCGTTGTAGTAGTTGGTAAGAGGTTTTTGTGAAAAACTTATCCTAAAGCTTGTCTTTAGGTAGTTTATCCAGTGAGTAAGTAGCTTTGTTTTATTCACTTTTATTCACCTTTTTTGCTTTATTTTCATAAAGTCTAAATTTCATTCTTATCCTTTTTGGTTATTTTGTTTTTTAGCTCTTCAATTTTTATCTTTAATATCTCGTCGGTTTGAATGAGCTCGTTGATTTTTTTGATATTTTTGCTGATGGCGCTGTGATCTTTTAGATTAAAAAATGCGGCGATTTTTGGCATTGAGTTTTGAGTTAACTGTTTGGTTAGATATATGCAAATTTGGCGCGCTTCGACGACGTTTTTAGCTCGTGTTTTGCTCTTTAGCTCGCTGGGTTTTACGTTCAGTTCTTTTGAAATCACCTCTATGACGTGTTCAAGGCTCACGCTTGAATATTTTTGGTGAATTTGATCTTGCAGTGTACTTTTGGTAAATTCCAGCGTGATCTTTGTACGAAGTATTGAGGAGTAGGCGTTTAGTTTGTTTATTGCGCCTTCGATTTCGCGGATATTGTCACCCATATTTGTAGCGATATATTCTACGACATCGTGTGGAATTCTAACGCGATTTTCCTCGCTCTTTTTATTGATAATGGCGATTTTAGTTTCTAGATTTGGCGGGGTAATGTTTGCTATTATGCCGCTTTCAAATCGCGTTGTGAGGCGACTTTCAAAGCCTTTTAGAAATTTTGGCGGCAGGTCATTGGTAAGGACGATTTGGCAGTTTTTGTCTTTTAGCTCATTAAATGTATAAAAAAGCTCCTCTTGAGCTTTATCGCGTCCGATCAAAAATTGAATGTCGTCGATGAGCAAAACGTCGCAGTTACGGTATTTTTGTTTAAATTTATCGATCGAGTTGTTTTTGAGATTAAAGACGAAATCATTAGCAAACTGCTCGCTAGTGACACAAATGACGGTCTTTCCCTTTTTGATGCAGTAATTTCCGATCGATTGAAGTAGGTGAGTTTTTCCAAGCCCGCTAGGTCCGTAGATAAAGAGCGGGTTAAAGCGAATTCCGGGCTCTTTTGCGACGGATACCGAACACTCGAAGGCAAATTTGTTTGAATCGCCGATGATAAAATTTTCGAAGTTGTAATTTTCGCTTAAAATGGTGCTTTTAGGCTTTTCGGAGATGATTTTTACCTTTTCTTTCGGCGAAATTTTAGCCTTTGAGGTGATTTTGACGATCACGTCGTTGAGCCCAAACTGTTTTTTGATAAGCTCTTTTATCTTCGTGCCGTATTTTGTCTGCGCGTATTTGGCGATAAACTCGTTAGTTGCGTTGTAGATGAAAAATTCCGGTGTCGAATTTTTATCGTTAAATTTCAAATTTTTAATGTATCTAGAGTATTCGGTAGGCAAAATTTCCTTCTCTAGGTTTGATAAAATTTCTTGTGCTTGTGACGTCGCCATTAAATTCCCTTATAAATTAAGTCGCTATTTTAGCTAAATTTCACTAAATTTGCGGTAAATTTCAGTTTATTCACCGGTGATTAAGCCGTGAATAAGTGTGAAAGGTGGCTATGAAAATTTTAGGAATTGATCCGGGAACTAGAAATTTAGGCTATGCGATTTTGGAAAAAGATGTGAATAAAATTACTCTTATAGAGGCGGGACTTGTGAAAATGAAGGCCGAAAATGTGCAATTTCAAATGACGCAGATGAGTGAGGCGATTGATCAAATTTTTAGCGCTCATAAGATCGATGAGGTTGCGATAGAATCGATGTTTTATGCCTATAATCCGCAGTCTGTTTTAAAGCTTGCTCAGTTTCGCGGCGCGCTGGCTCTTAAAATTTTACAAATTTTTGGGAATTTTGTCGAATATACGCCGCTTCAGGTAAAAAAATCTGTCACGGGCAAGGCAAAGGCTGCAAAGGAACAGGTTGCGTTTATGGTTAAGCGAATTTTGGGGATTAATAAGGAGATTAAGCCGCTTGACATCACCGATGCCATAGCTATTGCGCTTACGCATGCAAATGTTATGCGCTTAGCGCCTAAATAGGAGGTTTTATGAAAATCGCTATTTTGCAAATGGATGTGAAAGTAGCTCAAAATTTTGCAGATTGTGAGCAAAATTTTGTTCATGCGCGCGAGCTGATAGATCGCGCGTTAAAACGCGGCGCGGACGTAGTGGTGCTGCCCGAGGCATTTAACACGGGCTTTAATACGGCTAAATTTAAAGAGCTTGCCGATACGAACGCTGCTTATACGAAAAAATTTTTAAGCGAAATTTCGCAAAAAAGCGGCGCTGTTTTAATCGGCGGATCGATAAGCTCCGAGCGAAATAAAATTTACAATTCTACTTTCGTATATCAAAACGGAGCCGAAATTTTACGCTATGACAAGATACACGCTTTTTCGCTCGCTCGCGAAAACGAGATCGTAAGTGGCGGCGATAGGTTAGGAATTTGCGAGGTCAAATTTAAAAATCGCGCGGTCAAAATCGGCGTCGCGATTTGCTACGATCTGCGCTTTTGTGAAATTTTTCGCGCCTTGGCGCTTCGCGGCGCGCAGATAGTTTTTGTAATCGCGCAGTTCGCGCAAAGCCGCATAGAGCATTTTATTACGCTTGTGAGGGCCCGCGCGATCGAGAATCAAATTTTTATCTGCGCGGTAAACGGCTGCGGTGATACGGGGCAGGGCGAGAGTTTCGGCGGAAATTCCATGCTGATAAATCCCGGCGGCGAGATCGTCGCGCGCTTAGGCAAAAAAGAGGCCGTGAAGATCGCTCGAGCGGATTTAGATGAAATTTTAAAATTTCGCGCTAAAATGGATCTTTTAAAAGATATGAAACCTGAAATTTACAAGGAGTTTTGATGAAAACTTTGGTATTTGTGATCGATATGCTAAACGGCTTCGTAAAATTCGGCGCGATGGCCGATCCTAGCATAGCAAAGATCGCTCCTGCGGTGCTTAAACAGATTGAGGCGGCCAAAAACGTGCATTTCATCTGCGATGCTCACGCCGAGCGGGATTTGGAGATGAAGCGCTACCCGATCCACTGTCTAGTTGGCTCGCCCGAAGCGGAGGTGATCGAGGAGCTTGCGCCCTACGTAGGTGAGCAAAACGTCACTTTTAAGCGCAGTACGAACGGCTTTCATAATTTGGATAAAAAAATTCTGGACGGCTTCGATCGCTTTGTGATTACGGGCTGTTGCACCGATATCTGCGTGATGCAGTTTGCGCTTAGCCTGCGCACCTATCTCAACGAAACTGGCGAGGATAAGGACGTCATCGTTCCGCGAGGTGCGGTAGCTACCTACGATGCGCCGAACCATGAGCGCGGCTACTACGACGAATGTGCGCTAAGCTTAATGCAAAATGCGGGTATTTTGGTAATTTAAGCTGCGCTTGGATCAGACAGAATTTTAAGTTAAATTTTATAGAGTATAAATTTAAAATTTAGAGCCGCTCTTAGAATTTTGAAATTTTGTGTTGCTCGTAAAATTTTAAAATTTTAATCTTTTTATGGAATTTAGCTTTGTTTTACCGCGACTGCTTTTGCGACGAAAAATCCCACTACTCCGGAAATTATCGAGCCTAAAAATACCGCGAGCTTGTCCGTGTAATGATACATATCGCTGCCACCATATGCTAGGCCATCGACGAAAAGCGCCATCGTAAAGCCGATACCACAGATGATTGCTACTGCGTAAAGCTGCGGCCAGCCTGCATTTTCAGGCATGTAGGCGATTTTGGCTTTGATTAGGATCCAGCTAAAGGCAAAAATTCCGATCTGTTTACCGAAAAATAGTCCAAGCATGATGCCCATCGGCACCGGACCGAAAAGGAAGCTAGGACTGATGCCTGCTAGCGAAACGCCTGCGTTTGTAAAGGCAAAGATCGGCAAGATGAAGAAATTTACGGGGTAGGCTAGTCCGTGCTCCATATCCTTTAGCATAGAGCCCGAGCGGGTTTTAAGCGGGATACAAAAACCCGCAAGCACTCCCGCGATGGTCGCATGTATGCCAGAGTTTAGGACCATCACCCACAGCACCACGGCCACGATGATAAACGGAAGCTTTTTATCAACGCCAAGTCTGCTCATCGCTAGCATTATTGCGACACAGGCAGCCGCGCCGCCTAGATAGATTGCGTTTATGGTAGAGGAATAAAACAAAGCGATGATTAAAATTGCGCACAGATCGTCCATTATGGCAAGCGTCAAAACGAAAATTTTAAGGCTAGCCGGGATTTTTTTGCCTAAAAGCGCCATCACGCCCACGGCAAAGGCTATGTCGGTCGCCGTAGGGATTGCCCAGCCCTTCATCGCGACGGCATCGCCCCAGTTGATGATCGAAAATATAATCGCGGGCATCATTACTCCGCCCAGAGCTGCGAAGCTAGGAAGTAAAATTTGAGAGAAATGGCGCAGCTGTCCTTCGATCTTTTCGCGCTTTAGCTCAAGTCCGATAGCGAAGAAAAATATCGCCATGAGCACGTCGTTTACCAAAAAATGCATCGATTCATCGAGCTTTGTAGGACCGACGCCTATGGTGAAATTCAAATGTAAAAACGCCTCATAGTATTTTGATAAAAAGCCTACGTTTTGAGCGATGATCGCAAGGACTGCGGATAAAAGCAGTATGATTCCCGCGCTACTTTCGCTCGATAAAATTTTTCTTATGATCTGCCGCACATGCTTCCTTTAAAATTTTGTCCTAATTTTATGCAAATTTTAATTAAATTTTTATCAAAGCGCTTAGTTGCTCGGTAAATTTGGCATTATTAGCATCGCATAAAGTATTATAAACATCAGGATCGTAGGGCCTTCGTTGATCGCACGAAAGTACTTTCCGCTCCTGCGGCACTCGTTTTTTTCAAATTTATACATATAATAATAGAGCCACAAATGATAACAGATCAGCAAAACTCCGGCTAGCAGCTTTAGATGAAAATATCCCAACTTCATAAGCCCCGGATTTAAAACGATCAGCATTACCCCGCTAAAAACCGTCACGACCATCGCTATCCAGCCGATCGCATGATACAGCATCCGCTCCATCTTTTTAACGACCTTTACGAAATCCGGCTTGTCTAAATTTTCAGCGTGATAAACATATAGGCGCGGCATATAAAACAGCATCGCCATCCATGAAATAAAGCCCGCAAAGTGAACGAATTTAAACCAAAAATAACTCATTTTAGCCTCCTTAATCTCTCATTAAAATTTCTTTTCTAGCTTCAAATTCCTCTTTGGAAATCGCGCCTTTTTGATACAGCTCGTAGAGTGCATCAACCTTTTTAAGGCGCTGTTCGTAGTCGTCTCGCAGAGTTTCGGTGCTAAATTCGTTAATATCATCGACCCAGATACCTATAAAAAATAGATCGATAAGCCACCAAATCCCCCAAATAGCCCAAAACAAAAAGCCCACCAAAAACCATAGCGTAAAGCTTCCCAGCCAAAATAGCGCGATCTGCGAAAAGCCACTGATAAATTTACCGCAGTAAATTCTATGCAGTCCGCCTCCGATCGGCATTCCCAAAAGCGACGAACAGCCGCCTACAAACCACAGCGCATAGGCGATATAATTATTTCTTTTCATTTTTCTCCTTTTTCGCGATCTTGTAGCTTTGGAAGATGAAAATCACGACGGCCAGATCTATCATCACATCGGCGAAATTAAACACCGCGAACTCAAACCACTTATGCCACGCGACGTAATCGACCACGCCGCCGCGAATGAAGCGATCGAGCAAATTTGAACAGCCCCCCGCGAGCATCAGCGCAAACGGCGCCCAGTGTTCGCAAAAGAGCTTTTTATGACAAAATACATACGCCGCAAGTGCCGAGATCAGCGCGATCTGGATAAATTTTAAATTTTCGCCCAAGAATGCAAACATCGAAAACGCAACGCCGCGATTAAGCGTAAGCTCTAGCGAAAAAAACTCGCCTTGCCACGAAAAGCTGTTTAAAAACAGAAGTTTGATCGCTTGATCGATCGCAAAGATCGCCGCAAAAAGCAGGATAAATTTAATACAGGTCTTAGCCATCTCGCAGCCTAAATTTAAATATGTAAAGCCTGCATTTTTTGTCCGCGCCTTTTGTACCGAGCCATGAGCTTGTTGCGCCGTAAAATTTCACCGCAACGCTACTCATTTAGGGCTTTGGTAAAAAATTTCTCGACCTCGTCCATTCGCTTTTGAAGCAGTTTTTCGTTTTTGCCCTCGAGCAAGAGGCGGATAACGTTTTCGGTGCCGGAGTAGCGAAAGAGCGAGCGGATCTTGTCCGCTTTGAGGCTTGCTTCAAGCTCCTTTAGCCCTTTTAATTTTTCAAGCGGCTTTTTATCCGCGATCTTTAAATTTCGTAAAATTTGAGGGTATGGCTTAAGCATAGCCGAAAGTTCGCTCGCTTTTTTGTGCGTATTAAGCATGCAAGCGGCGAATTGCAGCGCGCTTGCGATGCCGTCGCCCGTTTTGGCGTAATCGCCGAAAATTACGTGTCCGCTCTGCTCGCCGCCGAAATTTGCGCCCAGCTCGCGCATCATCTCAAGTACGAATTTATCGCCGACATTGCAGCGATGAAGCGCAATGCCGTGTTTGGCTAAAAAATCCTCCAGCGCGGAGTTGCTCATCACCGTCGCGATCATCTGATCGCCCGCGAGGCGCTTTTTCTCTTTCAAATATACCGCTAAAATTCCAAGCAGCGCGTCGCCGTGGATGATCTCGCCGTTTTCATCCACGACTACGAGCCTATCGGCATCCCCGTCGAAAGCAAAGCCGACGTCGGCGCGCAGGCGCTTTACTTCCCCGGCTAGACCTTGCGGGCTTAACGCGCCGCAAGCATCATTTATATTTTTTCCGTTAGGCTCGTCGCCGATGACGATAGTTTCGGCTCCCAGCTCGTTAAATACGGTAGGTGCGACCTTGTAGCTTGCTCCGTTTGCGCAATCAAGCACCACGCGAAGCCCGTGCAGCGTCTTTTGCTTCGGGAAGGAATTTTTAATATGCACGATGTATCTGCCGATGACGTCATCCACGCGCTTTGCAGCGCCTATTTGCATCATTTTGGTGCGCGCCTCGGCGATTAGATCGTCGCTGAAGTAAATTTTTTCGATCTGCACTTCCTCTTTTTCGTCGAGTTTAAAGCCTTCGCTGTTGAAAAATTTAATGCCATTGTCGTAGTATGGATTGTGGCTCGCGCTTATCATGATGCCCGCGTCGCAGCGCATATCCTCCGTAAGAAAGGCAATCGCAGGAGTAGGCATCGGTCCGATCTGGCGGACGTTGTAGCCCACCGAGGTAAGGCCTGCTACGATCGCTGTTTCTATCATATAGCCGCTTCTGCGGGTGTCTTTGCCGACTAAGATCATATTCGTAACGGAATTTTTCCTAAAGTAAATCCCCGCCGCCATCGCTACGCGCATCGCAAGCTCGGCGGTTAGAAATTCTCCCGCTTTGCCTCGTACGCCGTCCGTTCCGAAAAGTTTCATTATCAAATCCTTATATAAAAATCAGGAAATTCTACCAAAAAAAGTTTAATCTTAATAAATTTAAACTATATTTAAATTTTACTTAAATTAAGCGTCGATTAAATATTTTTTACGTATAATCGCAGGTTCAAATTTAACCGAAAAGGAACGTTATGGCAAATCACAAATCCGCCGAAAAACGCGCGAGACAAACCATAAAAAGAACGGAGCGAAATAGATTTTATCGCACCAGAGTAAAAAATATCACAAAAGCCGTAAGAGAGGCGGTCGAGAGCAAGGATCTAGACGCAGCAACTCAGGCTCTAAAAACGGCTAACGAAAGCTTCCACAGCTTCGTAAGCAGGGGCTTTTTGAAAAAACAGACCGCGAGCAGAAAAGTAAGCCGCCTAGCCAAACTAGTAAATTCTTTAAAAACCGCCGCGTAAGCGCCCCTTACGCATAAAATTTAAATGCTAGCCGATAAACTAAAGCCTTTTTTGGATCGCTACGACGAGCTTTCGCGCATGCTTAGCGATCCCGCAGTCACCGCAGATATCGCTAATATGACGGCGCTATCTAAGGAGCAGCGCAATATCGAGCCGATCAAAGAGGCGGCTAGCGAGTATCTTAAAATTTTAAATCAGATCGAAGAAAACAAAGCCCTGCTAAGCGATGCCGATCTCGGCGAGCTGGCCAAAGAGGAGCTTAAAAACTTAGAGACGCAAAAGCCGCAGCTCGAAGAAAAAATCAAAATTTTACTGCTTCCAAAAGACCCCAACGACGATAAGAATATCTTTTTGGAGATCCGCGCCGGTACGGGCGGCGACGAAGCGGCGCTGTTTGCGGGCGACCTGCTCGGCGCGTATCTACGCTACGCCGATCTTCGCGGTTATAAATGCGAGATCGTAAGCACCAGTGAAGGCAGCGTCGGCGGCTACAAAGAAGCGATCTTGCTCGTAAAGGGCGCGGGAGCGTATTCGCGGCTGAAATTTGAAGGCGGCACTCACCGCGTGCAGCGCGTCCCCGAAACGGAGAGCCAGGGCAGGGTGCATACCTCTGCAATCACCGTCGCCGTGATGCCTGAGATCGAGGATAGCGAGATACAGATCAATCCAAATGACCTTCGCATCGACGTTATGCGTAGCTCCGGACACGGTGGACAGTCCGTAAATACCACCGACAGCGCCGTCCGCATCACTCACATCCCGACCGGCTTAGTCGTCACCAACCAAGACGGCAAGGACCAGCACAAAAACAAAGAGGCGGCGATGAAGGTGCTAAAGGCGCGCCTTTACGATATGCAGGAGCAGGAGCGGCTCGAAAAAGAGCGCAAAGATCGCAAGGATCAGGTAGGCACCGGCGACCGCTCGGGGCGAATTCGTACCTACAACTATCCGCAAAACCGCATCAGCGACCACCGCATAAATTTAACGCTCTACCGCCTAGACGCGATCATGGCGGGCGGCTTGTTCGACGAGATCATCGATCCGCTCATCGCGCACTCTCAAGCCGAAGCGATCGCAAACGCCGGCTATTAGCCTTTTAAAATTTAGACCTTACATCCACCCGCTTTGCCGAATTTTGCCTCGATTAAAAGCACCAAGATAAAGAAAATTTTTTCGTCGTTAAACTTCGCAAGCTCGCGCAGGCCTTGATCTGCGCTTACAAGCTTGATGCCGTTTGATTTCAAAATCTTAGCGAGCTCGTCCGGCTCAAAGCCCATTTTATTAGCGATTTCTCTGATATTATAGCGCTCGATCGCGCCGATTATGCGATCCATATTACAAAAGCCGGGATTTTTGCGGCTCAAAACCACGTCCAAAAACTCGCTCCAGAGCTTTACGAGCTTCTTTCGCCTTGTGATTATATGCAAGATCGCGACGCAAAGCAGGCCAAATCCCGCGATCTTATGCAGGCTCATCCACGTCTCGTCGTACTCGCCGCGCGCAAAGTAGGCGCCCGAAAAGCCCAAAATGCAAAGCGCGCAGCCTAGTAGCACGATGAGCGCAAATTTATAAACAATCCTCGCTTTAAGCATAAAATCTCCTTGCTTCGTTTTAAAATTTAGCGGCTTAGGCGTAGCGCACGCGAACGCTACGGCGGCGTTACGTCTCGTCGGTCGCCGCTATCGTATCGCCTCGGCGTTATTGCGCCGTCCGCACTGCTGCTTGCCTATACGCTCCGCGGGCCGCCATCATCGTATCGCGCGTTTGCGCTACTTGCACTGCGCTTTCCCTACATACGCATCCTGTCGATCGCGGTTGCCATATTGCGGCATTTTATGCTATCGCCGCCGCAATCACGCCGCGCCCTTGTGCTGCCGATCCGCCGCCACGGCAACGTTGTTCGTTTTGATCGTAGCGCCGTTACGATGATGATTTGCCCGAGCGAAGGTTATGTCACACGGCGCCGAGTAGGTACGTATCACCGCTCCGCTTTTCGACTACGGCGTGCCGTCTGCGCCGCCGATGTGTTACGCGCCATCCGACGCGCTACCGACTTATCGCGACGCCTACGCATCGCACCGCTGCCGTAGCCCGTTCATTTAGCACGCCGTTACGCTACCGATCGAGGCTCGGTTTAAAATTTTATTTAGGCGCCGTCTTCTTGGCAGATCATTTTGCGTTTAAATTTTACCGACTTAATTTCGCGCAAAATCGCGATCGCGCGCCGTCTACCGACCTCCAAGCCGTTTGCCGCGCCGTAGTGCCTGCCCGCCGCCGACTGCGCGCGAGCGCCTAGCCGCGCGGGTACCGATGCCCATATATACGAACACCGAGTGCCTCGGCTAAATTTTATCGCCGCTTAATATAAATGAGTAATTTTAATAAATCTGGATTTAAAAAGATATGAATTTAAAGGCGAAATCCC
>NZ_CALHHX010000174.1 GCF_938030685.1 uncultured Campylobacter sp. | reverse complement strand
TAATTGCGGCATTTTCATAGCTATCGTCTGTATTTTGCAACGCTATGGTTTTCATATTGCCGAAAAATCCCGGATCGTAATGCTCGATGTCATTTTGCACGTAGCTTCTTAAAATTTGGCCGTTTCTTACTAGTTTAACCTCATAGATAAACTCTATGCCACCGATTCTATCGCTAGGAAACGGAGTAGCTTCGCCCGTAAAGCCCCTGTGGTGCTTTATTGTAATTTTAAGCTCATCGGTAGAGTTTTGATCCAGCAGGTTCGCCTCTTTTAACGCCGCTAAAAGCTGCTCGTTGTACTTTTTCTCGACCGCTTCCGGCGATTGATAGACAAATTTTTTCGGATTATGGTTTTGGATGTGGTAGTAGGTAATGCCCTTGAATTTATACGCGCTTGCGATCGGTACTTTCGGCTGAGACTGCCCACAACCGATAAAAAATAGCGCCGCAAAAAGCAAAGCAAAAATTTTTTTCATTTTTTCTCCTTTAAAATTTTGTGCGATTATACAAAAATGGGGTTTAGCCCGGGCTAAATTTACGATCTTTCGGCGCCGCTGCGCGTTTAAATTTTGATAAATTTGAGCGAAAGCGCAAATTTTAAGCGTAGTTAGACGGCTAAATTTCAAATCCTTTAAATTTGAAACCCGCTTAAATTTCAAAGCCTCTTCAAATTTAAAATTTAATCCGAATTTGATCTGAAATTTTATAAAATTACGCCGTTCTAAACGGGCTTTAAAAGCGTGCGCAAGCTGTTTTGCAAGCCCGAAAGAAAGGAAGCTTTATGCCTACTTTTAGCACCAAAGACTACAAAGCCGCTCTTCGCAGCCGCAGCACACGAGCCACGAGCGCAGGCGGATTTAGCGTCAAAAACGACAACTCCTTCATCGTGATCTTCGTAATTGCGATGATGGCTTTTATATTTTTTTACGGCGTTTTAACCGGGCTTGATTTAGATAAGCTCTTTTTCGCAGAAAGTCGTGGAGGAGGGCGTTACAGTAATGGGCTATTGGGACTTATAATCGCCGGCGTAGCTTGGTATCAAGGA
This sequence comes from uncultured Campylobacter sp., assembly GCF_938030685.1. Lineage (GTDB taxonomy): Bacteria > Campylobacterota > Campylobacteria > Campylobacterales > Campylobacteraceae > Campylobacter_B. The sequence goes on along the minus strand of NZ_CALHHX010000174.1, from coordinate 440 downwards.
CGCGACGGCGGCGGGCTGTTTAAATTTAACGACCACGCAATTACCTTCGTTTCAAACGAGCGCAAGAGCGAAATTTTGCTCTTTAATATCGACTACATTAGGCTCACTCCAGGCTTTTTGCGCACCTGCACCAGCTACACGGCGCTTAGCCACTCCCGCTACGTAAAACACGAGCGACTCTTTAAATTTGGGATCGGATCGATGATCGTGCTATGGCTAGTAGGTATCGCCATGAGCGAGCGCGTGGGAATGGCATTCTTGATCATGGTCGTGGGCATCGTGGTCTTTTTCTTAGCCAAGGCGCTCTCATCATGGCGGCTAAACGGCGACTTTCACTACATCTTGCTGCGCGACACCGTGCTGATCCGCGGCAAGGATCTGAACGACCGCGTGCTGTGGTTTGCGATCACGCCCGGCCGCAACGACCGCCGCAGGCTGCG
>NZ_CALHHX010000173.1 GCF_938030685.1 uncultured Campylobacter sp. | reverse complement strand
GGCGCGTCCGAGCAGGTAAATGAGATGAAATTTGGCGCACAAGCTATGCCGAATGTGCTTGCTGCTTCGGCTGCGGCGGAGTTTGCCAGCCTTATGGCAAGCGAGTTAGAGCCTAGCGCCAAAAGCGAGTCGCTGCGTAACGAGCACGGTAAAAAACCGAGTGCTGAGGAGCTGAAAACCAAGTTGCGTGATGATCTAGAAGCGGGCATCGCAAACACGATCGAGAAATTTGCGGGCAGTAAGGACGCTAAGGACGCGCTGAAGGACTTTAAGATCAATATCGACATATCGTTTGGAGATCAGTAGTGCGGGGCAAAATTTTGCTCGTTTCCGGTCCAAGCGGTAGCGGCAAAAGCACGCTCATAAAGCGTCTTATCGCAGAATTCGGCGGGCAGATATACTTTTCGATCTCCTCTACGACGCGCGAAATGCGTGCGGGCGAAGCGGACGGCGTAAATTATCATTTCATAAGCAAGAGCGAGTTTCGCGCAGGCATCGAGCGCGGAGAGTTTTTAGAGTGGGCGTTAGTTCATGGCAAATACTACGGTACTTCGCTAAAAGCCGTTACAAGCGAGCTTGAGCGGGGTAAGATCGTGATTTTTGACATCGATGTGCAAGGATATGAGATCGTGCGTAGCAAAGTGCCTAAAAGCGAGCTTACTAGCGTATTTATTACTACGCCGAGCTTGTCGGAGCTTAGGGATAGGTTGCGTGCTCGTGGCGATAATGATCCCGCCGATATTGCTTTGCGCCTGCGAAACGCGCAAGAGGAGATGGAGCGCCTAGGCGAATACGATTATTTGATAATCAACGATCGTTTGGAGCAGGCGTATGAAAATTTCAGATCGATCTACAAGGCGATCAGGCTTGAGACCGCAGGCCGCAACATAAACAAACTAATCGAAATTTGGAAAATTTAAAGGAGAAAAAATGGGCGTAAGCGTTCAACAACTGCTAATTATCTTAGTGATCATCGTGTTGCTTTTCGGAGCTAAAAAGATCCCGGAGCTCGCAAAGGGCGTAGGCAAGGGCATTAAGACCTTCAAAAAAGAGATGGAGGACGACACGCCTGAAAAGGTCGAGAAAAAGGCCGAGGAAGAGGTTAGAGACGCCGAAATTAGCGATAATAAAAAGGCGTAAAGGATTTGAAAAATTTAGTCTTAAATGAAATTTTTAAAATTTTATCTCGCAAAGTCGTTTTAGAAAGACCCAAAGATAAAAGCTTGGCCCATTACGCCTCGCCCGAGGCTTTTGCGCTGGCTAAAGAGCTGCGAAAGCCGCCTAAGCTCATCGCCGAGGAGCTTGCGGCTAAATTTAAAGATAGCGAAATTCTAAGCGCCACGGCGGTGAACGGCTATCTAAATTTTCACCTAAAGCCCGCTGTGTTGGGCGTTCTTGCTGAAAACGCCCTTAAACGGGGCGGCGATTTTGCGAAAAACGACGCGAAGCTCGGAGACGGAATTTTACCGGCTTCGGAAAAGCTTTGTGCGAGTGAGCCTGCTTGCAAAGACTCAGCTGCGAATCTGGCTGCGAGCGGTAACGACGCCGCTAAATCGCAGAATTTCGACACACAAAATTTTATTTCGCAGAATTCTGCAGAGGCGTCAAATTCCGTCGTAGCATCAAATTGCGATGAAGCGCAGAATTCCGTCGCTATGCCGCAAAAAATTTTGCTTGAATACATCAGCGCCAATCCGACCGGTCCGCTTCATATCGGGCACGTGCGCGGCGCCGTTTACGGCGATACGTTCGCGCGCATCGGAGGCTATCTGGGGCACCGCGTCGATACGGAGTACTACATCAACGACGCGGGCAATCAGATCGAGCTTTTGGGCACTTCGATCGCGCTTCGTGCGTGCGAGCTTGCGGGTGAGGACGTGAGCTATCCCGAGAAATACTACCGCGGCGAGTATATCGACGAGATCATCCCTCTTGCGCGCGCCCAATTTGGCGATGAAATTTTCCGCGACGAATCGCGTGTTTTGATCCTTGCGGAGTTTGCTAAGGACGAAGTGCTAAAGATCATCCAAAAAGATCTCGCAGACGCCGGCATCCATATCCAAAACTGGGCTAGCGAAAAGAGCCTCTACGGCGAGCTTGAGCCTACGATTAAGAAGCTTGAGCGCAGCGGCAAGATGTATGAGGCGGAGGGTAAAATTTGGATCCGCTCATCGCAGCTCGGAGACGAAAAGGATCGCGTCGTCATCCGTGAGGATGCGCGCCCGACCTATCTCGCGGGCGACATCGTCTATCACAACAACAAATTTGAGCGCGGATATGAGCGCTGCATCAACATCTGGGGAGCCGATCACCACGGCTACATCGCGCGCCTAAAGGCTGCCGTGCATTTTCTGGGCTATGACGAAAGCAGGCTCGAGATCATCCTAATGCAGATGGTAAATTTGCTCAAAGACGGGCAGACCTACAAGATGAGCAAGCGCGCGGGCAACGCGATTTTGATGAGCGACGTGCTCGCCGCGATCGGCAGGGACGCGATGCGATTTATCTTCATTAGCAAAAAGGGCGAGACGCCGCTTGAGTTCGACGTGGACGAGCTCGCGCGCGAGGACAGCAGCAATCCGATCTTCTACATCAACTACGCTCACGCGCGGGTCAATCAAATTTTTACTAAAGCGGGCAAGCGCGAGGCGGACGTATTGGGCGCGGACTTCGGCACGCTGGATGAAGCGGGGCTCGGCCTAGCTTTTGCGGCGCTTGGCTTGAATGAAATTTTAAACGACGCTTTTAATTCGCGCGGCTTGCAGAAGCTGCCCGATTTCCTAAAAGCGCTCGCGGCGGACTTTCACAAATACTACAACGAAAACCGCGTCGTAGGCAGCGAGAACGAGGATGCGAAGCTCAAGTTGTTCGCGCTCGTAGCGCTTAGTATTCGCACGGCGTTTGCTCTGATGGGCCTAAGCGCGAAAGAGAAGATGTAGCCGCACAGGCTACATTCGCGCCGATAGCCTAAATCTCACGAACGAAATTTATGATTTAAATACAAAGCGAAATTTTACTTCTATGAAATTTTAAGGCTAGTTCTAAATTTACAGCTCGTAAAATTTCGATTTTAGAATTTTACGAGCAGTTCGCGATATTGCTACTGCGCCGTTCGTAAAATTTAAATTCGGCTGCAAATTTACCGCTTGCGGAATTTTGAAATTTTAAAATTTTGCGGCGTGGAAGTTCGAAGTAAAATTTTAAAACAAGGCTTGAGGTACTAAAATTTTTGTGCAGATTAAATTTCATGCGACGAAATTAATTCGTAAAATTCTCCTTGGCGGGATTTGCCTGCAAAAGAGTACTCCTTAAGCCCCGCGGCACATCGCCGCAAAAAGGATAGATATGAGAAAGATCATCGACATAACGGCACTTTCT
>NZ_CALHHX010000172.1 GCF_938030685.1 uncultured Campylobacter sp. | reverse complement strand
GCTCATACGCCGCAGAGCTTTGGATTGAAAAATTTTAAGGCGCGGAATTTTGCGAAGAAATCTAATTCGGCAGAGAATTCTAGCTCCGCTCGAAGCTTAAATTCCGCGCAGAATTTCGATTTCGCGCAAAGCTCTAATTCTACGCAGAGCCCTACTGCCGCGCAAAATTCTGCCTCTACGCAAAACTACACGAAAAGCTCGAATTCTGCGCAGAGTTTCGGGCAAAATTCCAATTCCGCGCAAAGCCGCGCGCAAAATCCCGTTCCGCCTAGCAGGCTGTGGGATCTGGGGCTACTTTTCGTGGCGATCGTTTGGGGATGCACTTTCGTGCCGGTTCAGCGCGCGCTGCATAGTGGCGACGTTTTCAGCTTTTTGTTTTGGCGCTTTTTGGCGGCGAGCATTTTTACCTATCTCGCCTGCCTGCGCTTCGGCGTCAAATTTGACCGCGGCACGATAGGGCGGGGCGTGTTTTGCGGACTGATGCTGTTTTGCGATTTTTCGTGCCAGACCATAGCGCTTGATTATGCGCTCTCCTCGACGGTGGCGTTCATTTTGGGGCTAAACGTCGTCATCGTGCCCTTTTTGATGCTTGCATTTTTTGGCAAAAAGGTCGGTGCGAGCGCCTTTGGCGGTGCGGTCGTGGCGCTTTTGGGGCTGTATTTTTTAAGCGGAGCAAGCGGCGCGGTGGGATTTGGCATAGGCGAGCGGCTGACGCTGATTTCGGCGTTCGCATACGCGCTTCACATCGTATTTACGGGCGTCTGCGCTCGCAAAAGCAATCTCTACGGCTTTGTGATCGTGCAGTTTATCTGCGTCTGCGTCTGCGCGCTGATCGCGGCAGTTTTCGCTCCGCACGCGGAATTTGAAGGCGAGATAAAGGTACTTGGAAATTTGATCTTTTCGCCGAGTTTCGATTTTGTTTTCGCGCTGGTTTTAACCTCGATCTTTGCCACCGTCGCGGCGTTCGTGATCCAAACGATGGCGCAAAACCGCGGCGTAAGCGAGATAAAAACGGTGCTGATTTTCGCGCTGGAGCCCGTAAGCGCGGGCATTATGGGGTATGCTTTCGGCGAGAAGCTAGGCGCGCTTCAAATTTTAGGCGCGGCGCTGATACTCGCAGGCATCCTGCTTAGCGAGCTGGGCGGGCTTTTAGGCGCGAAGTTTACTAAAGATCGAGCTTGCGAAAAAGCAGACCGAGGCGACTAGGATTATCGAAGCGCCGCTGGTTAGATTGAGCTTAAAGCTCAAAATAAGCCCCGCCGCACAGAAAAGCGCCGATAGCGCGCAGCTTATCGCCATCATCGAGCCTAGGCTTTTTGAAATTTTTTCGGCGATGAAGGGCGGGATCGTCATCAGCGAGATTACTAAGATTAGTCCTACGATCTGAATCGACGCGACCACCGCGAGGCTCGCCATCACTACGAGGACATAGTAAAAGACGCTCGTATTTACCCCGCGCAGCAGAGCAAATTCCTTATCGAAGCTGATTGCTAAAAACTGCCTGTAAAAGCACGCCGTAAGCGCCGCAAATGCCGCGCCGCAAATGCCGATGAAGATTAAATTTTCGTGATTTATAGCTAAGATCGAGCCGAATAAAAAGCTCATCAGATCGGATTTGTATCCAGGCGTGAGATCGGCGAAGATTATCCCTAGCGCCATTCCAAACGCCCATATCGCGCCGATTACGGCGTCGAAGCGCTCGGTGTTTCGCAGCGTGACGTAGGCGATGAGTAGCCCCAAAAACAGCGCAAATACGCTAGCTCCCAGCACGGGCGAGATACCTAAAAATAGCGCGATGCCGATACCGCCGTATGCGCCGTGCGCGATGCCACCTGCTATGAAGCTCATGCGGTTTATCACGACTAAAGAGCCCACGACGCCGCAGACTATGCTGACTAAAAGCCCGCCGAGTAGGGCGTTTCGCATGAAATCGTAGGATAGAATTTCAGCCATTTTTGTCCTCCTCGCAGCAGCATTCGTTAAGCGCGAGATCAACGGCGCAGAAGTGCCCGTGCTCGCGCCTAAGGTGATCTAAAAATTCCGCTCTGCTTCCGGGATCGATCTCGTGGGTGTGCGCCGAGCCGTTTGCGACGTAAAGTGCGCGGTTTGCGTAGTTTAGCGCAAGCTGCACGTCGTGGCTGATTAAAATTATGCCGCAGCCGCTCTCGTTTAGGGATTTTAAAAGCTCGTAAATTTGAACCTGCCCCATCGTGTCGATGCTCGCTAGCGGCTCATCAAGAAGTAAAATTCTAGCCTTTGCGCACAGCGCCCGCGCTATGTAAACGCGCTGTCTCTGCCCGCCGCTAAGCTCGCTGATACGGCAGCCGGCTAAGCTCTGCATGCCTACGCGCTCCAAGGCCTGCATGGCTTGCTCGCGCTCGGATTTGGAGTAGAAGCCTAAAATTTTCTTATCTATCAGCCCCATTAAAACGACTTCGAGCACGCTTATGGGAAAGCTTTTGTTTATCGCGATGAACTGCGGTACATAGCCCATTTGCGCCCTGGCAAGCGCGGGCGATCTGCCTAAAATTTCGATCGTGCCCGAGCTTGGTTGCAATAGCCCCAAAAGTAGCTTTAAAAGGGTGCTTTTGCCGCCGCCGTTGGGCCCGAAAATCGCTAAAAAATCGCGCAGCTCGTAGTTTAAGTTTATATCTTTTAAAATTTCGCGTTTTTCGTAAGCAAAGCTTAAATTTCTTATCGTCACGTCCGCCATGAACGCCCTTTCGCCTAGATTTTGAAAGCATTTATTATAGCCCAAATTCGGAAAAATTGCCAAATTTTGCTATTATTACAAAAAATTTAAGGGCGAGCGGTGGAGAAAATCGGCGAAAAACCAGATGAAAATAGCTGGGATAAAAAGTCCGAAAGTTACGCCAAATTTAGCGGCGAGCTAGGGGATTTTGGCAAGCGGGTGTTTGAGATACTGCGCGGCTGGGGCGTGAGCTTTGCGGGCAAAAGCGTGCTCGACGTGGGCGCCGGCACGGGGGTTTACTCGCTGTATCTCGCGTCGCTGGGCGCCAAGGTTACGGCGATCGATAGCTCGGAGGGGATGCTGCGCGAGCTAAGGCGTAGCGCAGAGGAGTTTGGCATTAGCTTGCAAAACGTATTAAATTTAAGCTTTGCGGAGTTTTGCGAGCGGCTGAGCCGCGATGGTTTTGCAAATGCGGCGGATGAAAATTTTAAAATTTATCCACGCTCGAAAAGTAAAATTTCAAACTCGCAAACTCAGGAAGCGCAGGCTTTAAATTTAAAAGACGCTGTGAGCAAAAGCCGCGAGAGCGAAAATTTTAAAATTCCCGCAGTTTTTGACATCGCGTTTCTTACTATGAGCCCCGCGCTAAAAAGCACGGAGGATTTTGGGGCGTTTTTAGCTTTGGGCGAGCGAAAAATTTATCTAAACTGGGCGAGCGAGCGCAATTCATCGATGCTAGCGCCGCTGTTTGAGCGCTTCGGCGCAGGAGCTAAAAGACTTGCTACCGCCTCCGAAAAGTTTGAGGCGCTGCTAAAGGCGCGCGACATCAAGTTTAAAAGCGAAATTTTAACTGAAAAGCGCGAGCAAAAACGCAGTCTGCAAGAAGCTGTGCAAAACGCCGCGTGGCACCTGCATATGGACGGCGCGGAGGCTAGCGAGCGCAAGATCGAGGAGATTTTGAAAAAGCGGGCTAAAGACGGGGTGATAAGCGATGAGATCGAAGCGAGCTTTAAGCTGTTTTATATTTAGCCTGGCGCCGCTTTTGGGGCTTTGCGGCAATCTTTTCTCGCCGCTTGAGATGCCTAAATATGACCCACAAAAGGCTCGTCTGGGCGCAAAAATTTTTACCGATGTAAGATTTAGCGGCAAAGGCCGCTCCTGCGAGAGCTGCCATAACTTCTATCTAAACGATTCGGGCGCTTCGGTGCGCGATGGACGCGTGCCTACGCTAATAAATTCTTATTATTTTGACCGCTACTTGGGCGATTATAATTTCGCGGGCTTTGAAGCGCGGATCGCGGCGTCGGTCTTTGGCAAGAACGAGCTTGATGCGAGCGAAGATAGAATTTTAGAGCTTATCAGGAAGAATTTAGCCTACAAGCAGGCTTTTGAAAGTGCTTACGGCGAGGCGAATACGGCAAACTTCATTGATGCGCTGAAGGAATTTTTAAAGTCCAAAACGGCGATAAATTCCAAATTTGACCAATTTTTGCGCGGCGAGGTTAAGCTAAATGATACCGAATATAACGGATATGTGCTTTTTGTGCGGCTATGCTCGGCATGTCACAACGGCGTTAGCCTAGGCACCGGCAGCTTTACTAAAATTCGCCCAAGCGCGGAAGAGGAGGATGTGCCTAGGCATAGGCTCACTTCCGATGGATTTGAGCTGCGCCGCGTGCCTAGCTTGCGCAATATCACGCAAACCGCGCCTTACGTAAACGGGCAGACGGATTTGCGTCTTGCGGTGCGGCAGATCGCAAAGGATCTGCTAAAATACGATCTTAGCGATGGGGAGCTTGATGCTTTGATGAGCTTTTTAGCTACGCTTAAAGGCGATATGACGGAGGCGCAGGATGAAAGATAAGATAATGTGGGCTTTGATGGTGGGGATTATGATATTAGGCATAATCATCGCCAGGAATTATTTCTCGTCGCTAAGAGATGTAACGAGATTTAGCACGATTTCGCGCGAGCTAGCTTTGATCGATAACGCCGATAACCGCTTAAATATATTATTTGATGCAAAGATCGCAAGAAGGGACTTTTCGATTGCAAATGCCGATATGCGCGGCATCTATCAGGTGCTGCAAGCTCTACAAAAAGACAAAATCATCGATAAAATCGGACTTAGCAGCGATGTGCGCGCGATCGGAAGCGCTTTTAGCGATAAAATTTCACTTTTGGACGAGCTCGGGGCTTTAAATTCGCAAAATTTAATCCTTTTTCAAAGTCTGCAGCAAAAATTTTTATCCAGTGGCGCAAATGCGCAAAGAGCAAATCTCTACTCTCAAATTTTAGGGCTTAATTATAAAAATCGCTCCGAGATCTCTGCTTTAAAAAGTGCGCTAGAAAGCGCAGATGCGTCAAGCCCCGACGAAGCTGCGTTTATAGGAATCGCACGGCAAATTTTAAGGAATTTCGAGCGTCAAAATATCATTGTAAGCGATAATCTCTCGTTGCTCAACGAGCGCTTCGCAAGCCTGCGCGAGCGATTTTCTTACGCTAGCGAGGAATTCTACGGCTCGTTTATGCAAATGACGATGCTTTACACGGCGGTATTTTTGTCGTTTTTACTGCTTACTTATATCATAAATTCCGATGCTTTGCGTAGCAAACGCGCCCTCGCACCCTATAGCGCGCTATGCGAGCAAGCAGGCGAAGCGATAGTTTTAGCAGATCAGAGCTTTAAAATTTTATACGCTAATAAAAGCGCGCTTAGCTTAAGCGGCTACGAACAAAGTGAGCTGGAAGGAAGCGATCTTGGAGTTTTGATGCCCAAAGATAAAGGGATCGAACTTCCTGGGATAGTAAATAAAAGCGCCAAAGATACGCGCCTACTACGTAAAAACGGAGAGCTAGCCGATGTGAGCCTAAGGCTAGCAAATATCGCTGCTGCATCCAAGCCGCCGCTATATGCGCTTTACGCTCATGACATCGGCGAGCGCGAGATTATGAAGCTAGCTCTTGCGAGCGCGAAGGAGAGCTTAAACAATCAAGTCTATATCGATCATCTTACGGGCCAGGGCAACGAAGCAGCGCTATATGAGCTAATAAACGCCGAAAAAACGGGCGTAGCAATCTACATCACTATCGTAAATTTTGCAAATTTGCGACTTTTTTACAAGGCAGAAACGACAAATGAAATTCTGCGCTCCTTTGCGCGCACGCTTGCAATGTGTATCGAATCGCACGAGATCAAAGCTAGTATCTTTCGCATCCAATCGGATGAGTTTTGCCTATTTTACGAGGGACTAAATGTCGCGCGCGACGTGGAGATCATAAACAAATATTTCACCGATAAAGTTTTTAATCTCCATACCACCGAGGGCTTTGCCTCCGCGCCTTTAAATATCACGATGGGCGTGAGCGAGCGTGCAGATGTAGCGGGCGGCGCAAATAGGGTCTTTCAGGCGGTTATGGCGATGTATGAGGCGCAGAGCAAAAACGAGCACGTGGGCTTTTATTCGCGCCCAAATGCTATTGAGGAAAAATATCTGCAAAATCAGATTATGATCAACACCATTCAAAATGCGATCAAGAAAAATCAAGTCTTTGTGCTTGTTCAGCCCATATTTGATATCACCCACCGCGATCCTAGCGGCAACACATACGGCACCGAGGGTGGTGATTATGTCCCGTTAGTATATGAAATTCTAATCCGCCTAATCGATCGTTCGGGCAAGACGCGCTGCCCAGGTGAGTTTATCGACATCGCAAAGCAAACCTCGCTCTACATCCCGCTAACTCAGGTAGTAATAAACGAAGCCTTTCGCTTGCTAGACCGCTTTGCAGGGACTTGCTTTAGCATAAATCTTTCATATTTTGACATCGCAAACGAAGGTATCAAGGAGCTTTTAGAGCGCAAGCTCGCATCCAGCCCAAACGCTTCAAATTTATTTATTGAAATTTTAGAAAGCGAGGAATTCGACGATTACGAGAGTCTTAGAAGCTTCATCGCCGTAGCCAAAAACTACGGCTGCAAGGTCGCGATAGACGATTTTGGCAGCGGATACTCCAACTACTATAGAATTTTAACGCTTGACGTGGATTACATAAAGATCGACGGAGCGCTCATCAAAAATATCGCAAACGACAAAAACTCGCGCGCTATCGTCGAAACTATCGCTAACTTCGCGCGCAAGCAGGGCTACGAGCTCATCGCCGAATACGTAGAAAACCACGAAATTTCAATCATCTTAGAAGAGATGGGGATTAAATATATGCAAGGCTACTTCTACAGCAAGCCGATGGAGCCTTCGAGGATAAAATTCTAATCTCATCTCGCCGC
>NZ_CALHHX010000171.1 GCF_938030685.1 uncultured Campylobacter sp. | reverse complement strand
GAGCCGCGCTCGATCTTAAAATTATTCAGCGTGACGTTGAAGCTGGAGTTTTCATCCTTGTTTTCGCTCTTTTGCTCTGAAAGTAGCGGCTCGAAATTGAAAGTGCCGTTTTGCTCGCGCTCGACGTGGAATTTAGGCGATTTTAGGTGCAAAATTTCTACCGCGAGAGTCTTTTTAAAAAGCTTCGAAAAACCGATTTTTAAATTTATCTCATCCGCGCTAAACAGCGGCTTAAAGGTGCTAAGCTCCGGCTTTGTGACGTTTAGCTCGTAGGTAAAGGGGTTAAATTTAGCATCCTGCACGCTAAATTTTGCTCTGTCTTCTAAAATTTTAGGCAGCGCTTTTTCGATGAAAAGCGGCACGCCGAAAAAGCCCGCGAGCACGTAAAATAGCGCAAATCCGCTCAAGCCGCAAGCAAACTTACGCCAGTGGTTTATAAAAAATTTTTTCATTTTTCCGCTCATTAATTTTGATAGCGTAAAATTATATCCAAAAATTTCGTGCAAAGGGTTAAATTTTGCTGGTTCACATCTGCTGCTCGGTCGATTGCGATTATTTTTTGCGCCGCTTGAAAGAGCTCGCGCAAGAGCCGCTAATAGGCTATTTCTACGATCCAAACATCCACCCTTGCGGCGAATACGTTCTTAGAATGCACGACTCAAAGCGGGTTTGCGAGAATTTGGGGATTAAATTTATCCCGGGCGAGTATGATTTTCAGGGCTGGCTGCAGGGTGCGCGCGGGCTTGAAAACGAGCCAGAAAAGGGCGCGCGCTGCGAGTTTTGCTTTGATTTTCGCATGCAAAAAACGGCCGAGCTCGCGCTAAGTCTAGGCGAGCGCAAAATCACTACGACTCTTTTGATGAGCCCCAAAAAATCGCACTCTCAGCTCTGTGCCTCGCTGCAGCGCATTTGCGAGCGCTACGGGCTGGAGTTTATCGCGCCCGATTTTCGCAAAAACGGCGGCACGAACGAGCAGTTTGCGCTCGCGAAAAAAGACGCGCTCTATCATCAAAACTACTGCGGCTGTATCTATGCGCTTGCGGCACAGCGGAATGATCAGCGAAAGACCGAGCGGAGTTTGGACGGAATTTTGGCGGCAGATTTGAGGCGAAATTCCGCCCCCGATGCTGAAATTTACGAGCTAATGTCGCCGATCGATCGGCAAATTTTGCCCGCTTCGGTAGAGGAGAAGTTGAAATTTTATAAAAAGCTTTGCTCGCTTGAAAGAAAAGGGGTTAAATTTAGCGTGCTGCGCGATCGGTTTTTAAACTACCGTCTGCTGCGCGCATGGATTAAATTTGACGGGTGTGTAGTGCCCTCGTTTGTGCTATTTGGCTCGCATTTTACTCGTGAAAACGTGAAGTTTAGCGTGGAGCGAGAGTGCGAAATTTTTTGCAGCGACAAGGGAGAGATTAAAATTTTAAGCCTGGCGAAATTTAACGAAATTTCAAGATCAAATTTCAAAAGCGTATCCGAAATGCTAAAAAACCCGCCGAGTCTCGCGCGTCAAAATAAAACTCGCGCCGCCCTGTGCGCTATGGGCTCGCTCTCGCCGATCATCGTCACGGACGAGATAAGAGCCGCCAAAGTTCAAATTTACGGGCTCTCGCGCATATTTTTAGACGTTAGGGAAATTTTAGTAAGAATTTGATAAGATTCTAAAATTTCTAAAAAAGGCAGATCAATGATAGATATAAACGAAATCCTCTCCATCCTACCCCATCGTTTTCCGTTTTTGCTGATAGATCGCGTCGAAGAGCTCAGCATAGGCGAAAGCATCAAGGCCTATAAAAACGTAACCTACAACGAGCAGATCTTTCAGGGTCACTTCCCGGGGCACCCGATCTATCCTGGCGTAATGATAATCGAGGGCTTAGCGCAGGCGGGCGGCGTGCTGGCGTTTAAGAGCATGGAGAAAGAGGGCGTCGATCTAAGCGACAAAGTCGTGTATTTTATGAGTATCGATAACGCTAAATTTAGAAACCCGGTTCGCCCAGGCGACAAGCTTGAGTATCGCATCAGCGTAATCAAACATCGCGGACGCATCTGGGTACTAAAGGGCGAAGCCTACATCAACGACGGCGCCACATTGGCCGCGCAGGCTGAACTTCAAGCGATGATAATGGATAAATGATGGCTAAAGTTCACCACACGGCGATCATCGAGGACGGCGCGCAGATCGGAGCCGAGGTTGTGATCGAGCCGTATGCTTTCGTAAGCGCGCAGGCTAAAATCGGCGACGGCTGCACGATCAAACAGGGCGCGCGTATCATCGGCGATACGCAAATCGGCGAGGGCTCTAAAATTTTTTCATACGCGATCGTGGGCGAAATTCCGCAGGATATGAGCTTTGAAGATGGCGAGCGAACGGGGTTAGTCATCGGTAAAAACGCTACGATTCACGAGTTTTGCACGATCAGCTCGGGCTCGCATAAAGGAGACGGATTTACGCGCATCGGCGATAATCTATTTATGATGGCGTATTGCCACATCGCACACGATTGCGTGCTGGGAAGCAACATAATCCTAGCAAACAACGCTACGCTCGCAGGTCATGTCGTAATGGGCGATTATGCCGTTATCGGCGGGCTTACCCCCGTGCATCAGTTCGTCCAAATCGGCGAGAGCTGCATGATCGCAGGGGCTAGCGCGCTTAGTCAGGACGTGGTGCCGTTTTGTCTAGCCGAGGGCAACCGCGCCTATATTCGCGGGCTAAATTTAACGGGCATCCGCCGCCGCTTCGATAAAGAGACGGTCGAGACGATAAATCGGGCGTATAAATTTTTATTCAACCAAGGCGGGGGTTTAAAGGAGCAGGCGCAAATTTTATTAAACGAGACGAGCGATCAAAACGTGCGCAAGATGTGCGAGTTTATAATCAACACAAAACGCGGAATTCCGCTAGATAAAGGTAAAATTTAATGGCAAATAAGTGCAGTTTTTGCGGTGAGACGGGCGCAGACGGGCGTCGTATCTATCCTAACGACGACGGTACGGCGGCTATCTGCAGCTATTGTATCGATATGGCATATGCCGCTATCCACGGCAGCGAGGGTCAAAATGAGGCAGTACAAAATCAAAATAAAGAGATCGATTTCGAGGCTATCAAGCCAAAGGCGCTGATGGAGGTTCTAAACCGCTACGTTATCGGCCAGGAGCGCGCTAAGAAAATTTTTAGTGTCGGCGTTTACAACCACTATAAAAGAATTTTCAGACAGACCGACGCGAAGGGTGACGATACAGAAATTTCAAAATCAAATATCTTGCTTATCGGACCTACCGGCAGCGGCAAGACGCTTATGGCGCAGACCTTGGCGCGATTTTTGGACGTGCCGATCGCCATTAGCGACGCTACGAGTCTAACGGAAGCGGGCTACGTCGGCGAGGACGTAGAAAATATCCTCACCCGCCTTTTACAGGCTGCGGATGGCGACGTAGAGAAGGCGCAGCGCGGTATCGTATTCGTAGACGAGATCGATAAGATCGCGCGAATGAGCGAAAACCGCAGCATCACGCGCGACGTAAGCGGCGAAGGGGTACAGCAAGCACTTCTTAAGATCATCGAAGGAAGCGTCGTAAATATCCCTCCGAAGGGCGGTCGCAAGCATCCAAATCAGGACTTCATCCAGATCGATACTACTAATATCCTATTCGTCTGCGGCGGCGCGTTCGACGGGCTAAACGAGATCATCAACCGCCGCATCGGGCAGAACGTGTTAGGGTTTAACCAAACAAAGCGCAGCAAGAAAGAGAGCTTAAATTTGCTAAACATGGTCGAGGCCGACGATTTGGTGCATTACGGCATAATCCCCGAGCTCATCGGGCGCTTGCACGTAGTGGCTACGCTAAATGAGATCGACGAAAAGGCGATGGTTAGAATTTTAACCGAGCCGAAAAACGCGATCTTAAAGCAATATCAAAAGCTCTTTGCGATAGACGGCGCAAATTTAAAATTTGACGACGACGCGCTACGAGAGGTCGCAAGCCTTGCGATCAAGCGCAAAACCGGTGCGCGCGGGCTTCGCAGCATAATCGAGGAGATCATGATCGATATTATGTTCGATCTGCCCGAGCTTAAGGGCTATGATGTCATCATCTCCAAAGAGGTCGTAGACGGCGTCTCCAAGCCGATACTTGTAAAACAAAATTTAACTGCATAAAGGGGATAAATGTTACTTGATTCGATTCTAGGATTATTTTCTAGGGATATGGGTATTGATCTAGGCACGGCAAACACGCTGGTGCTACTAAAAGATAAAGGCATCATCATCAACGAGCCGAGCGTCGTCGCGGTACAAAACGAACGCTACGGCAAGCAAAGAATCATCGCCGTGGGCGCCGAAGCCAAAGAGATGCTCGGACGAACTCCGGGCGATATTGAAGCGGTGCGCCCGATGAAGGACGGCGTTATCGCGGATTTTGATATGACGGAGAAGATGATTAGGTATTTCATCGAAAAGACCCACAAGCGCCGCTTTTTCGTAAGTCCGCGCATCATCATCTCGGTTCCTTACGGACTAACTCAGGTCGAGCGTAAAGCCGTGCGCGAAAGCGCGATGATAGCGGGCGCGCGCGAGGTTTATCTAATCGAAGAGCCGATGGCTGCGGCGATTGGTGCGGGTTTGCCGGTCAATGAAGCGCGCGGCTCGTTGGTCGTAGATATCGGCGGCGGTACCACGGAGATCGGCGTTATCTCTTTAGGCGGTATCATCAGTGCCAAATCCGTCCGAGTCGCGGGCGATAAGATCGACGCAAGCATCGTTAACTACGTCAAAGAAAAATATAGCCTGCTTATTTCGGAGCGTGCGGCCGAGGAGATTAAGATCAAGATCGGCACGGCGGTGCAACAGCAAAAAGATCTTACATACACGGTCAAAGGAAAAGATCAGATCAGCGGGCTTTTAAGCTCGGTTGATCTTACGAGTGAGGACGTTAGAGAGGCGATCAAAGATTCGATCAGAGAGATTGCGGACGCGCTGAAATTTGTCCTTGAGAGCATTCAGCCCGAAGTCGCCGCCGACATCGTCGAAAACGGCGTCGTGCTAACGGGTGGCGGTGCGCTCATTCGCGGATTAGATAAGTATCTAAGCGACACCGTAAAGCTTCCGGTTTTCGTCGCGGACGAACCGCTATTGTGCGTCGCAAACGGCACGGGAAAAGCCCTAGAAGAGATCAAATCGCTAAAACAAGCGGCAAATGACTAATCTCAAACTCCTCCTCGTCGCGGTTTTGCTGGTAGCCATTTCGTTAACGTTCGGCTCGTATATCCACGGCAAATTTATCGGATTTGCAGGAGGAATTTTAGAGGTTTATTACGGCGTGAGCGATCGGGTAAAAAGCGCTGTAAACGAGCATTTTAACCAGGCAGAGACGATCAAAGCTCTACGAGAAGAAAATGCCGAGCTAAAAAAATCGGCGATGCTGCTTAGCACGTTCGCGGGCGAGCTCAATAAAATTTTGATCGATAAAAACAGCTCCGTCTACGAGCCCAAAGTCCAGCTCGTAAAAGCGCTGAGCTACGCGAATCTAAACGACTACAACAAATTCTTTGTAAATTTTGAAAATTTTAACCCAAACAAAATTTACGGCCTCATCAGTGAGGGCAAGACCGCAGGAATTTTAGTGAATAAAGACGGGCGCCCGCTTGCGATCTTGCAGCGCGACGAAAAGAGCAATTTCTCCGTTTTCATAGGAGATGCTCAAATTCCTGGCGTCGCAGGTGGCGAAAATAACGAGCTAGTGGTTAGATACATCCCGCAGTGGCTCGATCCCAAGGTAGGCGATGAGGTCTTTACGAGCGGGAAAGATGAAATTTTCTTTGCTGGCGTGCCGGTAGGGAAGGTTAAAGAAATTCAAAGCGGGAAGCTATATAAAAGCGCCGTCGTAGAGCCCTACGTGAGCTCCGAGATGCCGGCGTTTTTGTATGTCGTTACAAAGGAAAATTGATGCCCAAAAGAGATGATATTAAGACGATTTTACTGATCGGTAGCGGTCCGATCGTAATCGGCCAGGCGTGCGAGTTTGATTATAGCGGCACGCAGGCGGCTAAGACGTTAAAGAGCCTTGGATACCGCGTAGTGCTAATAAATTCTAACCCCGCTACCATTATGACCGATCCCGATTTTGCCGACGCTACTTATATCGAGCCGATCACCAAAGAGAGCATTTTGCGTATCATAAAGCGCGAGGGCGTCGATGCGATCCTGCCTACGATGGGCGGACAGGTCGCGCTAAACGTCGCGATGCAGGCCTACGAAAGCGGCGAGCTAGCGGGGGTGAAATTTCTAGGCGCCAAGCCTGAAGCGATCAAAAAGGGCGAGGATAGGGTAAAATTTAAAGAGGCGATGATTAAGATCGGAATGGATCTGCCTAAATCCAAATATGCCTACAATATCGAAGAGGCGATGGCTGCGGCGAATGAGATCGGCTTTCCGCTCATTATCCGCGCTAGCTATACTTTGGGCGGTGCAGGCAGCGGCGTAGCGTACAATATCGACGAGTTTAAAGAGGTCGCGCAAAACGGGCTAGACGTGAGCCCTATAAATGAAATTTTGATCGAAGAGAGCCTGCTTGGATGGAAAGAGTTCGAAATGGAGGTTATCCGCGATCACAAGGACAACTGCATCATCGTCTGCTCGATCGAAAATTTCGACCCGATGGGGGTGCATACGGGCGATAGTATCACGGTTGCGCCCGCTCTGACGCTTACCGATAAAGAATACCAAGCGATGCGCGACGCGAGTTTTAAAATTTTGCGCGAGATCGGCGTGGATACGGGCGGCTCAAACGTGCAGTTTGCGGTAAATCCGCAAACGGGGCGGATGATCGTCATCGAGATGAACCCGCGCGTAAGCCGCAGCTCGGCTCTCGCATCCAAAGCCACGGGCTATCCGATCGCCAAGGTCGCTACGATGCTGGCGGTGGGCTTTAGCCTGGATGAGATTAAAAACGATATCACCGGCACGCCCGCGAGCTTCGAGCCGGTGATCGATTATATCGTGACTAAAATTCCGCGCTTTGCGTTTGAGAAATTCCCCGGCGCAAACCCCTATCTCGGCACTGCGATGAAAAGCATCGGCGAGGTGATGGCGATCGGGCGCAGCTTTAAAGAGAGCATTCAAAAGGCGCTGTGCTCGCTGGAGAAGGGCTACTTCGGCTTCGTGGAATTAAATTTAAGCGAAAAGGATCTCATCTTCGGGCTTCGTAATGCGCAACAAGATAGAGCTTTATATATCGCTCAGGGCTTTAGAGCGGGTATGAGCGTGGATCAAATTTACGAGCTTAGCAAGATCGATCGCTGGTTTTTGAGCCAGATCGAGCAGATCGTAAAATTTGAAGAGCGCATCGATATGGAGATCATCAACGACGCGGCGCTTTTAAGGCAGGCCAAGAGTTGGGGTTTTAGCGACAAGATGATCGCAAATTTGATCAACAAAAAAGATAGTCTGGGCCTTACGCAAAACGATATCCATTTTGCCTGCGCCAGACAGGGCATCGACCTTGAATACAACGAAGTAGATACCTGTGCAGGCGAGTTTGCGGCGCTTACGCCCTATCTATACTCCAGTACCAACATAACGCCCGCCATCGCAAGCCGTAAAATTTCAAAAGATAATAAAAAGGTTCTCATCATCGGCGGCGGTCCGAACCGCATCGGGCAGGGCATCGAGTTTGACTACTGCTGCGTGCACGCTAGCTACGCGCTACGCGATATGGGGATCACCACGATAATGTATAACTGCAACCCAGAAACCGTCAGCACCGACTACGACACGAGCGATATTTTATACTTCGAGCCGATCGACTTCGAGCACGTTAGAGCGGTCATCGAGGCCGAGAACCCCGACGGCGTGATCGTGCATTTCGGAGGCCAAACGCCGCTAAAGCTCGCCAAGCGCCTAAGCACCGTGGGAGCCAAGATTATCGGCACGAGCGCGCGCACTATAGACGTAGCGGAAGACCGCAAGAAATTTAGCGAGTTTATCGCAAGTATCGGCGTCAAACAGCCCAAAAACGATACCGCCATAAGCGAAGCAGAGGCGATCGAAAAGGCCGCTGCGATCGGCTATCCGGTGCTCGTGCGCCCTAGCTACGTGCTCGGCGGTCGTGCGATGCGGCGCGTACATAGCGAAGCCGAGCTTAGGCAGTATATGAGCGAGGCGGTGCGCGTGAGCGACCATTCGCCGGTGCTTATAGATAAATTTTTACTTGACGCGACCGAGCTTGATGTCGATGCGATCTGCGACGGGCGCGACGTGTATATCGGCGCGATAATGGAGCATATCGAAGAGGCGGGCATTCACAGCGGCGATAGCGCGAGCATCCTGCCGCCGCTTAGCCTAAGTGCGGAGATGATCGATCTGGTAAGTCGTCAAACCAAAGAGATTGCGCTAAATCTTGGCGTCGTGGGGCTTATGAATATTCAATTCGCGATTTTTGAAAATGAGCTTTACATCATCGAGGTAAATCCGCGTGCGAGCCGCACCGTGCCGTTTGTGAGCAAGGCGACGGGAATTCCGATGGCAAAGGTCGCTACTCGCGTAATGTGGCAAGGAGGCTTGCGCGAGGCTTTGAAATTTTACGACGAGTTCGGTGTGCTAGTCGAAGAGAAGGGAATTTTAAAGCCGCATATTAAAAACCATATCTGCGTCAAAGAAAGCGTCTTTCCTTTCAACAAGCTTGCGGGCGCGGATCTGATCTTGGGGCCCGAGATGAAAAGCACCGGCGAGGTGATGGGCATCGGCGAAAATTTCGCCAAAAGTTTCGCTAAATCGCAAATCGGCGCGAGCAACGCGCTTCCAAGCGGCGGCAAGGTGTTTTTGTCGCTAGCTGATCACGACAAGCTGCGAGCCGTGGAGCTTGCACGCGCACTTACGGGCGCGGGCTTTAGTATCGCCGCTACGAGCGGCACTCACAAGCTATTGGGCGAAAACGGCGTGGAGTGCGAGTTTGTATATAAAATCAGCGAGGGTCGCCCAAATATCGAGGACAAGCTCAAAAACGGCGAAATTTCGCTCGTCATCAATACCAGCGATAGTAAATCAAACTCTACCGACGCCGCAAAGATCCGCCAGAGCGTGCTGCGTTTTAGGCTGCCGTATTTTACGACGATGAAGGCGGCGATCGCCGCTACGCGCTCGATCTGCTCGATAAAGGACGAATCCGCGCTTGAAGTTAAAACGCTACAGGAGTATCTAAGCGGCAGGTAGCGCGAGCAGGCCTCCGCCGGCACCGTGCCGCAATGAAATTTTAGGAAGCGAAATTTTGCTGCGAAAATTAGAGTATGGAATTTCTAAATTTTATCGGCAGCCCCCATTCTATATGCATAAAATTTTTTAGGAGATACTATTAAATGAGCGAAGAGACACAACGCAAGGCTTTGCAAGATAAGGTTTGGGCACTGCAAATCGCGTATGAGGCTCGGTAGATGAGGCTTTAAGCAATGCATCAAAAGTAAATTTGTTCCAAGCAGATTTATATAAATTTTAAAATTTAGCTCCTCGCCGCTGTTTTCATCGCTCCAAACGGCGACGAGTTTTGGGGCGGCATCGATGTGGGAGCAAAATTTGCTCGCGTCAAAGTCTGCAGTGCTTATGCCGTCGCTTCTAGGATCGCTCTTAAGTTAGGTAAAATCGCTGATTACTATCATGAATGCCTTTAAATTTGATTGCATAGCGCGCAAGGACAAATTTAGTGCGCCGCGGCGGATAGGTGGACAAATTTAAAATTTAGTTCCTCTTTTGAACCTTCGCTTTGCCCTTGTCTTTGCCGCTTTGAGGCTGGGCTTGTGGGCGCTCGATGATGCGGATATTGGCATTTGAGCGGAGCCTGTCGTTGAACTCGGTGATCGCCTTTTTGCGCTCAGAGGTCACGTAGCCTTCGATCGCCTTATCTTGCACGCTGTCAAAATCAAGCGTACGAAGCCCCTTTTTGTCGTTTACGTAAAACATCTCGTAGCCGTTGCGCGTAGGGATGATCGGCGAAAATTTACCTTGCTCGACATTGGTGACGATGTATTTGAGCCCCTCATCCATTTGATTAGCCTTGAGGGTGCCCTTCATCACATACACGTCGCTCGGACGGAGCTTTGGATTTGCGCGGATCTTATCGAGCGGAGCTTGCGATTTTGCGATATAGCGGGTGAGCGTGATGCTATCGAAGGTCGTGAATAATGAACTATTTTGGCTGTAGAATTTTTTGACATTTTCGGGGGTCGTGCGGTGCTGCACGTCCGCAAATATTGAGCCATAGAGCTTTTCTTCAAGCAGTGTGCGGCGGATATTTGCTTTAAAGTCATCGTAGTTTATACCTTGCTTTTGCACAGCGGTTTTGAGCTGGTCTAAACTAAGCTTATTTTGATCGGCAATTGCTTTGAGCCTCGCGTCGATCTCCGCGTCATTTACCGCGATGCCGCGGCGTTTAATCTCGGATTGTTGCAGCTTTTGCCCGATTAAAATTTCCATCGCAGCTTGCGGCGAAGCGCCCGTTAGTTTTTGAACTTTGGCTAGTTCGTAGCCGGTGATGGGCTCATTATCTACCACGGCGATGACTCCGTTTACTACTTCGGCATTTGCACAAACAACACAGATCATTGCGGAAAAAAGCAGTTTCTTTATCATTTTTAACCTTTATTTAGTCTTTTTGCTTTATAATTACAAGACCGCGATTATAACATTAAATGGTAATTTTTGCAAAGGAATTTTATGATAGTAACTCGTTTTGCGCCGAGTCCTACGGGATATTTACATATCGGCGGACTTAGAACGGCGCTTTTTAGTTATCTTTACGCTAGAGCAAACGGCGGCAAATTTCTGCTGCGTATCGAGGATACCGATCTGAAGCGCAATTCGCAGGAGGCTGCTAAGGCGATCGAGGAAGCCTTTAAGTGGTGCAATCTGGACTATGACGGGCAGATCGTGTATCAAAGCTCACGCTTCGATCTTTACAAACAATACGTCCAAAAGTTGCTAGATGAGGGTAAGGCGTACAAGTGCTATATGAGCAAGGACGAGCTTGACGAGCTGCGAGCGCAGCAGGAAGCTCGCAAAGAGCGCCCGCGCTATGATAACCGCTATCGCGACTTTACCGGCACGCCGCCTGCTGGGATCGAGCCTGTAGTGCGTATAAAAGCCCCGCTTAGCGGCATGATAGAA
This sequence comes from uncultured Campylobacter sp., assembly GCF_938030685.1. Classification (GTDB taxonomy): domain Bacteria; phylum Campylobacterota; class Campylobacteria; order Campylobacterales; family Campylobacteraceae; genus Campylobacter_B. The sequence continues at coordinate 7,449 of NZ_CALHHX010000171.1, read as the reverse complement.
TTTAACGACGGCATCAAGGGCGAGATAAAATTTAACGCTGCCGATATTCTGGACGATTTCATCATCGCGCGCTCCGACGGCACGCCTACGTATAACTTTACGGTCGTGATCGACGACGCGCTGATGGGCGTCACGGACGTGATCCGCGGCGACGATCATTTAAGCAACACCCCGAAGCAGATCGTGCTGTATAACGCGCTAGGCTTTAAAATCCCTAAATTTTACCACGTCGCGATGATCAACGGCACCGACGGCAGCAAGCTAAGCAAACGCCACGGCGCCACCGACGTGATGGAATACAAGCGCATGGGCTATCTGCCGCAAGCTCTGCTAAATTTTTTAGTACGCCTGGGCTGGAGCCACGGGGATGATGAAATTTTTAGCATGGAGGAGATGAAGCGATACTTTGATCCTAACCATATCAGCAAGAGCGCTAGCACCTTCAATCAAACCAAGCTCGAGTGGCTAAACGCACATTATATTAAAAACTCGGGCGATGATGAGCTTGCCACGCAGCTTGTGGAATTCGGCGTCGATATTCGCTCACATGCGAAAAAACATCTCATCGCCCAGCAGTACAAACAGCGCGCAAAGACGCTAGTGGAGATGGCTGAGGGCATTAAGGTCCTTCTAGCCCGCCCGAGCTGCTACGACGAGAAGGCGTATAAGAAATTTGTAACCGAAAGTTCGCTAAGCTTACTCGCAAAATTTTCGGATACTCTAAGCGTAAATTTAAATGCAAAGGAGTGTGAGGAGGAGACGATGGAGTTTTTGGACGCAAATGGCGCCAAGCTAAAGGATCTTGCCCAGCCGCTGCGCGTTGCGATCACGGGAGGAAGCGTAAGTCCGTCGATTTTTGAAATTTGTGAAATTTTAGGAAGCGACGAAGTTAAAACGAGAATTTCAAATTTAATCAAAAAAGGATTATAAAATGGCTAAAGTAAACGTTGAAGCGGCTTTGAAGTACCACATAGGCGGTAAAATCGGAACGAATGTAAAAACCCCGTGCGCTACTGCGGAGGATTTGGCGCTTGCATATACGCCGGGCGTCGCGGAGCCTTGCAAGGTGATCGAAAAAGATCACGAGGCTGCGTTTAAATACACGAATAAAGCCAATCTCGTAGCCGTCATCACTAACGGCACGGCGGTTTTGGGGCTTGGTGATATCGGCGCAATCGCCGGAAAGCCCGTAATGGAGGGTAAGGCGGTTTTGTTTAAAAAATTCGGCGGCGTTGATGCCTTCGATATTGAGATCGATGAAAAAGATCCTAAAAAGATAATTGAAATTTGCAAAGCACTTGCGCCTACGTTCGGCGGTATAAATTTGGAGGATATCAAAGCTCCCGAGTGCTTCGAGATCGAGCGCGAGCTACAAAAAGCCGTCGACATCCCCGTCATGCACGACGATCAGCACGGCACTGCGATGATTACGGGCGCAGGGCTAATCAATGCAGCCCTTATCAGCGGCAAAAAGATCGAGGATATGAAGATCGTAGTCAGCGGCTCGGGCGCTGCAGGCATAGCGTGCGCAAAGATGTATCGTAATTTAGGCGCCAAACATATCATAATGCTTGATTCCAAAGGGGTGATCCACAAGGGCCGCACCGATCTTACCGAGCAAAAGAAAGAATTTGCCCTAGATACCGCAGATCGCACGCTAGAGGACGCGATGAAGGGCGCGGATATGTTTTTGGGTCTTAGCAAGCCGGGCGTTTTAACCAAAGAGATGGTAAGGACTATGGCGCCGCATCCGATCATTTTTGCGCTTGCAAATCCGGTACCGGAAATTTATCCAAGCGAGGTCGAGGAAGTAAGAAACGACGCGATCGTAGGCACGGGCAGAAGCGACTTCGCAAATCAGATCAATAACGTTTTGGGCTTTCCGTATATATTCCGCGGCGCGCTTGACGTAAGAGCCAAAAAGATTACCGAAAATATGAAAATTGCTGCCGCTCGCGCAATGGCGGATCTTGCTCGCGAAGAGGTTCCTGAAGAAATCCGCAAGATGCTGGGCAAGGATAATTTAAAATTCGGCAAAGACTACGTGATCCCAAATCCTTTCGATCCACGCGTATTTGCCGTGATCTCGATGGCGGTCGCAAAAGCTGCGGTGGATGACGGCGTCGCTCGCATCAAAGAGTTCGACGTTGCAGCTTATAAAAAGAGCCTAGAAGCTAAAAAGCTATGATTTTTTGCTCTAACATGAGGCGAGATTAAATTTAAGAGGCGTAAATGAAAGATTTGGCTTTACTTACCGATTTTTATCAGCTTAGCATGATGCAGGGCTATTTTTTTACGAAGCCCGATCAGACAGCGGTTTTTGACGTTTTTTATCGTAAAAACCCAAGCGGCGGCGGTTACGCGATATTTTGCGGCTTAAACGAGGTTGTGGATTATATCGAAAACTTAAAATTTAGCGACGACGACATCGCATATCTAAAAAGTCTAAATTTCTTTAAGCCCGAATTTTTGGAATTTCTAAGAGGCTTTAAATTTAGCGGCGAAATTTACGCCATGGATGAGGGGCAGATCGTATTTCCGCACGAGCCGCTTATCCGCGTCAAGGCAAATATCATGGAGGCGCAGCTCATCGAGACTGCGATTTTAAATACTATAAATTTTCAAACTCTAATCGCCACGAAAAGCTCGCGCATCAATTTTAGCGCTAAGGGTGATTCGGTGATGGAGTTTGGCTTGCGCCGTGCTCAGGGGCGAAGTGCGGGCATCTACGGCGCAAAAGCTGCGATTATAGGTGGCTGCAGTGCCACGTCAAACGTGCTCGCCGCAAAGAAATTCGGAGTACCCGCGATCGGCACCCACTCGCACTCTTGGATTCAGAGCTTTGATAGCGAGCTGGAGGCGTTTCGCGCCTACGCTAAAATTTATCCGAACAGCACGCTTTTGCTCGTCGATACCTACGATACTCTCGCAAGCGGCGTGCCGAATGCGATTACGGTTTTTAAAGAGCTTCGCGCCAGCGGTCATGAGCCGCTTGGAATTCGCATAGATTCGGGCGATCTGGAGTATCTGACCAAACAGGCGCGCAAGATGCTCGATGCTGCGGGCTTTAATGACGCAAAGATCACTGCGTCAAATGATCTGGACGAATACGCGATCGATCAACTCAAGCTTTTTGATGCCAAAATTGATAGCTGGGGGATCGGCACGAGGCTTATTACCGGCGGGGACAGTTCGAGTCTAGGCGGCGTGTATAAGCTAAGCGGTATCGAAAGAGATGGCGAGATCGTGGCTAAAATCAAAATTTCAAACGATCCGCGTAAGATCAACAATCCCGGCTACAAGCAGGTCTTTAGGCTCTACGACAAGGATAACGGCATGGCACTTGCCGATCTGATCGCGCTTGAGGGAGAGAGTATAGACGAGAGTGCGCCGCTTGAAATTTTCCATCCGCTTTACACCTACAAGCGTAAAATTTTAACGAATTTCAGCTCGCATAAGCTCTTACGTCCCGTTTTTAGGGAGGGCAAATTCGTAGGCGTCCGCCGTAGCGTAAGCGAAATCGCGCGTTTTAGCAAGGAGCAAAAGAGCAAATTTTGGCTCGAGCACCTTCGCAATGTCCATCCGCAAAGCTACAAAGTGGATCTCTCTCAAAAGCTTTGGGATATTCGAAAATCACTCATCAACGAGTGTAACCTAAATTTAAAGGAGAAATATGTTTAAAGTTCTATCGTGTGCCGCTTTGGCGTTAGTTTTGCTAGGATGCGGCTCAAACCAGCTCCGCCAATCCCCGGATAGCGCTATGAATAAGCAAGCACAGAGCGAAAAAACCATAACTAAAGAGAACGCAAAGACCCTCTATTTTGTCGATGAGCAGGGCAAAAAACTTTCGCTTAGTTCAAACGACGATTTCAATACCGCCGTATTAAAGGACGATAGCGGCAAAAGCTACGATCTTAAGCGCGACCGCGCCGCCGACGGCATCTATATGGATAACAAAGACGGAGTGAGCATCCACTTCAAAAAAGGTGAGGGCATAGTGGAGTTTAGCAAATACAAATCCATCCCGATCACCGAGGTCAAATAAACTTTAAAATTTTTTGGTTAAATTCCGATTTAGCGCCGGAATTTAGCCCTTTTTTCTGCGCTAAATTCGGAGAAAGTTATGTTATTAGGCAAAATCGATTATCTAAATTTGCTCCCTTTTCACGTATTTTTAAAATCCCTTCCGCTGCCGTCTTACGTTAAAAAATCGATAGAATTTAAAAAAGGGGTGCCGAGCAAGCTCTGCGCCGATCTTTATAGCCGCAGGATAGACGCTGCAGTGATCTCAAGCATCGAAAGCCGCCGCGCAAAGTACCGCAAGCTGCCTCTTGGAATCGTCGCAAAGCGGGAAGTGCTAAGCGTACTCGTGCGCAAAAACTCGGCGCCTAGGCTCGATCCCGCGTCGATGAGCTCAAATATGCTAGCTCGCGTGCTGGATCTTAGCGGCGAGGTGCTAATCGGCGATAATGCTCTAAAGGCTCTGCTTTTGCAGGGCAGAGATAAATTTTACGATCTTGGCAAAATTTGGCAGCAGCGTACGGGCTTACCCTTCGTTTTCGGGCGGCTATGCTGCGTGAAAAACGAAAAAGTCTACTCGCGCCTGGCGACGAAATTTTTGCGTTCGCGCATTAAAATTCCAAGATATATCCTGCAAAGCTACGCCTTTTCGCGCGGCATAAAAGAGCGTGAAATTTTAAATTATCTGAAATTTATAAGCTACAAAATCGGCGTCCGCGAGGAGCTGGCGCTGAAAAAATTTATCGCTAAAGCCAAAAAATTAAAATTTAATCCGGTTCAAAAGGAGGAACTATGAAATCTTACATCGACGGCTTGCTGCTAAATTTAAAGCGCGCCAATCCCGGTCAGGAGGTCTTTATCCAGGCATCGACCGAAATTTTATACTCGCTCATACCGCTTCTAAAGCGCGATGAACGATACGTGAAAAATAAAATTTTAGAGCGTATTTTGGCGCCCGAGCGCACGATGATGTTTCGCGTCGTCTATATGAGCGACGGCGGCGAGCCCTGCGTGCATACGGGATATCGCATAGAGTTCAACTCCGCTCTGGGGCCTTACAAAGGCGGACTGCGCTTTCACCCGAGTGTAAATTTGGGCGTTTTGAAATTCTTAGGCTTTGAGCAAATTTTTAAAAATTCCCTCACGGGTCTTAATATCGGCGGCGCAAAAGGGGGCGCAAATTTCGATCCCAAGGGCAAGAGCGACGGCGAGATTATGAGATTTTGTCAAGCTTTTATGCTTGAACTTCACCGCCTAATCAGCTCCAATACTGACGTGCCTGCGGGCGACATCGGCGTGGGCGGTCGCGAGATCGGCTATATGTACGGCGCATATAAAAAGCTCACCCGCAGATTCGACGGTGCGCTTACGGGCAAAGGGCTAAGCTGGGGCGGTAGTCTTGCGCGCACCGAGGCTACGGGCTACGGCTCCGTGTATTTCGCAAACGAGATGCTAGCTACCAAGGGCGATTCGCTGCACGGCAAAATTTGCACGATCTCGGGCGCCGGCAACGTCGCGATCTACACAGCCGAAAAGCTCTATCAGATGCAGGCTAAGCCCGTTACAGTAAGCGATTCTACGGGCTTTATCTATGACGCCGAGGGAATCGATGTAATGCTTCTTAAAAAGCTAAAAGAGCAGCTGCGCGTAGGGCTTTGCGAATATATCAAGGAGCGTCCTGGCGCAAAATTTATCCCAGTTAGCGCCTATCCCGCGGGGCGTAACTGCGTGTGGAGCGTGCCGTGCGACGCGGCGTTTCCGAGCGCTACGCAAAACGAGCTTAATCTGCAAGACGTAAAGACTCTCTATGCCAACGGATGCCGCATGGTTTGCGAGGGCGCGAATATGCCAAGCACGCTTGAGGCGATAGATTTTATGCTCGCGCAAAAAGACTTTCTTTTCGGCCCTGCCAAAGCGGCGAATGCTGGCGGCGTGGCTACGAGCGGGCTTGAGATGGCGCAGAACGCACAGATGGCGTCGTGGAGCTTCGAGGAGGTCGATAGTAAACTGCGCGAGATCATGCGCCACATATTTCGCACCAGCTACGAGACTTCGAAGGAATTCGGCGCGGAGGGTAATCTCGTGCTAGGCTCAAACATCGCGGGCTTTCGCCGCGTAGCCGATGCGATGCTGGATCAAGGTCTGGTTTAAGCTCAACTCGCTTTATTTTGTCAAAAGCGGCAGCTCGCTTTTAAATTTAAGCTCTTTAAATTTACGGCGAGCTTTTGAACTACGGCGGGTTTGATAAAATTTCAATCGTTTGTGCTGAGGATATACAGCTCATCGCTATAATTTGCTTTATGTGCCTTACGCTGGCATCGTGTGCGCTGCGTAAATTTAAATAGCGCCGAGCAGCGTTTTAAAATTTTAGCTCGTCGTAGTGCTGCTTTTAAAATTTAGCCGCAAGCATGACAAAGACCGACGCATCCAAATTTCATCTTTAAATTGGCAGGTAAATTCCACCAGTTAAATTTAGCTTTAAAATTTGACGTTTAAAATTTAACTCGAAGCTGCTTTTAAATTTAGCTTAAAATTTTATCTCAGCTCGCCCGCGCAGCGCGAAAATTTAAACCGAGCACGGGCTGAGCGTTTACCGCATTTTGGCATAATGGCGTAAATTTTATCCAAAGGTTGCAATATGAAAAAATTTATGGTTTTACTCGCCGCCGCGTCGCTGTCGCTCGCGCATGCGGACGTAACGGATATCCTAAAGCAGGGCGCGGACGTGCTCGGTGCGACTCAGAGCGGAAACTACAAAGAGCTGCTCGCTTCCGCCGCAAACCGCGCCGTAGCCGAGCTCGCCAAGGGCTACATCCACAGCAAGACCGCTAAAATCGAGCTTCCTCCTTCGCTGAAGGCGGCTGCGAAGCTTGCGAGAAAGGTAGGCGGCGATAAATGGGAACGTGAGCTCGTCGTGAGCATGAACGACGCCGCTACCAAGGCGGTGAGCGGTGCGAGCAAGATATTTTTGCAAGATCTGAAATCTATGAGCGATGCCGACGTTAAAAAGCTCATCGGCGGCGGCGACACGGCGCTTAGCGAGTATTTACAGAGCAAATCGGGCGCGAAGCTGCGGGCGGTTTTTAGACCGATCGTAAGCGATATGATGTTAAATTTAGATCGAAGGAAAAATTATGAAAATTTTGTTTTTAGACCGATCGTAAGCGATATGATGAGCAAAAATAGCTTCGCGACGGCGTATAACGGGCTAAATTCCTTCGCGCAAAACAAGATCGCGGGTAACGAAGCGGTGCAAAATATCGCGCGCGGGCTGGGCGCGAGCGAGTATCTGCCTAAGCAGGGCGAGGATTTGAACGATTACATCACGCAAAAGACGCTGAACGGGCTATTTGCGGTGATGAGAGAAAAAGAAAGCGCGCTTCGCGGCAGCGCCGTCGGCAAAGGTGCTGGGATTTTAGGCAAGGTGCT